>JADZDA010000016.1 GCA_020851255.1 Burkholderiales bacterium | reverse complement strand
CCGCCAAGGTCGTCGACGTCGCCGGCGAGCAGGTGTTCGTCAACGCCGGCGCGGGCGCGGGGCTGAGGCCCGGCGACGTCCTCGCGGTGAGCACGATCCTGCGCGAGCTGACCGACCCTGCCACCGGCGCCGTGCTCGGCGCGATCGAGAACCGCGCCGGCGACATCGAGATCGTCAGCGTGCAGCAGCAGTTCAGCGTCGCGAAGATGGCGCAGCCGTTCGCGACGAAGCGGGGGGATCTGGTGCGGCCGGCAGGGCCGGCCCGCTAGCAGCGAAGTTCCTGTCGCGGGACACGCGCTGGTACCGGTTCGGTGATCGCAATCATGCGGGATCCCGGGCGAGCGCGTTCACCACATTCCCATCCGGTAGCCAAACGCCCCTTCGGCGTCATTGGCCCATGGAATCCAGTCGCGCCAATTGCGCTCCATGGCGTCGTAGATCGGATCGTTGATGTTGAGCGCGCGGCCCCACCCTCCTTGCGCCGCGATCCACGGGTCGACCGGGCGTCCCCATCCGCGGATGTTGCGCAGCGTGTAGACGTCCTTGATGCTGAGGATGCGGTTGACAACCGCGTGCATGTTCTCCGTGCGCACGACGTTCAGGAGTTCGATGTGCGTGGTGCGCACAGCCGGCAGGACGCCCTTGGTGAGGTCTATGCCGCGCGGAACGGACAGGATCTCGCGCCGGAAGGTCCGGTACAGGAAGATCGCCTGTCCCACGTGGGCGCTGACCTCGCCGCCCCCCATTGCGTGAATTCCTTCGTGGACGATCGTGCTCGCCGCGCTCTCCGAGCGAAAGCGGCCGCCGCCACCGGGCATCCGCCGGATCGCGTCGATGTTGATGTTGACCGCGGTGGGCTCCGCGGGATGCCAGTATCCGGCGGCGCGAGCGATCCCGTCGCCGGCCTGTCCGCTGTACAGGCGCACGGTGAGCTGGCCGTGGCGAATGCGCCGCGCCAGTTCCTGGGACACCTTCGACCCCATGTCGAGATCGAACATCATGTCCTGGACCAGGATGCGCAGGTCGCCACTCCACTGCGAGTTGCGACCGAGGACGAATCCGGGCGGATTGGGTTCGAGCACGGGCAAGGCGCCGGTCCGGGTCTCTGCGAGGGCCGGGTCCGTGAAGCCCGGCTCCACGGCCCTGCGTGCGGGCGCTGCCGTGTGCGTCGGTGGTTGCGGCGCCAGCGCGGCGCCCTGGCGCGCCATGCGGCTGGCGACCGAACGCGCGGCGGCACCGTAGGCGCCGCCCACGAATCCGATCACCCCGTCCATCAACGCGCCGGCCGCCCCGTCGTTCGTAGCGGTGGCAAGCGGGTCCCCGGTGGCCAAGGACAACATCGTTCCCACGGCGAAGCTGACGCCGACGTCGGCTGCGAGCGACTTGACGAGCCCGAATCCGAGTCCGTTGACGAAGCCGCCAGCCATGCCGAACAGCGCGCCGGACGCGAACGCTGCCGCCGCCTCGTTCGCGTCGAAGGGCGACCCGGCGAGGAGCGCCGTCCCGCCGTACACGCCGAACGAGATGCTGCCGCCTGACAGCGCGCTGACCCCGTAGCCCAACGCGGTCTGCCGCGCGGCAAACGAGCCGATCGTGCCGAGGTACGGCGCGACTGCGCCCACGATCGTCGGCGCGAACGCGGCCGCGGTTACCGCGCCGAGGGCGACAAGCCCGGTGGTCTGGGCCGACGAGATCGACTCCGCGAACAGCCCGCGGTCGGCGGCCTTGTGGTAGTTGGGCGCGCGCCGGTAGTCGTGGGAGTGACGCGCGACGTCGTCGCGATAGATCATCGCCGCGAATCCGTCGACCCGCGCCGCACCGCCGATGTACGGCAGGCGCACGCCGGTGCGTCCGACCATCACCGCCTCGCCCGGCGACCGCTCGCCGAGCGGACGTCCGGCGAGCGCATCCATTTGGCGGACCGGGTGCAGGCGTCCGTCGGCGTCCGAAGCCTCCCGTATCGACCCGTTGAGGTCCTCGTGCACGTAGAACCGCCGAGTGTCCTCGTTCGGGTCGGCTTCCGGCCGGCGATCGAACGCGAGCAACTCGCCCGGCCGGCCGCCGTGGATGTAGCGGGCGACGAACCGGGGCAGCGGCCCCGCCTTCGGGTGATTGCGGATAGCTTCCACGATTACGCGGTCGCCGTCGTAGACCAGCCACGTCATCCCCCCGATCCACGGCGGGGCCCACGATACGAGCTGCTGCTTCGGCTCGACGTCGCGCAGCCGATGGATCGCGATCCGGCGGTCGACCGCGTCGTAGTCGAAGCGGACCGACTCGTGGTATCCCCACGGCGCCCAAGTGTCCTGCACGAGCACGAGGCGGTTGCGGAAGTCGTACGCGTAGAGATAGCGGCCGTCCGCCACGAGGTTGCCATTGGCGTCGTACGCAAACGTTTGTTCACCCTTCGCGGCCACTTCGGCCGACGCCATCGCCGTGGGCATCCCGATCGCGGTCGGCACTGCGACCTTGGCGTCGAACCCGCCTTGGGTCACGGTGTGCCGCACGCGATCGGCCTTGTCGTCGTACTCGAGCGTGTCGACGCGCAGGGCGCGCGCCTTGCCGCCCGCGACGCCGTCGAAGGCCATCGACTCGACGAGGCGGGACCCGTCGTAACGCATGGCGGTCGCGCTCGTTTCGTCGGCGGTCGCGCCGCCCGCGCCGACGACCGCGCTCACCGACGTGGTGGTCAGTGTCGCGCGACCGAATCCGTCGCGGGAGAATGCCGTGCGCAGCACGACGTCCGGGCCCGATCCGTCGCCGAAGCGGGTGTCGGTCAGCTCGTCCGCTCCGCGCGTCCCGTAAGCGGCGCGCTGTGCCCAGACGACGCGGCCGAGCGGACCGGCCCCGGCGTCCCGCCTCGCCACCTGCATCAACGTCAGCCGTTCGCGATCGTCGTACTGGAAGCGCGTCTGCACCAGAGGGCCCGCGCGGCGTGCCGCGAGGCGATCCAGCCCGCTGTAGGTGTACGTCGCGACGATCCGCCCATCCGCCTCGACGCGCTCGATCCGCCCGATGCGATCCGCGACGTGCCGCACGCGGGTCCCGTCGGCCAGCGTCGGGTAGACCGTCTCCGACCAGCTGAAGTCGTCTGCGTACGTCCGCTCGGTCGTCTGGCGCTGTCCGGCGTAGGTCTGGTGCTCGCGGAAGACGCGATCGAGCCCGTCGTATTCGAGGATCACCTCGCTCCCGCGATCCGTGGTTGCCTTGACGAGGCGGCCCAGCGGGTCGTACGTGTACGTGTGCCTTTGATCGCCTCCGACCAGAGCGAACCCGGGGTGGCCGGGCAGCGACCGTGTCGCGAGTTTGGCCACGACCGTCAGCGGCTGCCCGACCGCGTTCGACGTCGTCGTCACCACGGTCCCGTTGGCATCCTTCACGACGGTCACGTTCCCTTTGTAATCGG
>JADZDA010000015.1 GCA_020851255.1 Burkholderiales bacterium | reverse complement strand
CTTCGAGCTGATCGAGATCCCGCACGTGCGGATGTCGGGCAAGAACTCGGCCGATATCCGGATGGTCGTCGACGCGCTCGACCTGTGCTACACCAAGGCGCACGTCGACACGTTCGTCGTCATCAGCGGCGATTCGGACTTCTCGCCGCTGGTGTCCAAGCTGCGCGAGAACGCCAAGACGGTGATCGGCGTCGGCGTCAAGAACTCGACCTCCGACCTCCTGATCGCCAACTGCGACGAGTTCATCTACTACGACGACCTCGTGCGCGAGCAGAAGAAGCGCGCGGCGAAGAAGGCGGCGCCCAGGGCGAAGGCGGAGGGCAAGGCCGAGGCCGAAGCGCCCGCCGAACCGAAGCCCGAGGTGCGGACCGAGACCAAGTCCGTCAGGGGAGCCAGGGGGGCCAAGGGCGGCAAGGCCGAACCCAAGCCCCGGACCTCGCGCGCGCGCAAGACGACCAAGGGCGGGGCGGCCGACGCGGACCCGGCGCGCGCGGCGGGCGAGTCGACGGCCGACTCGTCGGCCGAGCCTGCGAGAGAAACGCCGGCCGTCAAGTCGGACGACGTGCGCCGCACCGAGGCGATCGAACTGATCGTCGGCACGGTCGAGGCGCTGGCCGCCGAGCGCGGCGGCGACGAGAAGGTCTGGGGCTCGATGGTCAAGCAGGCGCTCAAGCGCGTCCGGCCGGGCTTCGCGGAGTCGTACTACGGCTTCCGCTCGTTCAACGCGATGCTGGAGGCCGCGCAGGACGCGGGTGCGCTCGCGCTGGAGCGTGACGACAAGTCCGGCGGGTACGTGGTGCGGCTCGCCGGCGGCGAGGAGTAGCTCCGGTCCGCGACGGGTGGTCCGGGCATGGTCGATCACCGACGTCCGCGGCCGACGCCGTGATCCGCCTGCCAGATTTCGTCGTCATCGGCGCGGCGCGCTGCGCGACGACCTCGCTCTACGAGTACCTGCGGCAGCATCCGCAGGTGTTCATGAGCCCGGAGAAGGAGACCGACTACTTCTCGCTGGGTGACCTGCCGCAGGACGAGGTTCCCCCGGGGGCGTCGCGCTACCGCGCGCGCACGCGCGCCGAGTACGAGGCGCAGTTCGCGCTCGCGGGTGACGCGCGAGCGGTCGGCGAGGCCTCGCCCACCTACCTCTTCTATTCGCGCAGCGCGGACCGGATGGGGAGGGTGATCCCGGACGCGAAGCTGATCTGCGTGCTGCGCGACCCGGTCGAGCGCGCGTATTCACACTGGGCGCTCGCCCGCCGATCGGGATTCGAACCGCTCGCGGATTTCGAGGCCGGTGTCGCGGCCGAGGACGAGCGCTGGCGCCAGGACTGGAGCATGCGCCACACGTACGTGCGCGCGAGCCTCTACCACGACGGACTGCGGGCGTTTCTCGACCGATTCCCCCGCGCCAGGGTGCTCGTACTGATGTTCGAGGACTTCGCGCGCGATCCGCTCGCGATGATGCGCGAGGTCTACCGTTACATCGGCGTCGAGGAGAACTTCGTGCCGGACGTTGGCGTGCGCTACAACCGTTCGCTGCTGCCGCGCAACGCGCTCGTGCGCGAAGCGTTCGGCCGCCATCCGCGACTGCGCCGGTTGTTGCTCCGCAACCTGTCGCCGCGGGTCGCGACCCGCATCGGGAACCTCTTGATGCGTCGGCCGCCCGGCCTCGACCCCCGGGTCCGGGCGCGGCTGCTGCCGCGCTTCGAAGCGGATGTCCGGGCCCTGGAACGGCTGCTCGCTCGCGATCTCGGCGACTGGCTGAAGTCTTGATCGACGGGGCCATGGCGACCTTCGACGCCGAGGCCGGTTGTGCGACAATCGCGCGGCGTGTGAATCGGGGGACTTGATGGACGGCTTGGACGGCGCGGAACGCGTGAACGACGTGGACGACGCAGACCAGACGGGCAACGCGGCCGACGCGGACGGCGCGCGGTATCGCGTCAACGATCCCTCCGTCATCAGCGAGGTCATCGATGGCGAGACGATCGTCCTCGATTTCGAGTCGGGTCACTACTACAGCCTCAATCCGAGTGCGTCCGAGATCTGGCGCCGGATATGCGCCGGCCAGCCGGCTTCGGCGGCCACGGAGGGCGTCGCACGGAGCTACGGCCTGGATCCGACGACGCTCCGCCGGACGGTCGCCCTGTTCGTGCGCCGACTGCTCGACGAGAAGTTGATTCGTCCCGCTGCTCCGGACTCCGCGCCGGCGGCGGAGATGGAGACGAACGCGCGTCCCGCGGCGCCGTACTGCGATCCGGTGTTCGAGAAATTCACCGACATGGAGGAAATGCTCCTCCTCGATCCGATCCACGAGGTCGCCGACGCCGGATGGCCGCGCAAGCCGGATTGAGCGGAGCCGCCGTGCCGGCGACGCGCGTGTCGGTCGTGCTCCCGGTGTACAACCGGGCCGCCTACGTCGGCGAGGCGATCGAGAGCGTCTACGCGCAGACGCTGCCGCCCGCGGAACTGATCGTCGTCGACGACGGTTCCACCGACGACTCGGTCGCGGTCGTCGAGCGCTACGCGCGCCCCGGCCTCACGATCGTGCGCCAGGAGAACCGCGGCATCGGCGCGGCGCGCAACCGTGGCCTCCGGATCGCGTCCTGCGAGGCGGTCGCCTTCATCGACTCGGACGACCTCTGGGAGCGCGACAAGCTCGAACGGCAATGCCGGGCGTTGCAGGCGGATGGCGGCGCCGATCTGGTCTTCGGCCATCTCGTCGAGTTCCTCACGCCCGAGCGCGCCGCGGAACCGTCGATGTCGCTGCGCGTCGCTCGGCAACCGGTGCCCGGATTGATCGCGACTACACTGCTCGCCCGGCGCGACGCGATCCGGCGGATCGGGTTTTTCGACGAACATCTGCGCGTCGGCGAATTCGTCGAGTGGATGAGCCGCGCGCGCGATCTGGGGCTCGATGTCCTCACACTCGCGGAGACCGTGGCGCGGCGCCGGATCCACGGCGGCAACACGGTGCTCGTGCGCTCGAACGCCGACTATCTGCGCGCGATCAAGATGACCCTGGACCGGCGCCGGGCCGGAGCCGACCGTGGCCGGTGACCGGCGCCCGACCGTCGCGGCGCTGATCCCGGTGTGGAACGGCGCGGCCTACCTCGCCGAGGCGATCGAGAGCGTCGTCGCCGAACGCGTGGACGAAGTCGTGGTCGTCGACGACGGATCGACCGACGACAGCGGTGCTATCGCAGAGCGCTTCGGACCGCCGGTGCGCTGCCTCCGGCAGGCGAACCGCGGCGTCGCGGCGGCCCGCAACGCGGCGCTGCGCGCGTCGCGCAGCGACCTGGTCGCCTTCCTCGACGCCGACGATGTCTGGCCGCGGGGCCGGCTCGAGCGCCTGCTGTGCGCGCTGGACGAGCATCCCGGCTGCGGCATCGCGCAGGGGCGCCTGCGCCGGATGGTCCGCAGCGCGCGCACCGGTGACTGGGAATTCGTCGACGAGTCGTGGCGCGCGCCCAACGTGTCCACCGCCCTCATACGCCGCGAGGTCTTCGCCACCGTGGGTCCGTTCGACGAGAACGCGCGGGGAGGCGGAGACGACGTCGACTGGCTGCTGCGCGTGCGCGAAGCCGGCGTCGCCGAGGTCGGCGTCGACGCGATCACGCTCTACTACCGCCGTCACGACACGAACATGACCAACGACGTCGCGACCGACCAGTCGCGATTGCTGCGCGTCCTCGCCCGGTCGATCGCCCGTCGACGGGCGGTTTCCGCGCCGACTCCGGGATCGCCGACGGACGGCGGCGAGGGGACATGAACGGCGAGGGTTTCGCGCGGGCGCTGCGCTCGCTCGAGGCCCTGGAGCCGCGGCCGGGCGCGCCGGAACGAACGCTCGACCTCGCGGGTGCGCGCCTGCGTTTGCGTTTCGGCTCGCCGCGCCTGGCGGAACTCTGCATGCGCGCGCTCGCCCACCACGAGGTGGCGTCGTCGTCGGTCGCGCGCTGCGACCTCACGATCGACGTCGTCGATCGGGACACACCGGGCAACCCGCTCTCCGCGCTCCCGGCCGCACTGGTCGACGGTCGTCCGGACGGCGGCGAGCGAGTCGAGCGCTGGTCCTACGAGGGCGCGGCGGGCCGGGCGCTCCTGCAGGAAGGCTATCGCGTGCTGTATCTGTGGCATCGTGCGCTCGGCCGCGCTGCGGTCTGCTTCGACGACGCGAGCGCGCCGCCCTACTACCAGATCGCGCTGCCGCTCCTGCCGCTGCTCGGCTGGGTCTTCGCCGAGCGAGGACTCGCGATTCTGCACGCGGCGGCGATCGAGATCGGCGGCGGTGCGGTGTTGTTCGGCGGGCGGTCGGGTACCGGGAAGTCGACCACCGCGCTCGCGTGCCTGGACGCGGGCCTCGGCTATCTCGGTGACGACCTGTGCCTCGTCGAGCCCGGCGAGCCGCCGATGGTCCACTCGCTCTACTGTTCGGCCAAGCTCGATCCCGCCGACACGCACCGTTTCCCCGCGCTCGCGCCCGCGCTGGCGTCGCCTGTTTCGCGAGCGCCGATGCAGGAGGACTCGACGCGAGGCGCGGCGAGCGCGGCGGCGAGCGACGTTACGTCGAAGGTGGTGTATCTGTTCGACCGCCACCTGGCGGATCGCGTCGTTCGCCGCGCGCCGTTGTTGGGCGTGGCGATCCCGCGCCGGGGACCGGACGGTCCGCCGCTGGCGCTGTCGCCGGGCCGGGCGTTCCTCGCGATGGCGCCCAACACGGTGTTCCTGCTGCCGGGCGCGGCGCGCGCCGCCGCCGCGGGCGTCAAGGCGCTGGTAACGCGGGTGCCGGTGCACGTCGTCGCGGTCGGCGACTCGATCGCCGACATCGTCCCCCGGGTGCGCGAACATGCCCGGTACCTGGGTTCGCGTTCGCGGCGCGGCGACGACGCGGCATGACCGGCGCGACACCTTGCCCGGCCGCCGAATGGCGCTGCCGTCCGCGCGCCGATCAGGAACTCCTGCTCGTCGCCTGTCTGGCGGAAATCCCCGACGCGCTCACCGCCTGGCAGCGCTGGTGCGCGTCGAGCGACCTCGACGCGATCGACGAAGAGTCGCTGCGGCTGCTGCCGCTCGCCTGGCACCGGCTGCAGGCAACCGCACCCCGCGATCGCACGCTGGACATCGCCAAGGGTGTCTACCGGCGGGCGTGGTACCGCAACCAGCTCGCCTTCCGCGCGCTGACCGCGGTCCTCGACACGCTCGCGAACGCCCGCATCGACGCGATGCTGCTCAAGGGCGCCTCGCTCGCGACCCGCTACTATCCGGCCCCGGCGACCCGGCCGATGGCCGATGTCGACCTGCTGGTTCCGCATCGCGACGCGGAACGTGCGCTGGGCGCGCTCGAACGCGAAGGGTGGCGCGCGGCCAAGCGTCTCCCCCAGCGCCTGCTCGCCGACCACGCGCACGGCATGGCGCTGGTGCGCGACCAGGCGAACCTCGACCTGCACTGGAACGCGCTGTGGCCGCAGCGGCGGGCCGACAGCGACGATCTGTTCTGGGGGCGCGCTACGCGCGCGGAATTCCAGGGACGTGCGGTCCACCGTCTCGATCCGTCCGACGAGCTGTTCCACGCCTGCATGCACGGCGCGCGCCGCAGCCAGAACGCGTACAGCTGGGCACCGGCACCGCTGGTCCGCTGGGTCGTCGACGCTTTCATGATCGCGCGATCCGCCGACATCGACTGGGAGCGCATCGCCGCGCTGGCCGAGCGCTTCCACGCGCGGTTGCAGTTGCTCGACGCGTTCGGCTACCTGCGGGCGTCGCTGGGTTTCCCGGTTCCGGAACCCTTGCTGGACGCGTGGGCGCGGACACGCGCGCCGGCCGACGAATTGCACTACGAGCTGGCGCTCGCCCGGCGTTCGCCCCGGTATTTCCCCGCGTTGCCGCGCTTCCGGTTCTGGGACAGCTACCAGATGAAGACTTGGATCGACGCCGCGGCCGAAGGCGCCGAACCGGTTACCGCATGGAGGCGCCTCGCCGGGTTCCCTTCGTACGTTCTCGCCTTCGTCAAGGCGGACCTGGACGCGCCGGGCCTCACCGACATTCCCGTCGAACTGGTGCGCAAGCTCTCCCGCCGGCCCTCGCTCCTGCGACCCTGACCGACGCGAATCGGTCCGCTCAACGCCCTCCCTCGTCGCGGAGTTTCTTCCCCGCGTGCCGACCCAGCGTCTGCCCCCTGGCGAACGCGCAGCCTCGCGATGGCGTCTCCGGCGCCGGCCCGCCCGCCGTTGCGGGCGGGGACGAGGCGCGCCATGGCCTCTCCGTGCCGGGTGATCTCGATCTCGGCCCCTTCCGCGACTTCGTCGAGGAGGGCGGAGAGGTGCGTCTACGCTTCGAAGGTGCCGATCCGTTTCGTGGGTCGGGGTGTTCAACTGGCCAGCCGACTGGCCGTTTGGCATTCCTGCCCTGACCGGTCTCCCCGGCGTCGGACCGCTTGATTCCCCCACCTCCCGGGCGCACATTGGACCGCAGGAGCCGGGGGCGGGCCAGTCCTCCGGCCGTGCCGCGGCTCCGGGGCCGCGTTCGCGCGGTCCGTCGGCCACCCGTTCCACGAGGTTCGACATGCGCGACGTACGACCGGCCGCCGTGGCCGGCACGTTCTACCCCGGATCGCCGGCGACGCTGGCGAAGACGGTGCGCGCGTGCCTGGACGCGGCGACCGCCGCCCGCGGACCGGCGCCCAAGGCGCTGATCGTGCCGCACGCCGGTTACGTCTATTCCGGCCCGATCGCGGCGTCGGCGTACGCGCGTCTCGCGTCGGTGCGCGCGACCATCCGCCGCGTCGTGCTGCTCGGTCCGGCCCACCGCGCCTACGTGCGTGGGCTCGCGGCGCCCTCGGTGACCGCGTTCGCGACGCCGTTGGGCGTGATTCCGGTCGACGTCGAGGCGATCGCGTCGCTGCGCGACCTGCCGCAGGTGGTCGTCGACGACGCCGCGCATGCGCACGAGCATTCGCTCGAAGTGCAGCTCCCGTTCCTCGCCTTCGTGCTCGACGAGTTCGCCGTCGTCCCGTTCGCGGTCGGCCAGGCGACGCCGGGCGAGGTCGCGCAGGTGCTCGACCGCCTGTGGGGCGGACCCGAGACGCTGATCGTCGTGTCGTCGGACCTGTCGCACTACCACCGCTACGACGAGGCGCGCGCGCTCGACCGCGCCTCCGCCGACGCGATCCTGTCGCTGCAGGCGACGCTCGACCACGACCAGGCGTGCGGTGCGACGCCGGTCAACGGGCTCGTCGCCTGCGCGCGCCGCCGCGGCCTGTCGGTCGATCTCCTCGATCTGCGCAATTCCGGCGACACCGCCGGCGACCGCTCGCGCGTCGTCGGCTACTCGGCGTTCGCCTTCACCGAAACGGCGGCGACGTGAACTCGTTCGCGACGAAGCCCGCCGCCGCTCGCGTCGCCGCGGACGACCCCGCGCTCGGCCGGTCGCTGCTCGCGCTCGCGCGCGGGGCGATCGGCGAGCGATTCGGCCGGCCGGCGGCGCCGGTCGCCGAGCACGAGGCGCACGTGCGGCCCGGCGCGAGCTTCGTGACGCTGCTGCAGGCGGGGCAATTGCGCGGCTGCATCGGCAGCCTGGAACCGCATCGCGCGCTGCGTCACGATGTGCGCGAGAACGCGCGGTCGGCGGCGTTCCACGACCCGCGCTTCCCGCCGCTCGCCGCGCGCGAGTTCGAGTCGACCACCGTCGAGGTGTCGCTCCTGTCGGCGGCCGAGCCGCTCGACGTCGCCGGCGAGGACGACCTGCTCTCGCGCCTGCGCCCCGGCGTCGACGGACTGATCCTCGCGCTGGGCTCGCGTCGCGCGACGTTTCTTCCGCAGGTCTGGAAGTCGCTGCCCGATCCGGCGGACTTCGTCGCGCATCTGAAGCGCAAGGCGGGACTGCCGGTCGACGCCTGGAACGGGGAAATCCGCTGCGCGCGCTATTCGGTGGCGAAATGGTCCGAGGACGACGCGCGCTCGGGCGGCGTCGAGGTTCGCCGATGACCACCCATCCGGGCCGCTGGTGGCACAAGCTCGACGACGGGCGCGTCCAGTGCGACCTGTGCCCGCGCGACTGCAAGCTGCACGAGGGCCAGCGCGGCGCCTGCTTCGTGCGTGCGCGTGACGGCGACGGCATCGTGCTCACGACCTACGGTCGCTCGTCGGGCTTCTGCATCGATCCGATCGAGAAGAAGCCGCTCAACCACTTCTACCCGGGCTCGCCGGTGCTCTCGTTCGGTACCGCCGGCTGCAACCTGGCCTGCAAGTTCTGCCAGAACTGGGACATCAGCAAGTCGCGCGAAATGGACACGCTGATGGATCGCGCCTCGCCCGAGGCGATCGCGCGCGCCGCGGTCGACACCGGCGCGCGCAGCGTCGCGTTCACCTACAACGACCCGGTCATCTTCGCCGAGTACGCGATGGATGCGGCCGACGCCTGCCATGCGGCCGGCGTGGCGACCGTCGCGGTGACCGCCGGCTACATCGGCGTCGAGGCCCGGCGCGAATTCTTCGCGAAGATGGACGCCGCGAACGTCGACCTCAAGGCGTTCACCGACGAGTTCTACGTGAAGCTCTGCGGCGCGCGGCTCGGCCCGGTCCTGGATGCGCTCAGGTTCATCCACCACGAGACCGATTGCTGGCTCGAGCTGACCACGCTGCTCATCCCCGGCAGGAACGACTCGCCCGCCGAGATCGAGGCGATGAGCAGCTGGATCGCGCGCGAGCTCTCGCCCGACGTGCCTGTCCACTTCACCGCGTTCCACCCGGACTACAAGATGACCGACCTGCAGCGCACGCCGCCGGCGACGCTCGAGCGCTCGCGCGAGATCGCGCGGGCGCAGGGCCTGCGTCACGTCTACACCGGCAATGTCCACGACCGCACCGGCGGCACGACGTTCTGCCCCGGCTGCGGAAAGCCGGCGATCGTGCGCGACTGGCACGAGATCCTCTCTTACCAACTGACCGACGACGGCGCGTGCGGGCAGTGCGGGACGGTGATTCCGGGCCGGTTCGGGAAGTTCGGGCGGGCGTGGGGGTCCAGGCGCGTGCCGGTGAGGATCGCCTCGGTACCGGCGCGGTGACTTCGGCCGCGCGCCGGGAATCGCACGATCGTTCCACGGGGGTCGCGATCACTCCCCGCCCGTCGCCCGCCACACCTCCCGCGCGAACTCGCGCATCGGGACCCATCGCTCGAAGTGGTCGCGGCGCAGGCAGCGGCGGAAGGCGACGTCGAAGCGCTGGTGCCCGCCCTCCGCGTCGATCAGCGTCTGCACGAAAGCGACGAACCTGCCGCGGTCGTGCTGAATGCGGCCGAGCGCACGCGCGCGGACGAATTCTCGCGGCAGGCGCCGCGCCTTCAGCGCTTCGACCGCGCCGGCGACCGCCTGCGCGTCCGGCGGGACGATCGTCCAGGTCTCGGGATCGAGGTGGTGGTCGCGCCCGCCGTGGCAGGGGGTGGCGACGATCGGCAGCCCGGCGAGCTGGTACTCGACGGCGACGCGCATCGCGCCCTCGCGCGGTGACAGGCACAGACCGACGTGCGAGCGTGCGTAGACGCGGTTGACCTGCGGCGGCGTCAGGCGCCGGCAGCCGTCGGCGGTCAGGCGGTTGACGAGTTGTCCGCCGGGCGCGCGGCCGAGCAGCTCGCCCGCCGCTGCGTGGAACGCGTCGACGTCGTGCTCGCCCGGATCGCGGTAGGCGATGAACGCCACGCGGCCGATCCGCGCGGCGAGTTCGTTGCGCTTCTCCGGCGAGATCCGCGCGTTGTAGACCGCGTCGAAAGCCGGCGCGATGCGCCGCAGCGGCCGGAACACGTCCTCGCGCAGGAACAGGTTCTGGTTGTGCGTGTGCGCGGCCAGTCCCAGCGCGCGCAGCCTGGCGGTCTCCCCGTCCGCGTTGCACAGCCATTCGAAGCGGTGATGCGCGTGCACGGCCATGAACGCGTGCGCGTCGCGTGCGAGCTCGTGCGCCTCGCGGTCGTCGGCGACGCTGCCCTTGGCGATCAGCACGAACGTGAAACGACGACGCTCGAACAGCGGTGCGATCACCGACGCGGCGCCGAACCGGAACAGGCGCCCGGTCCAGCCGAGCACGATCGGCGGGTCGGCGTTGAGCAGGCAGGCCGCGTTGCTGCCCGGTCCGATCGCCGCGAAGTCGGGTTCACGGCGACCGCGCGCGCGCGGCGGCCACCACCAGCGCGGCGCGAACCGCACGCTCACGCCTCGCGCCAGCCGCGTTCGGGCGGCACCGGCGCGAGGGCGAGGCCGCGCTCGTCGGCGAGGTAGTCGTAGCCGATGCCCGGCTGCCAGCGCGCCTGCGGGTCGAGCGCGAGATAGCGATCGCGCCGCGCGATCCGATCCTCGGGCCGGATCATCCGCAGGTGGTAGATCACGAGGTCGGCGGGCGGGTAGCGGCCGAGGACCTTGCCCTGCAGCGGCGCTTTCGCCGCGTGCAGCGGGCGATCGTCGTGGCGGTGGTCGGCGCGCGCACGGAACAGGCGCGCCACCCGTTTGCGGCCCCACACGCCGTCGGTCCGGTAGCGATCGGGCGCATCCCACAGCTCGCGCAGCGTGAGCGCGTAGGCCGTGAAGCCGAACCAGCGCCCCCGGCGGATCACGCGCTCGGCGCGTTCGCGGAAGTCGCGCTCGACCCGCTCGTCGGCGTCGATCGACAGGATCCAGTCGGCGCCCTGCGCGACCGCGGCAGCGACCAGGCGCCGGTGGCCGCCGGGTTCGTCCCAGCGCTCGCGCTCCGGCGGATCGCGCAGCAGGGCGACGACGAGCGGCGAGGCCGCGAGCAGCGCGGCGGTGGCGTCGGTCGAGCCGTCGTCGAGCGCGACGATGCCGTCGACCTGCGGCGCGAGGTTCGCGAGCAGGCCGGGCAGGTAGCGCGCTTCGTCACGCACCATCAAGGTCGCGATCAGGCGCAGGCGACGGCGCGGCCGCGGCGACGGCAGGAGTCGTCGCGAAGGTATCGCAGGCAATGCCGGCGCGAACGCGCGCAACCGCACCGGCGGCGCGGGCGATCGCGCTCCGGCCATCGACGCCCGGCGCGCGCGCCCGGCGAGCCGGCGTTCCTCGCGTGCCTGCGCGACGAAGCCCGCCTTGTTCGCCCCCTCGATCAGCACCATGAACGGCAGGCAGGCGAGGAAGCGGCCGACCGATCCGGTCTGCGCGCTGCGCCAGCATGCCCAGTAGAGCGCCGAGGCCTTCGACGCGACGCGCATCCGCAGGAGCGCGCCCCAGCCGGGCGCCGCGCCGCCCTGTTTCGCGTAGTAGCGCCAGCGGTAGCGGCCGCTGCGGTACGCGGTCCGGAGCACCGAGCGCCAGTCGTTGTCGTAGCGGTGGCGCACGAGGTGGAAGGGATCGTAATGGACCGCGATGCCGGCGGCGCGCAGCCGCGCGGTGAGATCGCTGTCCTCGGCGCGCTCGAAGGACTCGTCGAACAGCCCGACGCGATCGAAGACCTCGCGGCGGAAGGCCGCGGCGCCGGCGGCTTCGAGTCCGTGGTCGGTGGTGATCGCCGGCTCGCGGTCGTAGCGGCGCCACAGCGCGCGATGGCCGCGGAAGCCCGCGCCGTCGGCGTAGCGCCGCCGGGCGCTGGCGTCCTGGTAGGCGTGGCCGACGCGGCTCAGGTACCGGTCGTCGGCGGGCGCGATGCGGAAGCGGACGATCCGCGCGTCGGGGCGCGCATCGAAGAAGGAAACGATCGTCGAAGCGTAGTCGGGGGCGAGCAGGTAGTCGTCGGCGACGATGGCGACGACCTCGCCGGTCGAGGCGAGAATTCCGGTGTTGCGCGCGGCGGCGATGCCGCCGTGCGGGCGCCGGTGGCAGCGGATGCGCGCGTCCTGCGCCATGCGCTTGCGGACGACCTCGGGCGTCGCGTCGGTCGATCCGTCGTCGACGACGACGATCTCGATCGGCACGCCCGGATCGTCGAGACCCGCGAGCGATTCCAGGCAACCGTCGAGCAATCCGGCACGGTTGTACGTGAGGACGACGATCGACAGGCGCAGGATCGGGCCCGCCGGTGCGTGCGCACCGGAATCGGGCGCATCCATGGCGTCGAGCAGGGCGTTCATCGACCGCGGACGTCGAGGCGCGGAACCGGCGCCGCGCGGGAATCGCGCGGAACCGATGCCGATGATCGGCGGATCGGGCGGGCGCGTCAACGGACGGGGCGGATCAGCCGGTCTTCCCGAAATCCGCCTTGCGCCGCTCCCCGAACGCCGCGATGCCCTCGCGGGCGGCCGCGGTGCACGCGCTCGCGCCGAACGCGCGGTAACCGATCTCCAGCGCCTGCGCGAGCGTCGGCGCCGCGGCGGCCTCGCGGACCGCGTTCTCCATCAGCCGGATCGACTCGACCGACAGCGCGAGCCCGTTCGCGGCGACCGGCTCGATGCGCTCGAGCGGCGGTGGGGCAATGGCGCCGTCGAGCGGGGTCGCCTTCGCGCCGGCGAGCGAGCGCACCTGCGCGACCGCTTCGGCGACCAGCGCGGGGACGTCGGCGGCGAGCGAGGTGACGATGCCGAGTTCGTGCGCCTGCGCGGCCGTGAGCTTCGCGGCCTGCCTGAGCATGCCGTCGAAGACCCGGGCGGCCGCGGGCCAGCGGCGGTAGGGGACGACCATCGCGCCGATGCCCGGCAGGATGCCCAGCGTGATCTCGGGGAGCTGCATCCAGGCGTCGCGCACCGCGACGAGCGCACGGCAGCGCATCGCGAGTTCGAGCCCGCCGCCGAGCGCCATGCCGTTCAGCGCCGCCACCACCGGCTTTTTCATCGCGTCGAGGTGCACGAGCAGCCGCGAGCAGTCGCGCGCGTACTGCGCGGACGCCTCGCGGTCGCCGAGCAGCGTCGGAAACCGGCCGATGTCGGCGCCGGCGCAGAACGCCCTGGTGCCGTAGCCGGTGATGACGAAGCCGCTGACCGCGCGGTCGTTCTCGTGGCGGACGATGATATCGAGGATCTCGTCGGTCATCTCGTCGGTGAGCGCGTTGAGCGCCTCGGGACGTCGCAGCGTGATCACCTTGACGCCGTCCACGTCGTCGACGAGCACGGTGCGACGGGTGTCGAGATACGCGGAGAGCGGCCGCCGGGGCGAGGGCATGCCCGGCCGTTCGGCGAGGAACCGGTCGAGGACGCGCTGCGCCTCGGCGGCGCCGGTCGCACGCATCCATTCGAGCGGCCCGCGCTTGAACCCGAGCGCGACGCGGCAGCCCAGGTCCAGGTCCTCCGGCGACCCGATCCCGCGGTCGAGGATGTCGACCGATTGCGAGATCAGCACGCCGGCCAGGCGGTCGCCGATGTCGGCGGCGAGCGAGGGGTCGACGTCGACGGCGGTTCCGGGCGAGGGCGTGATCCAGCGGTCGACCGAGCGGAAGACCGGCATCGGCCGGTAGTGCTCGCCCTCCTCGTCGGCCTGCAGGGTGTTGGTCTCGACGATGATCGGATTGCCCCTGGCGAGGTTCAGCACGAAGAACGGGCCGGCGTGCACGTGGCGCGTCGCGACCGTGTCGATCTCCGCCGCGGTGGCGCGATCGAGCAGCCGTCCGGCCTCGTTGCACCAGTTGTCGAATACGCGGTCGAGCATGAAGCAGACGGCGTCGGACGTGACCAGCGGCAGCTTGCCGGTCAGGCAGAAGACACGCCGCAGGTGGTCGACCAGCCCGGCGCCGGCGCCGGGCCAGTCGATCACCTCGACCGCCGGATTGCGCCAGGCCGGCGCGAAGAAATGCGTGACCGTCGCGCGCTCCGGGTGACGCATCGCCGAGAAGATGCGCGATGCCGGCAGCGAGCTCGTGTTCGACGTGACGATCGCGTCGGGCGCGACCCGCGCCTCGACGGCCGCGAAGATCCTGCGCTTCAGGTCGAGATTCTCGGTGGCCGCCTCGATCACCCAGTCGCAGCCGGCGAGATCGTCGTAGTCGAGCGTGCCGCGCACGTGGCGCTGGACCGCGGCGGCGTCGGCCTCGGTCATCTTGCCGCGGGCCACCGCTTTTTTCGCGTAGCCGGCGTGGCGTTCGAGCGCCGCGTCGATCGCGCCTTGCGCGACGTCGACCAGCGTGAGCTCGAGCCCGGGCAGCGCGCTCTTCAGGTAGTAGCCGATGTCCGGCCCGATCGAACCGGCGCCGATGATCGCCACGCGGCGTGGCATCGGGCGGGTGGACGCGGCGATGAGCGGGTTGGCGTGGCGGGTGTTCACGGGGGCTTTCCTCGTTTCGGATCGAAGGCGGTGGACGGTTCGGCGGCTGCGGGCGGCGCGCGGGAGTCGTCGGCGAGCGGGTTGGGGTCGCGCGGCAGGCTGGGTCGCACGAGGTAGGCGCCGAACGACGCGAGATAGAGCGCGAACGCGAGTGTCCACGCGACGCCGGCGACGACCAGCGCCGGCCGCGCGTCCATGGCGAGCGCGGCGCCGACGCGCGCGAGCGCGGCGATCTGGACCAGCCCGTGCGCGGCGACGATCGGCACCGGCAGCACGAGCGGACGGCCGGTGTGCCTGAGCACCACGCGCGTCAGGAGCCCGATCATCATCGAGCCTAGCGCGCCGACGGTGTACGCGTGCAGCCACGCGCGCGCGGCCGCCGCGTCGCCGAACGCCGCCAGACCGGCGAGCGCGAGCGAGACGACCAGCCACGCGTAGCCGGCGTGCATCGTCCACAGCAGCGGCTCGCCGGGCACGCGCCAGCCGCGCCAGCGCGCCATCCGCCAGGCGTTGAGCGCCGCCGCGACGTACGCCGCGCCGCCGCGGACCGACGCCGGCGCCCCGGCGAGGTCCAGTGCCGCGTACGCGACGATCGACGCGACCGCGGCGACTTCGAGCGGCATCCGCACCGGCGGCAGGTCGCCCCGGCCGACGCGACGCAGGTGGTTGCCGGTGAACACCGGCGTGAAGAGTCCGGCCGCGAGCGCGTAGAGGACGACGAGCGCGTGGATCATCGTCGCCTGTCCGCGCGCGGCGTGTCCGGAGAGCGAGAGCGCCTCGGCGGCGAGGATCGCGGCGACGACGGCGAACAACGCGAGATAGGTCCGTTCGGCCACGCGCGCGAGCTGCACGGCGAGCAACGCGGCGAGCACCGCCCAGGGCGCGCAGGCGAGCGCGGCCGCCGCAGGCGGCGGCAACGCGTCCTGCGCCCAGTAGCCGGCGCGCGCGGCCAGCCACAGCGCGAAAAGACCGGCGAGCGGCGCGCCGCGCAGTTCCGGCGTCCCGGCCCAGCCGGGCAGCGCGGTCAGCACGATCGCGCAGACGATCGCGCCGGCGAAGCCGAACAGCATCTCGTGGCCGTGCCAGCCGGCGGTCGCCGCGGAAGACGCGATCGGCGCGGCGAGGCCCGCTTGCGCCGCGGTCCAGGCGGCGATGAGCGCGACGCCATAGGCGACGCCGGCGAGTCCGAACGCACGGAACGGACTCACCCAGACGGTGGCGATAGCGGTCGGCGGCACGCGGGTCGGGTGGCGGGTTCGACGAGCCCGGCCGGCGCCGCGCGGGGGACCCCCGCGGTTGACGCCGATTGACACCGGGAACCTGAATGTATACCGTACCCCTAATACGGCATACTGACAACCCTGCCGAACCTACGCCGACCCCCGCCGCCATCCCATGGGACCGACGCTACGACCCGTCGACCGGCCGCCCGCGCTGGGCGACCGCGTCTACCGGACGCTGCGCGAGTACCTGGGCAGCCACCGGATCGTCCCCGGCCAGCGGCTGCAGGAGGCCGCGCTCGCGCTGCAGCTCGGCGTGTCGCGCACGCCGGTGCGCGAGGCGCTGGCG
>JADZDA010000014.1 GCA_020851255.1 Burkholderiales bacterium | reverse complement strand
GGTCAGCATGCCGCCGAGCCAGCGCTCATCGACATAAGGTGCCCCGGCGCGACGCGCCTCTTCCGCGACGATCTCGCGCGCCTGGCGCTTGGTCCCCACGAAAAGGATGTTGCCCTTGTTGGAGGCCATCTTGCGGACGAACGCCATCGCCTCCTGGTATTTCACCAGGGTCTTCTCGAGGTTGACGATGTGGATCTTGTTGCGGTGGCCGAAGATGTACTCGGCCATCTTCGGATTCCAGTAGCGGGTCTGGTGGCCGAAATGCACGCCGGCCTCCAGCATCTGGCGCATCGTGACGGACATGGTTCTTCCTCTTTTCAGGGTTGAAGAGCGCCTCCCGGGGACACATCTGGCCCGCAGACGCCTCTCCGCACGGGGCGGGACCGGTCGTCGCCGGGCACCCTGAACCGCCGGGGGCGCGGATTTCGGTCCGTCCGGGCGTCGCGGCCGCCCGGCCCGCAACAGGGGGGCCGGCAACCTTGCCGCTCGATCCGGGACCGAGTTAACTTGCTATTCTAGCACGGTTTTGCGCCCTGTCCCACACCGTGGGAGCCGTCCGCCCCTCCCCCCGCAACCCCGCGACCGCGATGACACCCTCCTCAGCCGCCGATCCTCTCCCCGATCCCTGGCAAGCCGCCCGGGACGGCGCCTGCCATGCCCCGTTGGCCGGGCTCGCCTTCATCGACGTCGAAGGCGCCGATGCGGCGACGTTCCTCAACGGGCAATTGTCGAACGACGTGACATCGCTCCAGCCTGGCGCCGCGCAGTGGACGAGCTACAACTCTCCGAAAGGGCGGATGCTCGCCAATCCGCTGCTGTGGCGTCCCGCGGCCGGACCGGCCTACCGGCTCGCGCTGCCCGCGGATGTCGCCGCCGCGGTCCGCAAGCGCCTGCAGATGTTCGTGCTGCGCTCGAAGGTGGTGCTGAAGGACCCGGACGCGCTGACCGCGATCGGCGTCGGCGGGCCCGGCGCGGCGGCCGCCGTCGCCGGAGTCCTCGGCCGGCCGCCCGCGGTGATGCGCGTGACCGACGCGACGACCGGCGGGGCGGCTGCGATCGGCCTCGCCGACGGGCGCGTCCTGGTGATCGTCCCGGCCGGAGAGGCCGGCGACATCGGTGCGCGGCTCTCGGCCGTGGCGACTCCGGCGCCGGAGACGGTATGGCGCTGGCTCGCGATCCGGGCCGGCGTCGCCCAGATCGTCGCGCCGGCGCAGGATCGGCACGTCGCCCAGACCGCCAACTGGGAAGTCGTCGGCGGCGTGAGCTTCACCAAAGGCTGCTACACCGGGCAGGAGATCATCGCGCGCGCGCAGCACCTGGGCATCGTCAAGGAGCGCGCCCACCCGTTCCACGCCCCGGCGCCCGCGCCCGCTCCCGCGACCCCCCTCTACTCGCCGCCGTTCGGCGACCAGGCCTGCGGCAGCGTGCTCGACGCCGTCGACGTTCCCGAGGGCGGCTCGGACCTGCTCGCGGTCGCGCAACTCGCGGCCGTCGAATCGGGCGACATCCGCCTCGGCGCTCCCGACGGTCCGCGCCTGGTTCGCCTGCCGCTGCCCTACACGCTGCCGGCGAGCGCGCCCAGGCGCGTGAAGCTCTGACCGGGGCCCGGCATGCAGCCTTCGTACTTCATCTGGTATCGGCTCGGCGGCGAGGCCGCGGCGGCGCGGGCCGCGGTGACCGCGATGATGCTTGACATCGCCGCCGAGTGCGGCATCGCGGGCCGCCTGCTCGTGCGCGCCGACGACGCGTCGACTTGGATGGAGGTCTACGAAGCGGTGGACGATCCGCCCGCGTTCGAGGCGGCGCTCGCGCGCGCGCTCGAGCGGCACGCGGTCGCGGGTCTGGCGCGCGACGGCCGGCATGTCGAGCGCTTCGTCGCCTGCGACGCGGCCGAGGCGGACTGACCGATGTGCCTGGTCGCCGTCGCGCTGGGAGCGCACCCGCGCTACGCCGTCGTCGTCGCGGCCAACCGCGACGAGTTCCACGACCGGGCCGCCAGCGCCGCGCACTGGTGGGACGCAGGCTGGATCGCGGGGCGCGACCTCGCCGCCGGCGGAACGTGGCTGGGCGTGCGGCGCGACGGACGCTGGTCGCTCGTCACCAATGTCCGCGAGCCTGGGCGCCAGGACGCGGCGGCGGCGACACGCGGCGAATTGCCGATCCGCGCGCTGTCGGCCCCGGACCTGCCCGAGTTCCTGGGCGCCCTGAGGCGCGAGGACGGCCGCTACAACGGCTACAACCTGCTCGCCGGCGACCGGGCCGTCGCGCACTGGACATCGAACCGCCATGGCCCGGCGCGCCGACTCCCCCGGGGCGTGAGCGCGATCGCCAACGCCGCGCTCGACACGCCCTGGCCGAAGGTCGAACGCCTGCGCGCGGCGCTCGGTCGCTGGACCGACGACCAAACCGGCGACCTCGATCCGCTGTTCGCCGCGCTCGCCGACCGGACGGTCGCGCCCGACGAGCGCCTGCCCGCGACCGGCGTGCCGCTCGAGCGCGAGCGGATGCTCTCGGCGGCGTTCATCGTGAGCGAGCGCTACGGCACGCGGGCGTCGACCGTGTACGCGCTGGGCGTGGACGGAACCGCACGACTGGTCGAGCGCACGTTCGATCCGGCCGGACGGCTGGTCGGCGAGGTCGACGAACGCTTCACCGTCCCGGTCGAGGACGGCTGACGCCGCGCGGTCAACCGCGCAGCGCCCGCTCCATCGCCCGGTGCGGGATGCCGGCCTCGTCGAACGGTTCGCCGACGACGCGAAAGCCGTGGCGCTCGTAGAACGGGATCGCGTGCGTCTGGGCGTTGAGCATCGCCTTCGCGAACCCGCGCTCCCGCGCACGCGCGACCAGGCGGTCGAGGATCGCCCCGCCGACCCCGCTGCCGCGCCATTCGCGCTGGACCGCCATCCGCCCGATGTGGCCGTCGGGCAGCAGCCGTCCGCAACCGACCGGCGCGCCGCCGCGGTCCTCGGCGATCGCGTGTTCGCAATCGGCGTCGATGCCGTCCCACTCGAGCGATTCGGGCACCTGCTGCTCGACGACGAAGACCGCGAACCGGATCAGCCGCAGCGCCTCGTCGTCGCGGGCCCAGTCGGCCATCCGCACCCGGAAGCGCGCGCCGGTCACGTCACGCTCCCGCGCGCGTCGGAGCAGGCGAGCCGTGCGAGTCCGCCGGACACGCGCAGCCGCGCCCGGCCGCCCACCGGCAGCGTGAGCTTGTCGCGCACGTGTCCGAACGGCAGACCGGTGACGATCGGCGCGCGCGTCGAGCGCCGGATCCGGTCGATCGCCGCGGCGAGGTCGTAGTCGCCGTCCTGCGCGACACGCTCGTAGCCGGTGAACGCCCCGAGCAGCACCGCGCGCTGCGCGTCGAGGACGCCGGCGTGGCGGAGCTGCCAGAGCATCCGTTCGATCCGGTACGGGTGCTCGCCGACGTCCTCCAGGAACAGGACGCCGCCGTCGACATGCGGAAAGTACGGCGTTCCGACGAGGGACGCCGCCATCGCCAGGTTTCCGCCCCACAGGAGCCCCCCGGCATCGACATCCGGTCCGTCCGCGGCGAACTCGGCGGCGTCCTCGCCGCGGTCGAGCATCGCCAGCGCGTGTTCGCTCGTGTAAGAGGAGATGTCGTCGCTCCCGAAATCGTACGCCGCCATCGGGCCGGCGTAGGTCGTGGCGCCGGCGATCGCGAGCATCGCGAACTGGAACGCGGTGAAGTCCGAGTGCCCGACCCAGCGCTTGCCGCGTGCGGCGATCGCGCGGAAATCGAGCCGGTCCAGGAGCCGGGTCCAGCCGTAGCCGCCGCGCGCGGCGAGCGCGATCTCGGCGCCCGGGTGCTCCGCGGCGCGCAGCACCGCGGCGAGCCGCACATCGTCGTCGCCGGCGAACCGGCCGTCGCGCGTGCGCGCGTCGGGATCGACGAGCACCCGGACGCCGCTCGCGGACAGCCGCTCGATCGCGCGCGCGAGCGCGGCGTCGTCGTGGACGTAGCCGGAAGGCGAATAGAGATAGACGGAGCGCACGCTCAATTCCCGGCCCGGCGTGCCGCGAAGAAGTCCGACAGCAGCGCGCCGCATTCGCCGGCCAGCACGCCGGCGGTGACCGTCGCGTGGTGATTGAGCCTGGGTTCGGCCATCAGGTCGACGACCGAACCGCACGCACCGGTCTTGGGATCCGCGGCGCCGTAGACGACGCGTCCGACGCGTGCGTGCATCAGCGCGCCGGCGCACATCGCGCAGGGTTCGAGTGTGACGTACAGCGCGGCTCCGGGCAGCCGGTAGTTGCCCAGCGCGCGCCCGGCGTCGCGCAACGCGGCGATCTCCGCGTGGGCGGTCGGATCGCTGGCCGAGATCGGCGCGTTGCCGCCCCGGCCGACGATCGCATCACCGACGACGACGATCGCGCCGACCGGAACCTCGCCGCGCGCGCCGGCTTCCCGGGCGAGGGCGAGCGCCTCGCGCATCCAGCGTTCGTCCGACGCGGCGGCCGGCCCGGGCGCCGGCTGCGCGGATTCGCGGGCGTTCATGTCGCGGCTCGGCCGCGCCGCTCGTGTTCCGCGCGGCGGCGTTCCCGCTCGATCGCGCTCGCCGCGCGGGCCGCCTCGACGATCCGCGCCGGGTCCGCGGCGCGCAGCGCCTCGACCACGAGTGCGTAGGCCGGAGGTGGCGCCGCGCGTTCGTAGGCGCGGCCGTAGCCATCGCGGGTCACGAGACCGGTGTCCACGAGCCACCGGCGCAGCTCGACGTGATCGACCGCCAGCATCGAGCCCGGTCCGGCGAGCCAGCCGGCGAGCGCGTCGTTGACCTCGCGTTCGGTCGACGTGCGGCCCTCCGGCAATGCGGCCGCGGCGGCGGCGAGCACGATGCGGAATTCGTCGGGCCGCGAGCCCGCCAGCACACCGAGCGAAACGCCGCGCTTGACCGCGAGCCGCGCGAGGACCGCCGCCGGATCGCCGCCGCCCGCGCGCGCCGCCGCTTGCGCCGCGGCCTCGGGCGGGTCGAATGGGCCGGGGGACGGCGCCGTCCTGTTCATGCGTTCGCTCTCACTGGGCGTCGGCCGGGCGACGCGGGCGCGCGGGCGGCCTGCCCGGGGCTCCTCGGGCCGGAACTCTATCACCTCCACCGGCGGCGAACGCCGCGCGCGCTCAGAGGCCCAGGTCGGAGAGCCCCGGGTGGTCGTCCGGCCGCCGGCCGAGCGGCCAGCGGAACCTGCGATCGGGTTCGCGGATCGGCAGGTCGTTGATGCTCGCGTAGCGTCGCAACATGAAGCCGTGCTCGCTGAACTCCCAGTTCTCGTTGCCGTAGCTGCGAAACCAGTTCCCCGAGTCGTCGTGCCACTCGTAGGCGAAACGCACGGCGATCCGGCTGCCGGCGCAGGCCCACAGCTCCTTGATCAGCCGGTAGTCGAGCTCCTTCGCCCACTTGCGTCGCAGGAACTCGCGCACCTGCTCGCGCCCGACCGGGAACTCGGACCGGTTGCGCCAGCGCGTGTCCTCGGTGTACACGAGCACGACCCGGTCGGGGTCGCGCGTGTTCCACGCGTCCTCCGCCATGCGCACCTTCTGCGCGGCGGACTCGGGCGTGAACGGAGGGAGCGGCGGCTTGGTTTCCATCGTCGGCACCTCTCCACGTTCGTCCATCGCGGCCCGCGTCCGTCCCCGCGCACGGGACACGCGCCCTGAAACCGTCGGCGATCAGCCTCCGCGACGGTGGATCTCGCGCAATCCCTGGCTCATCTTCGACGCGACCATCGCGAGCAGCCGCAGTCCTTCCTGGGTCCCGGGGTCGCTGACGAGCTTGAGCAGGCCCGTGAGGCCGCCGGACGCGGGCGGCATCGTCGCCAGCTCGCGCGAGGCCGCGGTGAACGCGTTGGAGACGCAGACGAGGAAGCGCTGGTTCTCCGGGCGGTCCATCTCCCGGAGCATGTGGATCATGCCCTCGTTCCTGGTCAGGCGGTCGAGCAGCGTGATGCCCTCGGAGAGCGCGGAAGCCAGTCGATGGACGATCTCGTCGGACATCGCGTCCTGGGCGGACGTGACCAGATGCGCGAATTCGACCAGCCGCTGCAGGTCGGCCTCGCTCATCGACGGCGGGGTGCTGGGTGTCGGCGAAGTCATGTCGGCGGTCCGTCAGAGCAATCCGCGCACGGACGTCCAGTACATCTGGTTGTACGCGACCTTGAACCAGTGCATCGGCTTGTTGGGCGGCTTCAGGTCCGGCGGGTTCATGTAGTTGAACATCGCGTAGGTCGCGCGGTCGTGGCCGGCCTCGATGAAGCAGTATATCTTCCCGTCGTAATCGCGGACCGGCGCGCCGATCTTGACGATCGACGCGATGTTCTCGGCGATCACCTCTGCCTGGAAGTGCGCGGCGGACCCGGTCTTGGACACCGGCAGGTTCGCGGTATCGCCGAGCACGTAGACATCGTCGCGGCCGTTCATCGTGAGCTTGTTGCGGTCGGTGGGAATCCACCCGCCGTCGCCCAGCTTGTCGCGCTCGATCACTTCCATCCCGCGGTGCGCCGGGATCACGATCAGGAGGTCGTACTCGACGTCGATGCCCTCCTCGCTCTTGAGGATGCGGTTCACCGGGTCGACTTCCCTGATGTTGAACAGCGTCTCGTACTCTATGCCCAGCCGGTCGAACTCGGGTTTCGCCCACTTCGCCACGTTCTCGATCGTGTGGATCCGGTTGATCGGGTAGTAGTACTTGAGCGAGACCTTGTCGCGGATGCCCCTCGACTTGAAGTAATCGTGCAGCGAGAACATCACCTCGACCGGCGCGATCGGGCACTTGTGCGGGACTCCGACCGCGACCGCCACGCGCCCGCCCTGGAACTCACGCAGCCGCCGGAACATCCTGACCGCGCCCGCCTCGGTGTAGAACGTCTCGGCGCCCTCGACCAGGCCCGGCGTCTCCTCGGGCACGATCCGCGACCCGGTCGCGATGACGAGCAGGTCGTACTCGTAAGTCTTGCCGCTCTCGGTCTTCACCTGCTTCCTGTCGAGCACGAACTGCCGCACCGGGTCGACGTGGAATTCGATGTTGGGCTCGAGCAGTCCCGCCTGGTCGCGGTAGAGCTGGTCGGGCGTCATCTGTCCGAACGCGACGTAGAGCAGGCCCGGCTGGTACATGTGCCGGTCGGAAGCCGACAGCATCGTGAGCTTGACCTTGCCGGACCGTGTCTCGGCGGCGAGCCTGCGCGCCAGGTTGTTCGCGAGTATCGTGCCGGCGGTCCCGCCGCCGACGACAAGAATCCTCATGCCGTTCTCCTTTCGGTGGTCGCGCGCCCCCGTTTCGGCGCGGGCCGCGTCCCGCTCGACCGCGATACGCTATTTCGCCTTGCGGACCTTGAGGTGCCAGGTGTCCCCGACCTGCTCGGTGCCGACCATCTCGTGCCCGACCTTCCTCACCCACTCCGGCACGTCGTTCGCCGTGCCGCTGTCGGTCGACAGGAGCTCGATCACGTCGCCGACCTTGGCATGCTTCATGTTGGAGATCAGTTCCATCAACGGTCCCGGGCAGAACGTGTTGCGCGCATCGACCACTTTGACTTCGCTCATCGGGCAGGTCCTCGGTTGTCTGGGTTTCGCGCCGACCCGGCGGTCAGAACGTGAGCAGTTGCGCGCCTTCGGCGTCCGTCAGGAACCGCGTCAGTCCGGTCGCGGGGCCCAGCTCCGGCTCGAGGTCGTCGTGGGTGATCTTCAGGAGGTCGATCGCCATCGAGCACGGCAGCAGGCTCGCGTCGCCCAGCTCGGCGGCCATCCGGAAGAGCTGGCGGAACGGCGGGACGCCGGCCCCCATCCGCGCGCCGAAATCGCCCTCGTTCGGAGGTTCCGCGACACAGCCTTTCACGAAGTATTGCAGCGCGTTCATCGAGAAGAAGACCGTCACCCGGTCGCCGGAAGCCGCGGCGACCGACGCGATCATCGCGGCCATCTGGAGCTTCTCGCGCGTGCCGGAGACACAGACGATGGAGATCTTTCGGGACACCGTGGGTCACCCTCGTTCCTGCGCATGGCGGCGGGCGGGCCGTCGCGCGCGACGCATCACCACTTCTTGGCCACGACGAGCTTCAACGCCTCGTTGCGCAGCGACAGGTCGGCGACCAGGAGCTTCAGGCGCCGGTTCTCGTCCTCGAGCTGGGCGCAGCGCGCCTGGAGGTCGGCGAGCGCGTCCGGCGAGCCGGCGGCGGAGCCCCCGCCGGCATGCGCCTTCGCGTTCCCCGGCGGCTCGGTGCCGGCGACCGCGGCGAGCGGCGGCGCGATCGCGACGGCCGGACGCGGGGCGGACGCCGATGCGCCGTCGCTGCGTTCGTGCCGGGCCCGGGTCGTCATTGCTTGTGCCAGCTGGTGCGCCGGATCAGCGCGACCAGCGCCGAGTCCATCGCGTACCCGACGGCGCCTATCACCAGGATCATCGCCATCAGGTGATCGAATTCGAGCGTCTCGCGCGCGTCCTCGATCGTGTAGCCGAGGCCCGAGCGCACGCCGAGGAATTCGGCCGGCACGAGCACGATCCAGGCGACGCCGACCGCGAGCCGGATGCCGGTCAGGACATCGAACGCGATGGCCGGCACGATGATCTGCGTCACCACGTGCCAGGGCTTCGCGCCCAGGTTGCGCGCGACCTTGAACCACGCCGGGTCGACCTTCGCCAGCCCGGCCGCGGTCGAGAACGTCACCGACCACACTGCCGCGATCGCGATGAGGAAGATGATCGCCGGTTCCCAGCCCGCGAACACGATGACCGCGATCGGTTCCCAGGACATCGGGCTCACCATCCGCATCAGCTGGAACGGCGAGTTGGAGAGTTCGCGGAACCGCCGGCTGCGGCCCATCAGTATGCCGACCGGAACGCCGATCGCGATCGCGATCCCGAGCCCGATGCCCATCCGGTAGCCGCTCGCGAGCAGCGCCTTCTGGATGACGCCGTCGGTCCACATCTTCACCAGCGCCTTGAGCGCGGCGACGGGACCGAAACCGGCCCAGTGCGATGACTTGGGGTCGAGTCCGGCGACGGTAGTCGCGGCCCACCACAGGCCGAACATGATCGCCAGCCCGCCGACGAAGTACGCGAACCGCGTCGCGAGCACCCCCGCCCATCCCTGCCCCGATGACGAGGCGGCGGGCGATGGCGCGACCGGGCCGGGCGTGGAAACGGCGGCTTCGTTCACGTTCGGGCGTCCGTCGTCGTTCCCGGGCATCGGTCAGACCGTGTCGCCGCGATGCCAGCTGTACTTGCGCACGAAGTGCGCGCACAGCGCGTCCAGCGCGAATCCGATGACGCCGATCGTGAGCACCATCGCGGTCAGGTGGCTGTACGACAACGTCTCCCGGGCGTCCTTGATCGCGTAGCCCAGGCCGGAGGTCACGCCGAGCAGCTCGGCGGGCACCAGGACCACCCACGCGACCCCGAGCGCGAGGCGGATGCCGGTGAAGATGTCGAAATTGATCGCCGGCATGACGATCCGCGAGAGCATCTGCCAGCGGCTCGCGCCGAGGTTGCGCGCCACCTTGAACCACGCCGGATCGACTTTCGCGAGGCCCGCCGCCGTCTGGTAGATGACCGGCCACACCGACGCGAACGCGACCAGGAAGACGATCGAGTCGTCCCACTGCTTGAACACGTAGACCGCGATCGGCATCCAGGACAGCGGGCTGATCATCCGCAGGAACTGGAACGACGAGTTCGACAGGTCCCGGAAGCGCCGGCTCTGCCCGACCAGGATGCCGATCGGGACGCCGACGATCACGGCGATCAGCAATCCCGAGCCCAGCCGGTAGCCGCTCGCCGCGATCGCGCTCTGCAGCTTGCCGGCCTCCCAGAGCCCCGGGAACGCCGCCAGCGTCGGCAGCAGTCCGAAATTGGCGAAACCGGCCGTCCGCGGATTCGCCGCGAGCAGCGCGCCGCCGAGCCACCACAGCGCCGCGAGGATCGCGAGGCCGATGGCGAAGTTCTGCGCGCCCCGCAGCCGCGCGGCGGCGCGGGGCGCGTTGCCCTGGACGGGATCTCCGCCGCCTCCGGCGGCGACTTCCAGACTCATGTGCGGACGGTCTCCGAGCGGGTGTACGGATCACCGGTCTTGGGCACGCTGTTGTCGTTCTTCCATTTCGGGTTCGCGTCCAGCGACTTGCGGATGAACGCGTAGTTGACGAGGTCGTCGGCGACGAACTTCGGATCGAGGTTCGCGAGGAACGCCGCGTCGCCGGTGATCTGCGTCTTCTTGAGCTCGGAGACGACCAGTTCGGTCGCCGAGCGGTACGGCCAGCCCTGAAAGTTGATGCGGTCCATCCCCCAGTCCTGGTTCTTGATCGCGTCGGCGTTGCCCGGGTAGGGGACCGTGTAGAGCATCATCGCGCGCTGGACGACCTCCTTGGGGAACGGCAGGTAGTTCTTGCCGTCGCGCGACAGCATCTCGGCCATCGCCGCCCGGTTCTCGTGCAGGTGGATCTGCGCGGCGACGATCGCGTTGGTGACCGACTGCGCCCATTGCGCGCGCGCCGGATCGGTCGTGTCGGCCTCGTGCATCACGACCACGCAGCACGGATGCCCCTTCCAGACGTCGCCGGTCATCCGCAGCATCTTGCCGCTCGCGCGCAGTTCGCCCAGCGCGTTGAACGGCTCGGCGACGCAGTAGCCGTCGATCGAGCGCGCCGACAGCGCCGGCGGCATGTCCGGCGGGTTCAGCACGACGAAATTGCACTCGTCGGGCGCGAGTTTCGCGTCCTGCGGGCGGATCACCGGCTTGATCCCGGCGTCGCGCAGGATCCTCTGCGAGATGATGTTGTGGATCGAGTACCAGTACGGCACCGCGAACTGCTTGCCGCCGAGATCCTTCGGCGCATTGATGCCGGCGTCCTTGTGGACGATGATCCCCGAACCGTTCGTGTGGTTCCAGGCCACGATCTTGATCGGGAACTTGTTGTTGTAGCGCATCCACACCGGGATCGGAATCAGCATGTGCGTCAGGTTCGTCCGGTGCGACGAGAAGGCCTCGACCAGCGGAGACCAGCCGCGCACCAGCGTGGGCGGCACCGAATCGAGGCCCTCCTTCTTGAAGAACCCCATCTCGTGCGCGACGAGGAGCGCGGAGGCGTCGGTGATCGGCAGGTAGCCGATCTTCACGACCGGATCGAACTTCTTCTCCTGCGCGAACGACGGCGCCGAGTGCGCGAGGCCGCCGGCGGCGAAGGCGCCGAAGGCCTTGAGCAGGCCGCGCCGGCTGACCGTCGGGCCGAAGGCCCGGGCGAACAGCGGGTCGTATTCGATCACGAGATCCGGGTCGTCGATCCCGTCGCCGTGCACCTTGCAGTCGAGCCAGGGCTTGCGATCGGGGTCGTTCGGCTTGCCGACGGGGTCGTGGTCGTTGCAGGTACAACGCATGGCTGCCTCCTGGCTGACTGGGGTCCGGACTCGCGTGTGGGACTGCTGGCCTCGATGCGATCAGTGCGCGGAGGAAGCGGCCTCTTCCTCGCGCACGCCTCCGGCCGCTCTCGCGGCGGTCTGGAAGGCGTCCATCAATCGCGCCCGCATCGCCTGCACCTCGGGATCCTGGCGCTGGCGCGGATCGGGGAGCGGGACGCTCATCTCGTGCATGAACTTCCCGGGCTTGCCGGCCATGATCAGCGCGCGATCGGCCATGAGCACCGCTTCGTCGATGTCGTGCGTGACGATGATCAGGTTGAAGCCCAGCCGCTTGGCGATCGAACGCACGTCGCGCTGCAGCGAGGCGCGCGTGAACGCGTCGAGCGCGGAGAACGGCTCGTCGAGCAGCAGCAGTTCGGGCTCCATGACGAGCGACCGGGCGAGCGCCACGCGCTGCTGCTGGCCGCCGGAGAGGTCCTGGACGTTGGTCTCGGCGAACTCGGTCAACTCGACCAGACGCAGCGCCTCGGCGACGCGCTCGCGCTTCTCGGCCTCGGGCCATCCGGCGAAGCCCAGGCCGACGCCGACGTTCTGCGACACCTTCATCCACGGGAACAGGTGCGGCGCCTGGAACATCATGACCCAGCGCGACGACGGCCCGTCGATCCGCTTGTCGTCGAAGTGGATCGTACCTTCGGTGGGCTTGTTCAGACCCGCGATCACATGCAGCAGCGTGGACTTGCCGCAGCCGGAGCGCCCGATGATCGCCAGCGCCTCGCCGCGCGGCGACGCGAGGTCGAGACGCCGGAACGCGGGCTCTCCACGCGTGCTGTAGCGGAAACCCAGGTCCTCGACCCTGATGTTGACACCACGTATGGACACCGATCGCCTCTCTCGTGTTCGGGACGTGGACCGATCGCCGGTCTACCGGCGTGCGCGTCCGCGGTCGCAGGGGTTCGGGGACGCGCCCGGCCCCTCCCGGCCGCGGACCGGGGGTCCGGCCGTCGACCCGCGGCGGGCGGCCCGCCTCAGGTCGCCGACAGACGCTCCCTGACTTCCTGCACCTTCTGCGCGAGACCGCGCTCGTCGATCAGGCCCCGCTTGATGAGCGAGTGCGCGAGCGCGAGCAGTTGCCGCTCCGGGAACGGCACGTCCTGGTAGAGCGTCGCCGAGAGTTCGTCCTCCTCCCAGCGGCGCTCGAGCAGCGGCAGCGCCGGTGCGCCAGGCAGATGCGCGCGATCGCTCGCGCCTTCGAGCCACTCCTTCTCGACCGCGGCCACCGACGAACACGATCCGGCCGCGAGCGCCTCGCACATGCCGTCCAGGCTCGTCTTCCACGGCGGGTCCGGATTCGTGACCCCGTACTGCGCGGCGAGGTCCTCCCAGGCGCGCCCGTGGTCCTTGATCTCCTCGAGCAACGGCACCGGCGTCCACTTGGCGCCGGCGGCGATCAGGTCGTCGAGCGGCGCTTCCAGCTTCGGGGCAGCCATGTCGCCCTCCCGGATCTAGTGGTGCGCCGGCTTCGCCGCGCGATGGACGGGCATCTTGAGGTTGGTCGTCACGCCGGGCCGGGGCAGCGCCACGCCGATCAGGCAATCCCGCGTGACGATCTCGGTGAGTTGATCTTCGGTCCAGCCCTCGGTGCCCTTCGGCCGCATGGGCATCACGATGAACCGGCACTTCTGGTTCGAGTCCTCGACGCGGATCTCGACCTCGGGCGGCAGGACGAGACCGAACTCGGCGATCACCTGACGCGGCCAGCGGACCAGACGGCGGCGGTAATTCGGCGTCCGGTACCACTCGGGCTGGAAGCCCAGGATCGGCCGCGGGTAGCACGAGCACAGCGTGCAGACGACGACGTGGTGCAGCGTCGGCGTGTCCTCGAGGACGCGCAGGTCCGTGTAGTCGCTGGGCGTGCCGAAGCCGGTCGGGTTGAGCCAGTTGACGCCGACGGCGAGGCTCGCCTTGATCGCGTCGGTCAGGCAGAGCTTCTTGTACTCGGGATCGAGCCAGGCCTTGGCCACCATGCGCGCCGCCGGGGTGGGGCCGATGTGCTCGGCGAATTCGGTGAACTTGCGGTGGTCTTCCGCGGTGAACAGTCCCTTCGCGATCGCCAGTTCGCGCACGGCGATCTCCAGCGCCTCGAAATCGCTGATCTCATCGACCATCGGGGCCGGCGGATTGTGGCCATGGCCGTGGCCGTGATCATCATGGGGCATCGGGTTTACCTCTCTGGCATGCGGTGTTCGGAAACCGTGTCAGACCTTCTCGAGCCAGCGCTCCGAGAATTCGGTCTGCAGCGTGTCCTTGGCGAAGGCGTCCGGGTATTCCGGCCACAGGTCCTTCTGCCGGAACCGGACGATGTAGAACCACTCGGACTTGTCGACGTGACCCCAGGCCTCGTCCTCGGGTGCCGGGCTCTCGTGGGTGACGACGGCGACCTCGCCGATCGCGCCGCGGGTGTACACCTGGCAGCGGGTGTAGAAGATGTCGGGCAGGTTGCGGATGCGCACGCGCTCGCCGACCTTGAACTTCGGGGGACCGGCCGTCCCCTTGAAGCACTGCGGGTCGCCCTTGCCGGTCGCGATCTTCGCGTGATGAGTTCTATCGTGCTGGCTCATGGCGCTTTTTCACCTCGTCGATCTTGTTGATGAGTTCGGTCAGCGTGAAATGGCCGCCGTCGACCAGGATGCGCGCCGCCGCCAGCAGCCATCGACCGTAGTAGGGCAGGCCCAGGTACTGGGTCGTGCCGAGGTCCACGTTCTGCATGCGCCGCCGTTCTTCGGCGCACCAGACTCCGCGCCAGGCCAGGCACTCGGTCGTGACATAGGCGCGGTACCCCCACGCCTCTCCCTCCTCCTCGGTCCACTCGACCGGCACGTCGACCTGGCCGCCGACGTCGTGCGGCGATCGCGTGTAGGCACGAAACATCTCGTGGGTGATGTCCGACGCGTACGGCGCCTTGCCGGTCTGCTGGACCGGCGGCTCGATCCTGACCACCGCCTCCAGGTGCCGCAGCACTTCATCTCTGGTGTTCGATGACATGTCTGGACTTCTCCTTGACTGGACCTCGTGCACACCCGCGAACGAACCGCTACGCGCGCGACCCGCCTCCCGGCGCCTTCCGCCCTCCGGCAGGGGCCCGGATACCGACCCCGGCGCGGCGCGGCGCCGGGTCCGGACCACCCATGCGCGGATTCTGTGGAGGTCGTATATATTTGTCCATGTCGATTTTCCGATCCGGTCGATAGGAAATCACTATGCAATCGAAACTCATGTTCCCGCGGGCGCTCCGCTATCTCCTCGCGGTCGCCGAACACCAGGGCTTCACGCGAGCCGCCGAGGTGCTCTGCGTGTCCCAACCGACACTTTCTCAGCAAATCAAGCACTTGGAAGAGGCGCTCGATGTGCAGCTCCTCGACCGTTCGGGCCGGCTGGTCCGCCTGACCGACGCCGGCGAGGTGTACCTGCGCTATGCGAGGCGCGCTCTGGGCGAACTGGAGGCGGGCCAGCGGGCGATCCACGAGGTGCTCGACCTGTCGCGCGGGTCGCTGCGGGTCGGCATGACGCCGATCACGGAGTACCTGACGACACCGATCCTCGACTGGTTCACCGCCCGGTACCCCGGCATCATGGTCCGGGCGATGGAGATGGCCCAGGACGACATCGAGACCGGCGTCGCGAACGACGAGATCGACGTCGGCATCGTCTTCTCCAGCACGCTGTCGACACCGGCCCGTTCGGCGGAGATCGAATCGCACACGCTGTTCGTGGAGACGCTCAATCTGGTCGTCGGGTCCGAACATCCGATGGCGCAGCGCACCACGCCGGTCGGTCCCGAGGAGTTCGCGCGCATTCCGCTCGCGTTGCTCAGCGCCAAGTTCGCCTTGCGCCGCCATTTCGACCTCTACTGCGTCGAGCACGCCCTGACTCCGAAGATCGCGATCGAGACCAACTCGGTGAACATGATCGTCCAGACGGTCGGCTACGGCCGGCACGCCACGGTCCTGCCCGAGTCGATCGCGAGCGAACTCCCCGGGCTCCGAACGCTGATGGTGCTGCCGGAGCTGCCGCACCACAGCATCGGCGTGATCTGCCGGGTCGGCGCCTACAAGAGCCCCGCCTGCCGCGCGTTCGGCGACCTCGCCGTCTGGTGGACCGCCGACCGGGGACGGACGCCGGTGTCCGGTTCCGGCGCCCCCTGCCCCCTCATCGACGATTGCCTGCAGCCGGATCCGCGCTGCGTCGTGCCGGCCCCCTGAAACTCGCCCCGGCGCCGCGGGCGCCGGCCGATCGCCGGGAAAGTCCCGGGCGTCCGGGAACCTCGAATGCATCGGGGGCTGACCCATAGTTGAATCCTATGGGTGGGATCGGAAAATCGAATTGGACACGCCCGGGCCGGATCCACAAACTGCGGCGGTTCCCGTCGGCACGCCGTCCCTGGGCAACGATCGCCGGTCGCGACCGGTCTCGATGCCTGACGCGGGCCGGACCACGCGACAACCGCCCCATTCCCCAGCCCGTCAGGAGAGAGCACCGATGAGCGCCGCACGCCCCGTCCCTTCCCCCGCCCAGCGGCTGGTGTCGTTCGCCGCGCTCGCTGCCGCGTACGCGCCGGCCCAGGCGCACCACGGCATGGACGGCGCCACCCCCCAGACCCTCGCGCCGGGGCTGATCTCCGGACTCGCCCATCCGGTGATCGGGCTCGATCACCTCGCTTTCCTCGTGGTCGCGGCGCTCCTCGCCTGCGCGCTCACCGGAGCGTCCCGCTGGCTGGTCCCCCTGGTGTTCGTCGCCGCCACCGTCGCCGGCACCGCGTTGCACCTGGGTTCCGCCGACATTCCGCTGTCCGAGACGCTCGTCGCCACGACGGTCCTGGTCGGCGCGGTACTGCTCGCCACGCGCAGCCACCCCGGGGCGCTCACGCTGTCCGCGCTTTTCGCGGTCGGCGGAATCCTGCACGGCTACGCCTACGGCGAGTCGATCGTCGGCGCCGAGCCCACGCCGCTCGTCGCCTACCTGGCCGGATTCGCGCTGGTGCAGTACGCGCTGATCGCCGGCGGCAGCCTGGCGCTCGATGCGATCGCCGAACGATCGCCGCGCCTGCGCCAGGCGCTCGCACGCATCGCAACCGGGGCGGCGTTCCTGGCCGGCGGCGCGTTCTTCGTGTTCAGCATCGCCTGAGCGCGACCTTTGCGACAATTCCGGCAGCGGGCCGCCCGCCCGTCCCCGGACCCCGCTCCGCGACGCGTCCCGACCGGTCGGACGCCCGGGGACACCCTTTCCAAGCACCAGGAGCCGCGCCGATGAACAAGTCCAAGATGAAGGAAGCCATCCTCGAGGCGAAGGAAGCCAAGGGCCTCAAGTGGGCCGACATCGCCAGGGCCACCGGTCTGTCGGCGGAGTACACGTGCTCGGCGTGCATGGGCATGAACCACCTCGACAAGAAACCCGCCGACGCGGTCGCCAAGCTGCTCGGGCTGCCCAAGGAGGTGTCGGTGGCGTTGCAGCGGTTCCCGCACAAGACCTTCGCGCAGACGGTGCCGACCGATCCGGTCATCTACCGCTGGTACGAGATGGTCGGCGTCTACGGGGAGACGATCAAGGAACTGATCCACGAGGAGTTCGGCGACGGGATCATGAGCGCGATCGACTTCACGATGAAGATCGAGCGCGAGCCCGACCCCAAGGGCGATCGCGTCCACGTCACGCTCTCGGGCAAGTTCCTGCCGTACAAGTCCTGGTGACGGATCGACGATCGACGATCGGCGCCGGCGAGCGTATCCCCACCCGGCCATCGACGATGCAGGCGCGCGATCCGCACCGCTACGTCAACGAGCTCGACGCGGCCGCCGTCGAGCGGCTGATCGCGCGGCTCGAGGGCCGCGCGAAGGACGCGGTCTTCACCCGGCTGTTCGACAACTACGCCGGCAGGCTCGACGTACCAGCCGGCGGACGCGTCCTCGAAGTGGGCTGCGGCACCGGCGCGATGACCCGCGCGCTCGCGCGGCGCGCCGACTTCCGCGGCGTCGCGCTGGGCGTCGACCACAGCGCCGCGTTCGTCGCCGCGGCGAACGAGTTCGCCGCGCGGGAAGGGATCGCCGACCGCGCCTCGTTCCGCGTCGGCGACGCGCAGCGGCTCGATTTCCCGGACGGTGGTTTCGACGCCGTCTTCGCCCACACCGTCCTGAGCCACGTGGCGGAGCCCTCGGCGATGCTGGGCGAGATGGCCCGCGTGACCCGTCGCGGCGGGACGGTCGCGATCTTCGACGGCGATTACCAGTCGATGACCTACGGGCACCCGGACCACGAGTTCGGGCGACGGATGGACACGGCGCTCGTGAACGCGAGCTTCAACAATCCGCGGATCATGCGCGAGCTCGCGCGCCGGCTGCCGGCGCACGGGCTCAGGCTCAAGTCGGCCTGGGGCGACGCGGTGGTCGAGATCGGACAGGCGAGCTACTTCCGGTCGTTCGCCGAGACCTACGCGCCGTACATCGTCAGATCGGGCGCGTGCCCGCAGTCCGAGGTCGACGCCTGGCTCGCATCGCAGCACGAGGCCATGCGGGACGGCACGTTCTTCGCCTCCTGCACGTATTACACGTACCTGGCGACGCGTGCCTGACCGCCCCGTCGCGCATCCGCCCCGAATCCGGCGCCGCCAGCCGCCGCCATCGACCGAGGAATCCGGCGTGAACGCCATCGTCGACGCAATCGACGCCGCCCCCCGCGCCGGGGGCGCCGCCGTCGCGCCCCCCCTCGACGAGCAGGTGCGGTTCTTCGAGGACATCCTCGCCGAGTGGCTCGCCGATCCGGACACGACCGTCGCCTGCGGGCGCTGGTCGGAGGGCGCGATCTCGGAAATCCTGCCGCGCGGCCGCGCGACGCTCCTGCCCGCGCGCTACGACGGCTGCTTCGCCGGCGTGCGCGAGCTGCGGCTCGACGACGGCCCGCATCACCTGCACATCGACCTGGGGCGCGTCCATCGCGTCTCCTACGCGATCGCCCCGTGCGTTTGCTTCAATTTCCGGCCGTCGTTCGAGGTGCGCTTCCTCACGATCGGACCGGGCGGCGCGCCCAGCGACCAGTGGGTCGTCTCGCTGATGCCCAGCGCGCCCTACCACGGGCAGGCCCTGCGCCGGCCGGAGGTCGAACGTTTCCTGCAGCGCGCGAGCGCGCACGCGCGTTCCCGCCCCGCCGCGGTGGAGGTGGTCGTCGACGACTCGGTGCGCACCGGTCCGCAGGGCGGGCCGCTGCTCGGGATCGTGCGCGACCTGGTCGGCGCCCGCGACGCCGACTGGAGCGAAGCGCTCGAGTCGCTGGTCGGCGGGCCGCGCGATGCCCCGCGCGTCGACACCGCCGATCCGCCCTGCGTCGCGCTGCTCGCCGACGCGCTCGCGTTGCAGGACTCGTCGCTCGTCATCCACCGCGACCGTACGCTGATCGAATTCAAGACCGAGAAGCTCGACGGCGTCCACCGTTACGTCGAGGCCGGCCATGTCTCGTGGCAGATCGGGGCGTTCGACGACCACCACTGCCATCTGGCGCTGTCGTCGGTCGCGCGCGTGCT
>JADZDA010000013.1 GCA_020851255.1 Burkholderiales bacterium | reverse complement strand
GGGGCGGGCGCGCCGCCGCAGCGCGAGCAGCACCGCCAGCGCCGCGGAGTCCGCGGGCTCGAGCGCCGACAGGTCGACGACACCCGACGACGGCAGGGCGAGCGCCTGCGCGGCCTCGAGCGCGGCTTCGGCGTTCTCGAACCGGAGCGGCCCGGCGTAGTGCCAGCGCTCGCCGCGCTCGTCCGCCCGGAAACCCGCGACGACCGACGCGTCGGCGGGCGCGCCTCCGCTCATTTCGCCCCGCCGCCCTTGTTGCGCGCCGCGAGCGCCGCGAGCAGGCCGTCGACGCCGCCGGCGCGCACCTGTTCGTTGAACTCGTCGCGGTAGTTGGTCACGAGCGACACGCCGCCGACGATCACGTCGTAGGCCTTCCAGCCGTCGGCGCCCTTCGCGAGCGAGTAGTCGATCTGCACCGGCGCCTGTCCCGGCCGCACGACCTCGGTGCGCACCGTCACGTCGGCGGCGCCGGCCTCGGCGCGCAGGGGCTTGTAGTCGATCGACTGGTTCCGGTACTGCGTGAGCGCGCCCGAATACGTGCGCACGAGCAGCGACCGGAACTCGTCGGCGAGCCTGCGCTGCTGGTCGGGGCTCGCCTTGGCCCAGTTGCGGCCCATCGCCAGCGCGGTCATCCGCCCGAAGTCGAAGTACGGCAGCAGCTTGACCTCGATCACCTCGCGGATGCGCGCCTGGTCGCCCGCCTGGACCTTCGCGTCGGCCTTGACGATCGCGAGCACCTCCTGCGAGACGCGCTTGACCAGCGCGTCGGGCGCCTCCTGGGCGGCGGCGGGCGCGGGCGCGGCCAGCAACGCGGCGAACGCGAGGGCCATGACGGCACGGCACGTCTTCATCGTCGCGGCGCTCATTCGTCGTCGTCCTTCGGCTTGGGCGGATTGCCTTCGTGCACGAGGTACTCGCGGCGCTGGAGGTACGAGCGCCGGATGAACGTGTACCGGTCGATCGCCGCGCGGTCGACCAGGTCCGACGCTTCCAGCGCCTGCGCGCGCAGGTTCACCGCGCCCAGTCCCCACATCGAGTTGCGGAACGGGATGTCGTTGACCAGGTTGAACGGGGACGCGTAGGCGCGGATGACCAGCCCGGTCCCGTCGCGGACGGTGGTCGGCCCGATCAGCGGCACGAACAGGTACGGGCCCTGCGGTATGCCCCAGGCACCGAACGTCTGGCCGAAGTCCTCGTCACCCTTCGGGATCCCCGCGTCGGTGGCGATGTCGATCAGGCCGAATCCCCAGACGTTCACGGTCAGGCGGCCCAGGTCGTTGCCGGCCTTGTCCCACTTGCCCTGCAGCAGACCGTTCAAAGCCGAGAACCCGTCCTCGATGTTGCCGAAGAGCGTGGAGACCGCGAGCTGGACCGGCCTGGGCACGTGGTCGACCCAGGCCTGCGCGATCGGCCGCATGACGTTGCGGTCGATCGGCTCGTGGATCGCGTACATCGCCCGGTTGAACGGCTCGAACGGATCGACCTTCGACGCGAACGGCGCGGGCGCGCCGGCGCCGCCCTGCATCGTCGCGCAACCGGCCGCCAGCGCGCACACCGCGAACGCGGTCGCGGCACGGAGGACTCGGGCGACGAACCCACGGGTTCCGAGCGTCATTTGCCACCTCCCGACTGCGCCTTGTCGAACAGGAACTGACTGATCAGCTTCTCGATCACGACGGCCGACTGCGTCTTGGTGATCCTCGCGCCGTCGGCCAGCATCTGCGTGTCGCCGCCGGCGTCGAGTCCGATGTAGACCTCGCCCAGCAGCCCCGAGGTGAGGATCGAGGCGATCGTGTCCCGCGTGAACTGGTACTCGCGGGAGACGGTCATCGTGACGACCGCCTCGTAGGTCGTCGGGTCGAGCCGGATGCGATCGACGCGCCCGACGGTGACGCCGGCCGACTTCACCGGTGCGCGGACCTTGAGCCCGCCGATGTTGGCGAACGAGGCCTCGATCCGGTAGCCCTCCTGGTTCGTCGTCGTCAGCAGGTTGCCGACCCGGAGCGACAGGAACAGGATCGCGCCCAGGCCCAGCGCCACGAAGATGCCGACCCACAGGTCGATGGACGATCGGTTCATCGCGTTCGGACTCCTGGTTCGGTGCGCTCGGGCGGTCGTGGGTCCGGACGCCTGCTCTAGGCGCCCACGCCCCGGAACATGAACACGGTCAGCACGAAATCCGCCGCGAGGATCGTGAGCGACGACCCGACGACCGTGCGCGTCGTCGCCGTGGACACGCCTTCGGCGGTCGGCTTGGCGTCGTATCCCTCGAACACCGCGATCAGGCTCACGATGACGCCGAAAACGAAGCTCTTGATGATGCCGTTGACGACGTCCTCGCGGAAGTCGACGCCGGCCTGCATGTTGCCCCAGAAGGCGCCGGCGTCGAGGCCGATCAGCTTGACGCCGACCAGGTAGGCGCCGTAGACGCCCAGCGTCGAGAACAGCGCGGCGAGGAGCGGCATCGAGATCACGCCGCCCCAGAAACGCGGGGCGACGACGCGGGCGAGCGGGTCGACCGCCATCATCTCCATCGCCGAGAGCTGCTCGGTGGCCTTCATCAGGCCGATCTCCGCCGTGATCGCGCTGCCGGCCCGGCTCGCGAACAGCAGGCCCGCGACCACCGGCCCCAGCTCGCGCAACAGCGACAGCGCGACCATCACGCCGAGCGATTCGCTGGCGCCGTAGCGCTGGAGCACGTCGTAGCCCTGCAAGGCCAGCACCATGCCGACGAACAGCCCCGAGACGAGGATGATGACGAGCGACAGCACGCCGGCGAAGTAGATCTCGCGCAGCGTGAGCCGCAGGCGCCGCAGCCCCTCGGGCGAATGGAGGACCACGGCGACCGCGAACCGCGCGGCGAAACCGAGCCGCGCGACGGCGCGCCGCGTGCCGCCGCCGATGCGCCTCAGGCCGTCGGCGATCGCGCTAGCGGGCATCGAGCGCGAACTCCTCGGCGAGCGAGGCCGACTTGACGTGGAACGGGACCGGGCCGTCGGCCTCGCCGTCGACGAACTGGCGGACGAACGGGTCGCGCGACGCGCGCACCTCGTCGGGCGTGCCCTGCGCGACGATGCGCCCGCCGGACACGAAGTACAGGTAGTCGACGATCTTGAGCGATTCGTAGACGTCGTGCGTGACGACGACCGACGTGATGCCGAGCGCATCGTTGAGCTGGCGGATCAGCTGGCCGACCACGCCCAGCGAGATCGGGTCGAGTCCCGCGAACGGTTCGTCGTAGAGGACGAGCATCGGATCGAGCGCGATCGCGCGGGCGAGCGCGACGCGGCGCGCCATCCCGCCCGAGAGCTCGGAGGGCTTGAGGCCCGCCGAGCCGCGCAGGCCGACACCGTTCAGCTTCATCAGCACCAGGTCGCGGATCAGGTCCTCGGAGAGCTCGGTGTGCTCGCGCAGCGGGAACGCGACGTTCTCGAAGACCGTCATGTCGGTGAAAAGCGCGCCGAACTGGAACAGCATGCCGATCTCGCGGCGCATCGCGTAGAGCGCCTCGCGGTCGAGATCGGGCACCGATCGTCCGCCGACCAGGACACGGCCGGTCTGCGGCCGCAGCTGTCCGCCGATCAGCCGCAGGATCGTCGTCTTGCCGCAACCGGAGCCGCCCATGATCGCCACGACCTGGCCGCGCGGAATCGACATCGTGATGCCGGACAGGACCGGACGCGCCCGGTCGTAGCCGAACGTGACGTCGTCCAGCTCCACGGCGATCGACGCGGTGCGGTCGAGCGTGGGGGACGCGAGCGGTGCGAGAGCGATCACGGGGGCGATGGGGCTGCGCGGGACCTGCGATTGTACGGGTGCGCGCGGACCCGTCGCAATGACCCGCGGTCAGTTATTCGGCCCGCGACGACGACGCCCCGCCGCGACGACGGCCCGCAACCGCCACCGTGCCGCCCGTACGCGCGCGGCTCAGCCCTCGAGCAATCGCCCCTCCGCGGCCGCCAGGTTGCCCGGCCGGCCGAGCAGCACGACCACGTCGCCCGCCTCGAACCGCCAGTCGGGGCCGGGCCGCGCCGGCCGCCGCCCCGGCCGCCGGACCGCGCTGATCTCCACGAGTCCGGCGAGATCCATCTCCGCGAGCGTCCTGCCCACCGCGGCCGCCCGCTCGTTCAGCAGCAGCGAATGAAGTCTGGGCTGCAGGTTCTCGGTCGCGTCGGCCGTGTCGGTCGCGCCGTGGAAGAACCCGCGGAAGAGGCTGTAGCGCTGCTCGCGGATCGCGCGCACGCGCGCCAGCACGCGGTTGAGCGGCACGCCCAGCAGCAGCAGCGAGTGCGACGCGAGCATGAGGCTGCCCTCGAGGACCTCCGGGACCACCTCGGTCGCGCCGGCCTCGAGCAGGCGGTCCAGCTCGGTGTCGTCGACGGTGCGCACGACGACCGGCAGTTCGGGCCGCTCGCGCTGGACCTGGTGGAGGATGCGCATCGCGAGCGGTACGTCGGAGAACGTCACCACGACGGCGCGCGCCTTCGCGAGCCCGGCGGCGACCAGCGTCTCGCGACGCCCGGCGTCCCCGTAGACGACACTCGCCCCCGCGCCCGACGCCTCGCGCACGCGCTGCGGGTCGTTGTCCAGCGCGACGAACGGGATCTCCTCGGCCTCGAGCAGCCGCGCGAGGTTCTGACCGCTCCGGCCGTACCCGCAGACGATGACGTGTTCCTGGCGGGCCATCGCCTGCGACGCCACCATCGTCAGGTGCGCGGCGCGCGCGAGCCAGTCGTTGGCGGTGAGCCGGCGGACGATCGGCTCGGTGAACTGGATGACCAGCGGCGCGGCGAGCATCGACAGGACCATCGCCGCCAGCACCGTCTGCAGGATCGTGCCGTCGACCAGCCGGTGCTGGCTCGCGAGCGCCATCATCGCCAGCGCGAGCTCGCCCGCCTGCGCGAGGTAGAACCCGGTGCGCAGCGACTGGGCGGGCGGCGAGCCGAACGCGCGCGCGAGCAGCACGACGAGCACGAGCTTCGCGGCCACCGGGACGACGACGAGCGCGAGGACCCAGCCCCATTGACGCAGCACGACGCCGGGGTCGAGCGACATGCCGATGGTCACGAAGAACAGCCCCAGCAGCACGTCGCGGAACGGCGCGATGTCCTCCTCGACCTGGTAGCGGAACTCGGTCTCGGCGATCAGCATCCCGGCGAGGAACGCGCCCAGCGCGAGCGACAATCCGGCGATCTCGGTCAGCGCCGCCAGTCCGAGGGTGACCAGCAGGAGGTTCAGCATGAACAGTTCGCGCGAGCGCAGCCGCGCGACGACGCTGAACCACCAGCGCGTCGGCCGCTGGCCGGCGTAGAGCACGAGCCCCAGCGCGGCGGCGGCCTTGACCGCCGCGACCGACAGCGCGGTCGCGAGCGCGATGCCCTCGGCCTCGAGCGAGGGGATGACGATCAGGAACGCGACCACCGCGAGGTCCTGGAACAACAGGACGCCCATGATGTCGCGGCCGTGCGGCGAGGCGAGCTCGCCCCGCTCGGCCAGCATCTTCGAGACGATCGCCGTCGAGCTCATGGCGAGCGCGCCGCCCAGCACCAGCCCGTGCTGCCAGCCGTAGCCGCCGACCTGCAGCACCGCCATCGCCGCGGCCGTCGTGATGCCGACCTGGGCGAGCCCCAGCCCGAAGACCGCGCGGCGCATCGCCTTCAACTGCGCGAGGCTGAACTCGAGGCCGATCGAGAACAGCAGGAACACCACGCCGAACTCGGCGAGCGTGCGCGTCGCCCGGTCGTCGGGCACCCAGCCCAGCGCGTGGGGTCCGACGACCAGCCCCACGATCAGGTAGCCCAGGATCGGCGGCAGGCGCACGAACCGGCAGACGACGACCACCACCACCGACGACGCGAGCAGGACGAGGATGAGGGCGAGCGTTTCGGGCATGTCGGTCCGCGCGCCGCACGGCGAGCCCGCCGGGGACGGACGCGGCGGAGCCGTGGCGCGCGGCCCGACGTTAGCATGGGGCGGCCGCGGCGCGCTCGCCCACTTATACTTGCTCCGGTGAACCCGTCCGCCCCGACACCGCCCGGCGTCGATCCGCAACGCGCGCTCGCGCTCGCGCGCGACGTGCTCGCCCACGAGGCGCGCGCCATCGACGCGCTCGCCGGCCGGCTCTCCGACGCGTTCGTGGCGGCGGTCCGGCTGCTGCACGCCTGCCGCGGGCGCGTCGTCGTGAGCGGCATCGGCAAGTCCGGCCACATCGCGCGCAAGCTGGCGGCGACGCTCGCGTCCACGGGGACGCCGGCGTTCTTCGTCCACCCGGCCGAGGCGCAGCACGGCGACCTCGGCATGATCACGCCCGACGACGTCGTCGTCATGCTCTCGAATTCCGGCGAGACCGACGAGCTCGTGACGCTGGTGCCGCACGTCAGGCGGCAGGGGGCGGCCATCGTCGCCATCACCGGCCAGGGCCAGTCTTCGCTCGCGCAGGCCGCCCAGGTCCACCTCGACGCCGGCGTCGACGCCGAGGCCTGTCCGCTGGGGCTCGCGCCGACCGCGAGCACGACGGCCGCGCTGGCGCTGGGCGACGCGCTGGCCCTCGCGCTGCTCGACGCACGCGGATTCTCGGCCGAGGACTTCGCGCGTTCGCACCCGGGCGGAACGCTGGGCCGCCGGCTGCTGACCCGGGTGTCCGACGTCATGCGCAGCGGCGACGCGCTGCCGATCGTCGCGAGCGGCGCCACGCTCGCCGAGGCGATCGTCGCCATGAGCCGCGGCGGCATGGGCATGGCGGTCGTCGTCGACCCCGACCGGCGGGTGCTCGGCATCTACACCGACGGCGACCTGCGCCGGACCGTCCATCGCATCAACGACATGGGATCGACGCCCGTCGACGAGGTGATGACGCGCCATCCGCGAACGATCGGCGCCGACCGCCTGGCCGTGGACTGCGTCGAGATCATGGAGAGGACTCCGAAGGTCTCCCAGCTCCTGGTCGTCGACGACAGCGGGCGGCTGGCCGGCGCGCTGCACCTGCACGACCTCTTCCGCGCACGGATCGTGTAGACCGTGGACGACCGCCGGCAACCAGGGACCGTCGAGGTCGGCGCGCAGGCGATCGACGCCGCGCTGCTCGCCCGTGCGCGCGCCGTGCGCCTGCTCACCTGCGACGTCGACGGCGTGCTGACCGACGGGCGCATCCACGTCGACGACACCGGACGCGAGACCAAGGCGTTCCACGCCCTCGACGGCGTCGGGTTCAGGCGCCTCGCCGCGATCGGCGTCACCGTCGGCTGGATCACCGGCAGCGGATCGGCGTCGGTCGGCCACCGTGCCCGGATGCTCGGCATCGCGCACGTCGTGCTCGGCGCCGACGACAAGCGCCCGGCGTGGGATCGGCTGCGCGCGGCGCTGGGCGTCGCGCCGCACGAATGCGCGCACATCGGCGACGACCTGCCCGACCTGCCGCTGCTCGACGCCTGCGGATTCTCGGCGAGCGTCCCCGACGCGCCCGACGAGGTGAAGCGGCGCGTCCACTACGTCACGCGCCGCCGCGGCGGTCACGGAGCCGCGCGCGAACTCGCGGACCTGATCGTCGCCGCCCGGGCCTCGGCGTAACATCGCCCCAACGATGGACCCGACCCGCCGACTCCTCGACCGGCTGACCGCCTGGTCGCCCGTGCTGCTGCTCGGCGGCCTGGCGGCGCTCACCTACTGGCTGGATGCGCAGGTCCAGGCGCCCGGCCCGGACAAGCCCGCCCGCGCCCGCCACGAGCCGGACATGTTCATCGAGAACTTCCGCGCGGTGAGCTTCGGAGCCGACGGCAAGCCGCGGCAGTCCCTCGCCGCGAAGCGCGCCCAGCACTACGCCGACGACCAGACGAGCGATCTGGTCGAGCCGCGCCTCGAGATGGCCGAGCCGGGCAAGCCGCGCCTCTCGCTGTCCGCCGAGCGCGGACGGCTCGCGGCCGACCGCGAGCATGCGTTGTTCTCCGGTGGCGTCCGCGCGGTGCGCGACGCGCCGCCGGGCCAGGGCGGCGACGGCCTTCCCGGCGGGCGCATCGTCCTCACGACCGAGGAACTCGCCGTGTCCTCCCGGGACGAGCGGCTGACCACGGACAAGCCGGTGACGATCGAGGAACCGCGTGGCATCATCCGGGGCGTCGGACTCGAGTTCGACAACGTCGCCCGCACCGTCCATCTCAAGAGCCAGGTCAGCGGAACGCTGCAGCCGGCCACGTCGTCGAAATGACGCGCCCATCCCCAGCCATGCGCCCCAGCGCCCTCGTCGCGATCGCCCTCCTCGCCCTCTCGCCCCCGGCCCTGGTCGCCGAAGTCGGCGACCGCGAGAAGCCGATCCACTATTCGGCCGACCGCGGCGACCTCAACTACGAGACGAAGGTCGGCAAGCTCGACGGCAACGTCGTGTTGACGCAGGGCACGATCACCGTGCGCGCCGAACGGCTCACGTTCAAGCAGAATCCCGACAACTCGATGCAGGTCAGCGCCACCGGCGGCCCGGTTTCCTTCCGCCAGAAGCGGGACGGGAGCGACGAGTACTACGAGGGCTACGCGCAGCGGGTCGAGTACGACGGCGCGAAGGACCTGCTCGAGCTCTACGACCGCGCGCTGCTCAAGCGCGGACCCGACGAGATCCGCAGCAACTACATCTCGTACAACGCCAAGACCGAACTCTTCGTCGCCGAGGGCCGCCCGGACACCCCCGCTGCCGCGGCGGCCGGCGGGCCGGGGGCGCGCGTGCGCGGGTCGTTCCAGCCGCGCGAAGGCGCCGCGCTGCCGGGGCCGGCCGACAAGGGGACGAAGGCGGCGCCGAAGACCGCGCCCGCGCCCAGAGCGTCCGCGGCGCCGCCGGGAAAGTCCGCGGCGGGATCGCGCGCGCCGCTCCCTCTCAAGGCGGCGCCCGACGCGGCGCCCCGGCAGTGAGCGAGCTCAAGGCCGCGCACCTGCGCAAGCGCTACAAGTCGCGCACCGTCGTGCACGACGTCTCGCTCGAAGTCGCGAGCGGCGAGGTCGTCGGGCTGCTCGGCCCCAACGGCGCGGGCAAGACGACCTGTTTCTACATGATCGTCGGGCTCGTGCCGGCCGACGGCGGCGAGATCGCGCTCGACGGCGGCGACCTGTCCCGGCTGCCGATCCACCAGCGCGCGCGACGCGGTCTGTCGTACCTGCCCCAGGAAGCCTCGATCTTCCGCAAGCTCACGGTGGCGGAGAACGTCCGCGCGATCCTCGAACTCCAGGAGGAGGACCCCGACGCCATCGCCAACCGCCTCGACGCGCTGCTCGAGGACCTCTCGATCGGGCACCTCGCCGAAGCGCCCGCCGTGTCGCTGTCCGGCGGCGAGCGGCGCCGCTGCGAGATCGCGCGGGCGCTCGCGACCCGCCCGCGGTTCATCCTGCTCGACGAGCCGTTCGCCGGCGTCGACCCGATCGCGGTGCTCGACATCCAGCGGATCATCGGCTTCCTGCGCGAGCGCGGGATCGGCGTGCTGATCACCGACCACAACGTCCGCGAGACACTGGGCATCTGCGACCGCGCGTACATCATCAACGAAGGCCGGGTCCTGGCCTCCGGCGCGCCGGACGAGATTGTCTATAATGAGGCCGTGCGCAAGGTGTACCTGGGCGAGCACTTCCGCCTCTAGAGGCACCGAAGCTTGATGAAGCCCACGCTGCAACTCAAGCTCTCGCAGCACCTGACGCTGACGCCGCAGCTCCAGCAGTCGATCCGGCTGCTCCAGTTGTCGACGCTCGAACTGAACGCCGAGGTCGAGCGGATGCTGCAGGAGAACCCGCTGCTCGAGAAGGGCGACGACGACGACGAGGCGGCGGCACCCGGCTCCGACGCGACGCCGCCTCCGGCTCCGCCCCCCGAGACGTCCGAGCCGCGCGCCGGCGATCCTGACGACGATCGCGCCGACGAACGTCCCGAGGAGCCGTTCGACACCGCGGACGCCGCCGAGCGCGGCGTGCCCGCCGCCGAGGTCGAATTCGCCGACGACGGCGGCGGCGGCGGGGAATGGGGAGGCGGCGCCGAGTCCGACGACGACGAATTCCATCCGCAGCAGGTCGCCTCGTCGACGCTGCGCGACCACCTGAACGGCCAGCTCTCGATGCTCGGACTGCCGGACCGCGACCGGCAGCTCGTCGGCGCGTTGATCGACGCGCTCGACGACGACGGGTTCCTCACCTCGTCGCTCGAGGAGATCGCCGCGCTGTTCGAGCCCGGCCTCGGCATCGACGTCGACGAGCTCGCGGTCGCCCTGCGCTACCTGCAGGGCTTCGAGCCGACCGGCGTGGGCGCGCGGGGCATCGGCGAGTGCATCGCGCTGCAGTTGCGCTCGCTGCACGAGGCGACCCCGCACCGCGCGGCGGCGATCAAGATCGCCGAGTCGCACCTCGACCTGCTCGCCGCCCGCGACGTGACGAGGCTCAAGCGCGTCCTCCAGTGCGACGAGTCGGTGATCCGTGGCGTGCGCGACCTCATCCGGACCGTCAATCCGCGGCCGGGCTCGGCCTTCGCGAAGGCGGAGGCGAACTACGTCGTTCCCGACGTGATCGTCCGCAAGTCGCGCGGACAGTGGATCGCGAGCCTCAACGAGGCGGCGATGCCCAAGCTCCGCGTCAATCGCATCTACGCCGACATCCTCGCCCGCACGCGCGACGCGTCGAACCAGCAGCTCGCCGCCCAGCTCCAGGAAGCGAAGTGGCTGATCCGCAACGTCCAGCAGCGCTTCGAGACGATCCTGCGCGTCACGCAGGCGATCGTCGACCGGCAGCGCCGGTTCTTCGAGCACGGGGAGGTCGCGATGCGGCCGATGGTCCTGCGCGAGATCGCCGACATGCTCGGGCTGCACGAGTCGACGATCTCGCGCGTGACCACGCAGAAGTACATGCTGTCGCCGCGCGGCACGCTGGAGCTCAAGTATTTCTTCGGCAGCCACGTCGCGACCGACAGCGGCGGGGCGGCGTCCGCGACCGCGATCCGTGCGCTGATCCGGCAGTTGATCGGCGCGGAGAACCCGGGCGCGCCGTTGACCGACAGCAAGATCGCCGAGGTGCTGGGTGAGCAGGGCATCCTCGTCGCCCGCCGCACCGTGGCGAAGTACCGGGAGGCGCTCGCGATCCCTCCCGTCAACCTGCGCAAGTCGCTCTAGGGCCCGCCCTCGAGCGGCGAGCGCCGATCCCCTCCTCTCCTCGGAGCGCGCATGAACCTCACCGTCACCGGACACCACCTCGAAATCACCCCCGCGATCCGCGACTACGTCGTCCTGAAGCTCGAGCGGGTGACGCGACATTTCGACCACGTGATCGACGTCGGCGTCGTGCTCTCGATAGACAGGCTCGTGCGGAAGGTCGAGGCCAACGTGCACATCCGCGGCCGCGACCTGCACGCCGAGGCGGTCGACCCCGACATGTACGCCGCCATCGACGCGCTGGCCGACAAGCTCGACCGGCTGGTGCTGAAGGCCAAAGAGAAGTCGCTGGCCGACCGCCACGACGCCTCGGCGGCCAAGCGGGTGCCCGGCCGCTGGACCAACGCCACCGGACAATGACGGCCGCACGAGTGTAGAATCGACGTTCGTCCGCATCCGCCGGCGGGCCGCCGCGAGGAGGTCCGCCGGTCGCATGTCCGGCTTCGATGAACCGCATCGCACCCCTCCTGCCCGAACGCAACGTCGCCGTCGGACTCGACGCGGCGAACAAGCGCGACCTCTTCGCGGCGGTCGCCGACCTGTTCGAGGCCGCCGGCGGTCCCAGGCGCGAGACCGTCGTCGACGCGCTCGCCGCGCGCGAGAAGCTCGGGTCGACCGGCCTGGGCCAGGGCATCGCGATACCCCATGGGCGGATCAAGGGCTTGAAGGAGGCGCGCGGCGCGTTCGTGCGCCTCGCGCAGCCGATCCCGTTCGACGCCCCCGACGGCCGGCCGGTCAACCAGGTGTTCGTCCTGCTCGTGCCCGAGCAGGCGACCGAGCAGCACCTCGAGCTCCTCTCGGAGCTCGCGCAGATGTTCAGCGAGCGCGCGTTCCGCGACCGCATCGCCGCGGCGCCCGACGCCTCGGCGGCGTGGGCGGTCATGCGCGACTGGTCACCGGCGTCCTGACGCCGCGAGGGCCGCGACGCGATGCCCACCGACGCGCATCTGAGGCAGGTCAGCGTCGAGCGGCTGTTCGACGACAACCGCGACCGCCTGGGCCTCGAATGGGTCGCCGGACGCGACGGCGGCATCCGCGTGCTGACCGGCGAGGCGGCGCTCAAGCCGACGATCGGCCAGGTCGGCCACATGAACTTCATCCACCCGTTCCGCGTCCAGCTCCTGGGCGCGGCGGAGATCGCGCACCTCGACTCGCTCCCGGTCGACACGCGCGCCTCGTCGATCGACCAGTTGTTCACCAGCGAGCTCGTCGCCGTCGTCGTCGCCAACGGCGAGCGGTCGCCGGCGCGTCTCGTCGAGAACTGCGAGCGGCACCACGTGCCGCTGCTGACCTCGGCCCAGCCCTCGCCGCACGTCGTCGACGTCTTCCGGCTCTACCTGTCGCGCGTGCTCGCCGAGTCGACGACGCTCCACGGCGTCTTCCTCGACGTGCTCGAGATGGGCGTGCTGATCACCGGCGCGTCGGCGATCGGCAAGAGCGAGCTCGCGCTCGAGCTCATCTCGCGCGGCAACGGGCTCGTCGCCGACGACATCGTCGAGCTCTACCGGATCTCGCCGGACACGATCGAGGGCCGCTGCCCGGCGGTGCTGCGCGATTTCCTCGAGGTCCGCGGGATCGGCGTGCTCAACATCCGCGTCATCTTCGGCGAGACCGCGGTGCGACCACGCAAGCTGCTGAAACTCATCGTCCATCTCGAGGACCACAGCCACGAGACCTTCGCCGAGCTCGACCGCCTCAAGGTCGACGCGAACATCCAGGAGGTGCTCGGCGTCCCGATCCGGCGCGTCACCATCCCGGTCGCCGCCGGCCGCAACCTCGCCGTGCTCGTCGAGGCCGCGGTGCGCAACTTCGTGCTCAACCAGCGCGGGATCGACTCCACGCGCGAGTTCATCGAGCGGCAGCAGAAGCTGATGGACGAGGGCGGCTGATGTCGTCCCCCGGGCCGGAGCGCCGGGGCGACGCCTAGGCCCCTGCAAGAGGTACTCCCGACACCTCCATGGACGTCGTCCTCATCGGCGGGCTGTCCGGCTCCGGCAAGAGCGTGGCGCTGGGCGCGCTCGAGGACGCCGGCTACGACGCGATCGGGAACCTGCCGGTCGCGCTGGTCGTGCCGGTGGTCGAGCATCTCGCGGGCATCGGCGCCGTACGCGTCGCGATCGCGCTCGACGCGCGCCGGGAGGTCGGCCTGTCCGGGCTGGGACCCGCGATCGACACGCTCAAGGGCGCCGGCCGCAGCGTCCGCCTCGTCTACCTCGACGCCCGCGACGAGACGCTGGTCAAGCGCTTCTCCGAGACGCGGCGGCGCCACCCGTTCTCCGGCGAGGACACGACGCTCTCCGAGGCGATCGCCCGCGAACGGGCGCTGCTCGCGGACGCGCGCGCGCTGGGGATCGTGTTCGACACGAGCGAACTGCCCGCCGGCGCGCTGCGGACCTGGATCAAGGACTTCGTGAGCGTGGCGGCCTCGCCGCTCGCGCTGCAGTTCGAGTCCTTCGGGTTCAAGCACGGCGTCCCGCTCGACGCGGATCTCGTGTTCGACGTGCGCTGCCTGCCCAATCCGCACTACGAGCCCAGGCTCGCGCCGCAGACCGGGCGCGACGCGGAGGTCGTCGCGTTCCTCGAAGCGCAGCCCGAGGTCGAGCGCATGTTCGCCGACATCCACCACTTCGTCGCGAGCTGGTTGCCCGACTACGCGCGCGACAACCGCAACTACCTGACCGTCGCGATCGGCTGCACCGGCGGCCGGCACCGGTCGGTGTACCTGGTCGAGCGCCTCGCCCGCGCGTTCGGCGGGCGCTATCCCGTCCTGCGCCGCCACCGCGAGCTCGCCTGACGGCGGGCCGGTCGCGAGGCGCGGATGCCGCCTTTCCCGCCGGTCGAACACCCGTACGCGGGGGCCATGGCGCGACGACCTCGTCCGCGGCGACCCGCGGCGCTTCCCCGGTCCCCGGAAGCACGCCGGTGACCCTCGCGCTGTTTCCTCTGCGCGCGGTGCTCTTTCCCGGCGGCGTGCTGCCGCTCAAGGTGTTCGAGCAGCGCTACATCGAGATGACCCGCGCCTGCCTGCGCGACGACCTCCCGTTCGGGGTCGTGGCGATCAGCGCCGGCGAAGAGGTCGCGACCGGCGGACGATCGGCGACGTTCGCCGACGTCGGGACCTGCGCGCGGATCGCGACGGTGGACCGGTCGGACGCCGGGGTCCTCCACGTGACCGCCCACGGCCTCGCGCGCTTCCGGATCCGCGAGCGCCGGATCGAGGCGAATCGCCTCTACGTCGCCGAGGTCGCCGACATCCCCCCCGAGCCGTCGCTCGAGACGCCGCCGGACGCCGCGCCCCTCGTCCGGTTGCTCGAGCTCCTGGCGGCGCGGGTGGGCCCGCGACAGTTCCCGGCGGAACACCGGTACGACGACGCGACCTGGGTCGGCTACCGCCTCGCCGAGCTGCTGCCGCTGCCGGCCGCGATCAAGCAGGGCCTGCTCGAGATCAACGACGCGGGCATGCGCCTCCGGGTGGTCGCGAAGTTCCTCGCGCAGCAGGGGATCGCGTAGCCGCGCCGGCTCAACCCGGGCGGCGCGCCACGACGTCGATCAGCGCCGACGGGCCCGCGTGCTGGCGCCCCTCGGAGAGCACCGCGTCGTAGGCGTCGACGGCGACGATCTCCCAGCCGGCGAACGTCCGCTCGACCCATTCGCGCGTGTAGAGATTCTCGGCGACGCCCGGTCCGCCGGTGCCGTAGGCGATCTGCTCGGGGCGGTAACCCTCGAGCAGGAAGACGCCACCGGGGCGCACCGAGGCCATCATCCGGGCGAACGCGCGCTCCCGGTCGGCCGGAGCGAGGAACTGGATGAAGATCGCGACGACGGCGTCGACACGCGTGGTCTCGAACGGGAACGACTCCATGTCGCAGACGCGGAGGTCGACCTCGACGCCGCGCCTCGCGGCGTAGGCGCGCGCCTTGGCCACCGCGACGTCGGCGATGTCGAAGGCGACGACCGTGAGCCCGCGCCCGGCGAGCCAGACGCTGTTGCGCCCCTCCCCGTCGGCGACGCACAGCACCGATCGTCCGGCGGCGAGGACCCGCGGCGCGGTCCGCTCGACGAACGCGTTGGGCGCCTCGCCGAAGAGGAACTCCGCGCCGGCGTAGCGCTCGTTCCAGGTCTCGCGGGCTCGGGAGAAGGTGGCCATGGCCGCATTATCGCGCGACTCGCGCGCGCAGCGACACCCACCGGGGTCGGGCGACCGCGTTCCGCGCGAGCGGCGGGGATGTCCCCCCCGCGTATAATTCACGCTTCCGCATCCTGCTCGCACGACACCCATGGCCGGCCACAGCAAGTGGGCGAACATCAAGCACAAGAAGGCCGCCGCCGACGCGAAGCGCGGCAAGATCTTCACGCGCCTGATCAAGGAGGTCACGGTCTCCGCGCGCCTGGGCGGCCCGGACGCGTCGTCGAACCCGCGCCTGCGGCTCGCGATCGACAAGGCGCGCGACCAGAACATGCCGAAGGACACGATCGACAACGCGATCAAGCGCGGAGCCGGCCAGCTCGACGGCGTGAGCTACGAGGAAATCCGCTACGAGGGCTACGGGATCAACGGCGCGGCCGTGATCGTCGATTGCATGACCGACAACCGGACCCGGACCGCGGCCGACGTCCGCCACGCGTTCTCCAAGTACGGCGGCAACCTGGGCACCGACGGCTCGGTCGCGTTCCTGTTCAGGCACTGCGGACAGATCGTCTTCGCGCCGGGCACCGGCGAGGACCGCGTGATGGAGGCCGCGATCGACGCGGGCGCCGAGGACGTGATCGCCAACGACGACGGCAGCATCGAGGTCGTGACCGGCCCCTACGATTTCATGGCGGTGAAGGACGCGCTCGCGAAGGCCGGGCTCGAGCCCGAGCTGGCCGAGGTCGTCATGAAGCCGCTGAACGAGGTCGAGATGAAAGGCGAGGACGCGCAGCGTATGCAGAAGCTCGTCGACGCGCTCGAGTCGCTCGACGACGTGCAGGAGGTCTACACGTCGGCGGTGTTCGCCGACGCCTGACGGGGGGCGCGATGCAGCTCACGACGACGCAGGGCATCGAGGGCCGGCGGATCGCCCGCTACCTCGGGATCGTCCACGGCGAGGCGATCGTCGGGGCGAACATCTTCCGCGACCTGTTCGCGGCGGTCCGCGACGTCGTCGGCGGGCGCGCGGGCGCCTACGAGAACGTGCTGGGCGACGCGCGCCGGACCGCGCTCGACGAGCTCTCGGCCGCGGCGGCGAAGCTCGGCGCGAGCGCGGTCGTGGCCATCGACCTCGACTACGAGACGCTCGGGTCGGGCGGATCGATGCTCATGGTGACCGCGTCGGGTACCGCCGTCGTGCTCGAGTAGCCGTTGCCCGCGAAGACGGCGAGCCGCCGCATCCTGGGCGTCGACCCGGGGCTGCGGCTGACCGGATTCGGCGTCGTCGACGCGTCGCGCGGCCGGCTCTTGTACGTGGCGAGCGGCGTCATCCGGACCGGCCGCGGCGAGACGCCGGCGCGGCTCGGCGTGATCGCCCGCGACCTCGCCCACGTGATCGCCGAATTCACGCCCGACGAGATCGTCGTCGAGCGCGTGTTCGTCAACGTGAATCCGTCGTCGACGCTGCTGCTGGGGCAGGCGCGCGGCGCGGCGATCGCCGCGGCGGTCCTCGCCGGCCGCCCGGTCCACGAATACACGGCCGGCCAGATCAAGCAGGCGGTCGTCGGCGGCGGCCGCGCCGCCAAGTCGCAGGTCCAGGCGATGGTCGCCCGGCTGCTCGCGCTGCCCGGCCTGCCGTCGGCGGACGCCGCGGACGCCCTGGCGGCCGCGGTGTGCCACGCGCACGCGACCACCGGCCTGGGCGCGCTCGCCGGCGGAACGCCCCGGGTGAAGAGCGGCCGGATGCTGCGGATGAAGGCGAGCTGAACCCGGTGCGCACGCGGCGACCGGCGGCGCTGGTCCTCGACATGGACGGAACGCTGCTCGACACCGAGCCGCTGGCCGCCAGGGCCTGGGTCGACGCCGCGGCCGCGCTCGGGCTGGCGTTCGACGCCGGTCTGCCGGAGAGGCTGATCGGACGCAACTTCCGCGACTGCCGCGCGCTGATCGCCGCGTGCCATGGCGAGGCCTACCCGGTCGACGCGCTGATGGGCGGCTGGCACGTCGCGTACGACGCGATCGTCGAACGCGAGGGACTCGCGCTCAAGCCCGGCGTGCTCGACCTGTTCGACTGGCTGGACGACGTCGGGCTGCCGCGCGCGGTCGCGACATCGACGCGCCGCGAGCGCGCGCTCGCCAAGCTCGGGCGGGTCGCGCTGGCGGCGCGACTGCACGCGCTCGTCGGCGGCGACGAGATCGCGCGCGGGAAGCCGGCGCCCGACATCTTCCTCGCCGCCGCGGAGCGGCTCGGCGTCGCCCCCGCCGACTGCGTCGCGATCGAGGATTCCGACGCCGGCGTGCGGGCCGCGCTCGCGGCGGGGATGACCGCGATCATGGTCCCGGATCTCGTGCCGCCGGGGCCGGACCTGGTCGACCGGGGCGCGCTGGTCCACGAGAATCTCGCCCAGACGCTGGCGCTGCTGGCCCGGCTGCCGAGCGACTGACCGGGGCGCGTCCCGCGTCGAACGATCGTGCGATAATCGCCGCACTCCGACGCCCCGCGGACGCCCGCGACCCGAAGCGACGATGATCGGCCGCCTCACCGGCACGCTGCTCCAGAAGAACCCGCCGCAGATCGCGGTCGACGTCCACGGCGTCGGCTACGAGGTCGACGTGCCGATGAGCACGTTCTACAACCTCCCCGACCCCGGCGCGACGGTGACGCTCTACACGCATCTCGTCGTCCGCGAGGACGCGCACCTGCTGTACGGCTTCCTCACCGAGAACGAGCGGCGGGCCTTCCGCCTGCTGACCCGGATCAGCGGCATCGGCGCGAAAATCGCGCTCGCCGTGCTGTCGGGGCTGTCGGTCGCCGAACTCGCGCAGGCGATCACGATGCAGGAGTCGGCGCGGCTCACCAGGATCCCCGGCATCGGCAGGAAGACCGCCGAGCGGATCCTGCTCGAGATGAAGGACAAGCTCGGCGCCGATCTCACGAGCGCCGTGGGCGCGCACCGCGCGGCGCCGGCTTCGCAGGACGTGCTCAACGCGCTGGTGGCGCTGGGCTACAGCGACAAGGAGGCGCTCGCCGCGGTCAGGGACCTGCCCGAGGGCGTCGCCGTCGCCGACGGCATCCGGCAGGCGTTGAAGCGGCTCGCCAGGGCGTAGCGGCGCGCCGACGCCTTACGATCACGCGATGGCCATCGAAAGCGACTCGCTCAATCGCGTGGTGACGGCGAAGCCCGCGGGGGCGCAGGAGGAGGCGCTCGAGCGCGCGCTGCGCCCGCGGATGCTCGACGAGTACGTCGGCCAGGAGAAGATCCGCGGCCAGCTCTCGATCTTCATCGAGGCGGCGGCGAAGCGGCGTGAGGCAATGGACCACGTGCTGCTGTTCGGTCCGCCCGGCCTGGGCAAGACCACGCTGTCGCACCTCATCGCCCACGAACTCGGCGTCAACCTGCGCCAGACCTCCGGCCCGGTGCTCGAGCGCCCGGGCGACCTCGCCGCGCTGCTGACGAACCTCGAGCCGCGCGACGTGCTGTTCATCGACGAGATCCACCGGCTCTCGCCGGTCGTCGAGGAGATCCTGTACCCGGCGCTCGAGGACTTCCAGATCGACATCATGATTGGCGAGGGGCCGGCGGCGCGCAGCGTCAAGCTCGACCTGCCGCCGTTCACGCTGGTCGGCGCGACCACGCGCGCCGGCATGCTCACCAACCCGCTGCGCGACCGCTTCGGCATCGTCGCGCG
>JADZDA010000012.1 GCA_020851255.1 Burkholderiales bacterium | reverse complement strand
CGCCGGCGCGACCGCGGCGGCGGCGAGCGCGCCGCAGAGACGGCGGCGAAGGTGGCCAGGATTCATCGGGGGCGCTCCTGCGCGGTGGGAGCGCCAGTATCGACCGTGCGCCCGGGACGGGTCAACGTCGCAGACACCCCGCCGCTGCTCGCTTCGCGCCCGCGTGTCCGGTCCATGGCAAGGGTCAGGGCAGCCGCGGCTTGACCGCCGGCTCCTCGCTCGTCAGCGAGCGCAGGAACGCGACGAGCTGCCCGATCTCCGCGTTGGTGAGCTGCGCGTTCTCGAGCAGCGGCGAGCGGTTCGGGCTGCTCATGCCGCCGGAGGCCATGTAGCGGACCGCGTCCTCGAGCCGGTCGGCGCTGCCGTCGTGGAAGTACGGACCGCTCAACGCGACCGAGCGCAGCGTCGGCGTCTTGAACGCGCCGTTGTCCTTCGCGTCCTTGCTGATCGCGCCGCGTCCCGCGTCCGGCTTCTCCTTGCCGACTTCCAGGCCGACGTTGTGGAACAGCCCGTCGGTGTAGAGCGGCGGCGTGTGGCAGATCGCGCAGCGCGCCTTGCCCATGAAGAGCTGGTTGCCCGCGACGGCGTCGGCGCTGACCGAGGCGCGGTCGCCCATCTCGTAGCGGTCCCAGGGCGAGAGCCCGCTGTCGAGCGAGCGCAGGTAGGCGGCGAGCGATTTCACGATCAGTTCGGGCGACGGCGGCGCGCCCCAGACCTGCTGGAACTCGTCGCGGTAGCCGGCGACCGCGGCGATCAGGTCGGCGACCGCCTTGGTGTCGGGCACCGCCATCTGCGCGCCCCAGGCGGCGTTGACCTGGCCTTCGAGCGTGGTCGCGCGGCCGTCCCAGTACCAGAGCTTCAACTGGCCGACGTTGTAGAGCGTCGGCGTGTGGCGGGTGTTCATCACGCCGTTGGGTCGTTTCGACAGCGACAGGCCGTCGGTCCAACCCTGATGCCGGTAGTGGCATCCTTCGCAGGCCATCGTTCCGGGTCCCGAGAGTCTCGGGTCGTAGAAGAGCTTCGCGCCCAGGGCCACCTTCGCCGGGGTCGTCGGATTCTCGGCCGGACTCGCGACCGGCGGCATCCGGGACAGCCGGGGCCCCGGGGACGGGGCGACCGGCGGGGTCGTGCAGCCGGCGACGAGGGCCAGGCCGGCAGCGAGCGCCAGCAACGAACGCAGGACGGACATGGGTCTTCTCCCAGGGATCCGGCGGCCGGGGGGTCGGCGCGCCTGTCGACCGTGTCGTACGGGAAATGCTTCTCAATGGATTCTAGACGCCGTCCCGGACGGATGCCAATCGAACCGCTCGGCGCACGCCTGGCGCTCCGGCCGGGCCTGTACGGCAGGACGCCCGGTCGCCCGTGCGCCGCCCGCGCGCCCGCCGCCCGCAAGTCGGAGGATCCGGGCAGGCACGATCCTCGCAAGTCCGTCTCCGGATCGCGGCGGTTTCCCGACATCGAGACGAAGGGTCCGGGTCGCGATCGCCCGCCCCGCGGCAGGATCGCTGATCGAGATCAATTCCCCCGTCATGAACCCGCCCGGGCGCACGCTAGAATGGCGGCCGTCCGGGCCCTCGAAACCGGATCGCGAGCCAGAAGCCATGTCGATTCACACGGTCGGCCTCAACCACACGACGGCTCCGCTCGACCTGCGCGAGAAGGTGGCGTTCGCGCCCGACGCGCTCGCCGAGGCGCTGCGCGATCTCACCGGCGCCCGCACCGTGCGCGAAGCCGCGATCCTGTCGACGTGCAACCGCACCGAGGTCACGTTCCACGAGGGCGATCCGACGCGCGTGTCGAGCTGGCTCGAACAGGTGCACGGGCTGCCCTCGGAGTCGCTGCGCCCCCATCTGTACACGTATTCGCAGGACCGCGCGGTGTCGCACTCGTTCCGCGTCGCGAGCGGGCTCGACTCGATGGTGCTGGGCGAGCCGCAGATCCTGGGCCAGATGAAGCAGGCGGTGCGCACCGCCGAATCGGCCGGTTCGCTCGGCCTCGTGCTGAACCGCCTGTTCCAGCGCACGTTCGCGGTCGCGAAGGACGTGCGCACGCACACCGACATCGGCAGCGCGTCGATCTCGAGGGCGGCCGCCGCGGTCAAGCTCGCCGAGCGGATCTTCCCCTCGATCTCGGGCCAGCGGCTGCTCCTGATCGGCGCCGGCGAGATGATCGAGCTCGCGGCCAACCACTTCATGGCGAAGAAGCCGAAGTCGGTCACCGTCGCCAACCGCACGCTCGAGCGCGGCCAGTCGCTCGCCGACCGGATCGGCGCCGACGCGATCATGCTGAACGAGCTGCCGGAGCGGCTCGCGCACTACGACATCGTCGTGACCTGCACGGCCAGCACGCTGCCGATCATCGGCAAGGGCCTGCTCGAGCGCGTGGTCAAGGAGCGCCGCCACGCGCCGATCTTCATCGTCGACCTCGCTCTGCCGCGCGACGTCGAGGCCGAGGCGGCCGATCTCGACGACGTGTTCCTGTACTCGATCGACGACCTCGCCGTCATCGTCAAGGACAACCTGCACGTGCGCAAGGAAGCGGTCGCCGAGGCGGAGAAGATGATCGCCGAGCAGACCGCGCACTTCCTGCACTGGCTCGACGGACGCACGGTCGTCCCGACGATCCACGCGATCACCGGCCATGTCGAGACCTTGCGCGAGCGCGAGCTCGATCGCGCGCGCAAGATGCTCGCCGGCGGCGCGCCCGCCGAACGCGTGCTCGACACGCTGGCGCGCGGACTCACCGCCAAGTTCCTGCACGCGCCGCTCGCCGCGCTGAACGGCGCCGGCGACGCCGAGCGCACCGAGCTGATCGCCGCGTTCCAGCGCGCCTGGCACCTGGACGAGCCGCCCGCCGACGGGCATTAGCGTCGCCTCGTTCCCGCTCGCGCCCCGCGGGTCATCGGCCGGTGCGGTTGGCGCCGGCCGCTTTCGCCGTACCCGCGCCGATGTCCGCGCGCCGGCACCGGCTCCGCACCGTACTACGCATCGCGTTACGCACGGCCATCGATGAAGCCCTCGCTGCGCACCCGTCTCGAAGGTCTGGCGACCCGCCTGGTCGAGCTCGACCACCTGCTCGCCGCGCCGGAGACCGCGGCCGACATGGACCGCTTCCGTTCGTACGCCAGGGAGCATTCGGAACTGACGCCGGTCGTCGAGCGCTTCCTCTCGTGGAAAGGGGCTGAAGGCGATCTCGCGACCGCCGAGGAGCTCGCCGCCGATCCGTCGATGAGGGCGTACGCGGAGGACGAGAAGCGTGCCGCGCGCGAGCGGATGGAGGCGCTCGAGGCCGACCTGCAGGCGGCGCTGCTGCCCAGGGACGCCAACGACACCCGCAACGTGTTCCTGGAGGTGCGTGCGGGCACCGGCGGCGACGAATCGGCGCTGTTCGCCGGCGACCTGATCCGCATGTACACGCGCTACGCCGAACGCCAGGGCTGGAAGGTCGAGGTGGTGTCGAGCTCGCCATCGGACCTGGGCGGCTACCGCGAGATCATCGTGCGCATCGTCGGCGAGGGGGTCTACGCGAAACTCAAGTTCGAGTCGGGCGGCCACCGCGTGCAGCGGGTTCCCGAGACCGAGGCGCAGGGCCGCATCCACACCTCGGCGTGCACGATCGCGGTGCTGGCCGAGGCCGATCCGGTCGCCGACATCCAGATCAATCCGGCCGACCTGCGCATCGACACGGTCCGCGCGTCGGGCGCCGGCGGCCAGCACGTCAACCGGACCGATTCGGCCGTCCGCATCACCCACCTGCCGACCGGGCTCGTCGTCGAGTGCCAGGACGACCGCTCGCAGCATCGCAACCGAGCCTCGGCGATGGCGGTGCTCGCGTCCCGGCTCGCCGACAAGGAGCGCGCCGAGCGGCACCAGAAGGAGGCGGCGGAGCGCAAGAGCCTGATCGGGTCGGGCGATCGCAGCGAGCGCATCCGCACGTACAACTTCCCGCAGGGACGTGTCACCGACCACCGGATCAACCTGACGCTCTACCGGATCGACGCGATCATGGACGGCGATCTGGACGAGATCGTCGCGGCGCTGGCGCGCGAGTTCCAGGCCGAGCAGCTCGCGGCGCTGGCCGGGGAGCCGCTTTGACCGCGGGGCGCGTCGGGGCCGTCGATGGACGCGCCATCCTCCCCACGATCCGCACGGCGAGGCTCGTGTTGCGCGCGTTCGTCCGCGGCGACCTCGCGGACCTCGTGCGCCTCGACACCGATCCGCGGGTGATGACCTACATCGCCGACGGGAGGCCGCAGGCTCCCGACGTGATCGCGAAGGCGCTCGACCGCGTGCTCCGCTACCCGACGCTCAACGCCATGCTGGGCGTATGGCGCGCGTCGCTGCGCGGGAGCGACGCGTTCATCGGCTGGTACTCGCTCAAGTACGCGGGTCGGTCGACCGATATCGAGATCGGCTACCGGCTCCTGCCGGCCGCGTGGGGACTCGGGTACGCGACCGAGGGCGCGGCGGCGATGCGCGACCACGGCTTCGGGCCGGTCGGGCTGTCGCGGATCATCGGCGTCACGCATCCGGACAACCTCGCGTCCCAGCGCGTGCTCGCGAAGATCGGCATGCGCGACGAGGGCTGGGGGCGCTACTACGACCGGCGGCTGCGGCTGTTCGCGGTCGAACGCCCGGGCGCGTCGGCGTCGGCACCGGCGCGAGGTACGGCGGAGCGCGGCGCACGCGGCCGGGACGCCTGACATGACCGATCCGGGATCGCAGCCATCGACGGTACGCGGCGCGCTCGCGCGCAGCGGGCTCGTGCCGGTCGACGCGCACGTGCTGCTCGCGCACGTGCTCGGCGTCGACCGTGCGTGGCTGATCGCGCATGCGACCGATCCGCTGCCGCGCGAGAAAACCGACGCGTTCCTCGCGCTGGCGGAGCGGCGCCGGGCCGGCGTACCGGTCGCCTATCTCGTGGGGAAGCGCGAATTTCGCGGCCTCGCGTTCGCGGTGACGCCGGCGGTGCTGGTGCCGCGGTCCGAGACGGAGACCTTGGTCGACGTCGCGCTCGAGCGGCTCGCCGGCGGGCGCGACGCCCGGGTCCTGGACCTGGGCACCGGGTCGGGTGCGATCGCGCTCGCGATCGCGCACGAGCGCGCGCGCGCCCGGGTGTTCGCCACCGACGTGTCGCCCGCGGCGCTCGACATCGCTCGCGGCAACGCCGCGTCGCTGGGCCTCGCGAACGTCGAGTTCCACGGCGGCAACTGGTACGCGGCGCTGCCGGAGGACGCACCGCCTTTCGACCTGATCGCCGCGAATCCGCCCTACGTCGCGTCCGGCGACCCGCATCTCGCGCTGGGCGACCTGCCGCACGAGCCCGCGGTCGCGCTCTCGCCGGGCGGCGACGGCCTGGACGCGCTGCGGGTCATCGTCGCCGGGGCGCCGTCACGACTGAAACCCGGCGGCACGCTGGTCGTCGAGCACGGTCACGACCAGGCGGACGACGTGCGCGCGCTGTTCGAAGCCGCCGGATTCGTCGATATCGTCTCGCGCCGCGACCTCGCGGGCATACCCCGGGTGATGGCGGGGCGATGGACCGGCGCCCCGCCAGCGTGACCGGATCCTCGCGCGCCTCGCGTTTCGTGCGTCCTCGCGGCGTTACTTCGGCCCGGCCAGGTACCGGTCGAGGAACTGCAGCGCCTCGGGCAGTGTGTCGCGCCAGACCATCCACTCGTGGTCGCCGTCGACGATGCGCAGCTCGATCGCGTTCGGCTGGTGCTTCCACAGCCGGTCGTAGAGCATGGCCGCCTGCAGCGCGATGCCGAAGGTGTCGTGGTCACCCGAGTTGATCCACAGCGGGACGATCGTGCCGCTCGCCTTGTACGCGTCGATGTGCGACACGTAGTTGAGCGACTTCCAGAGATTGGCGTCGAACTTGCCGTCGCGCTGGAACGGGGGCTGGCGGACGCCCGACGAATGCGAAGGCGGCACCGGGTCGTAGATCGCCGGGCTCATGATCGCCGTCGCCGCGAACATCCGCGGGTACTTCATCATCAGGTTGAGCGAGCCGTAGCCGCCGGCCGACAGCCCGGCGATCACGCGGTTCTCCCGGACCGCGTCGATCCGGTACTTGCCTTCGGCGTGCGGGAAGACTTCCTTCACCAGCGCGGTCTCGGCCTTCTCCTTCGCGCCGTCGACCCACCAGGCCTGGGTGTGGCCGGGCATCACGACGACCATCGGGCGGACGACGCGCCGCGCGATCAGCGCGTCCATCGTCTCCTGCAGGCCACCCTTGTGCAGCCACTCGTTCTCGTTGCCGCCCGCGCCGTGCAGCAGGTAGAGCACCGGGTAGCGGCGGTTGTCCTTCGCGTAGCTGTCGGGCAGGTAGACCGTGTACTTGTAGTCGCGGCCGATGGCCTCGGAGCGGAAGGTCTCGACGAAAACCTGGCCGGCGTGCGCGGTCGCGGCGGCGAGGAAAAGGAGAGTGCTGGCGATCAGGCCTCGAATCGTGCGCATGGGCGTCCTCGGAGGATCAGTGCGGGGGAGCGACGATTCTACGCGTCCTCCACGCGCGGGCCCGCCGCGGCGGATCGGGCGGCGATCCCGACCCGGATCAGCCCGGCGCCTGGTGCACGATGACCCCGTCCATCGGATCGGCAGGCGCGTCCCAGGGCCGCCGCTCGAGCGCGCGGCGCGCATCGGCGTACCCGGCCTGCCAGCGCGCGCGGATGCCCGCCGCCGTGAAGTCGATGTCCTTGGTGTGATCCTCGCCGTCGAGACGCGGCGTCTGCAGCCGCACGACGTGCATCGTCGTGCCGCAGCCCCAGGACGCGAGCTCGCGGAACTCGGCGTCGCCGCGCGCCGCCTCGGGGACCCGGCGCGCGACCTGCCGGATGATGTGGCGCAGGTGATGGATCTGCTTCTGCCGCGCGATGTGGCTGTCGGCGCGGCTCGCGTACTGGAGGTCCTTCTGCCGGCCCATGACCTGCCAGAGCGATTCGGGCTCGGGCCCGGTCGGCTGCCACATGCTGACCGCGAAGATCAGCGAATCGCGGCGCGGGTTGTCGTCGAGCACGGCTTCGATCGGCGTGTTCGAGTACACGCCGCCGTCCCAGTACGGGTCGCCGTCGATGCGAATCGCGGGGAACGCCGGCGGCAGCGCGCCCGAGGCCATCACGTGCTCCGGCGCGATCGGCGCCTCGCGGCTGTCGAAGTAGCGCATGCGGCCGTTGCGCACGTTCACCGCGCCGACCGTCAGCCGCGTGCCCTGGCCGGCGAGCAGGTCGAAATCGACGAGCGTGGTCAGCGTTTCGACCAGCGGCCCCGTCAGGTAGTACGACGCCGCTTCGACGCCCACCGGTGCGTGCGGGCCGATCCACGCGGCGGGATTGGGTGCGAAAAACCCGGGGATGCCGCGGGACACGGTCGTGGCGTTCGCGACCAGGCTGCTCCACGGTTGCCAGAGGCCGCCGCCTCCGGCCGGCGAGGACTGCTCGACCACGTCCCAGAACGCGGTCAGCCGCTCGACGCGTCGCTCGGGCGGGTTCCCGGCGATGATCGCCCCGTTGATCGCGCCGATCGACGTGCCGATCACCCAGTCGGGCTCGATGCCCTGCTCGTGCAGCGCCTGGTAGACGCCGACCTGGTAGGCGCCCAGCGCGCCGCCGCCCTGCAGGACGAGCACCGTCTGCTGCGGGACGAACCCGGGCGCCGGCTGCGGCCGGGCGCGGCGAGACTCAGTGCGGGCCATGGTCCTGCTCCGTCGAAACACCGCCGGCGCGAGCGAGCGTCACCAGCGCATTGTGCGCCTGGGTCGCCGCCCGCCAGTATTCGATCTGCGCGAGGTGCAGCGCTTCGAACGTCGAGAAGAGCGCCGCCGAGCGCGCGCTGCCCGTCGCCTCGAACTCCTCGAGGAGTTGCTCCGTGCCGCGCCACAGCGCACCGGTCGTGCGCTCGACGTGGCCGCGCGTGAGTTCGAGGATCTGGTCGGCGGAGGTCGCGCAGATCTCGAAGCTCCTCCACGCCCACCGCCAGTTCTCGCCGCGCGGATCGGCGGCGTCCGGCGGTGGCAGTCCGGCGTTCGCGAGCAGCGCGCGGGCTGCGTTGAAATTGAGCGACGCCGTGTTCTGGACATTGGCGAGCAGGAGATCGGCGAGCGTGCGGGCGAGCGTGGCGTGGCGACGCAGGTTCTCCGCGCCGGCGTCGGCGGGCGTCTCGGGCCGCGGGCCGGGCGCGGCGGGACGCTGCGCGGCGCTGCGCGGCGCGGACGCCGCGGCGTCGATGGCGGGAGTGTTCATCGGGTTCCTCCTCATGGGATGCGGGTTGGCAGCGACGGGGACGGCGGCGTCATCGCGGCGCCTGCAGCGACGAGGTGATCGAGCCGATCACGCGGGTCGCGGTCGCGAACGGGACGTCGCGATCGGTGATCGCGTGGCGCCGCGCGATCCAGCCGAAGTCGTTGTGAACGGCCCAGACCTGACCGGAATCGTCCTGCGTGATCAGCAGTCGCACCGGCCAGTCGAGGCCGGCGTCCGGATTGCCGGTGACGAACTGGGTGCCGAGCGCCGGATTGCCGAACTCGAGCAGCGTCGAGCGGCGCAGCCGGATGCCGTGGCGCGCGGCGAGCGCCGACTGGTCGATCTCGCCGAAGTACACGATGCCCTTGGCGGCGATGTCGGCCTTGACGCGCGCGATCGACTCGTCCATCGAGTACGCGCTCTTCACGCGCACGACGCCGTTGTCGGGTGCCTGCGCCGGGGCGGTCGGCGCGGCGGCGATCCAGGCGATCGCCACCAGGGCGGCGAGCGGGAGTTTCATCGGGAGCTCCAGGGACGGGGGGCGTACGAGGCGTACGGCGGTGCCGGCGCATCGCCGGGCGTGGGCGGAAGACGGCGCATCGGCGAGGGCCCGGGGGCCGCATCGCCGGACGGTGACGCCGGGGACCCGAGTGCACGGGCGAGCGCCGCGGCGAGCGCGAGCGCGATGCCGACGGTCAGGACCGCGGCGTTCCATCCGAACGACTGGTAGACCTGGCCGACGATGGCGGCGCCGGCGAGGCCGCCGGTGAAATAGCTCGCGAGGTACATGCCGCTCGCCGAACCCGGATCGTCGGTCGCGGTGCGGCCCACGAAGCCGGTGGCGGTCGCCTGCGCGAAGAACGTCCCGATGCCGACGCAGGCCAGTCCGGCGACGACCGCGGCCAGATGCGGCGCGGCGATGAGCGGCAGTCCGACGAGCGCGACGGCGATCGAGGCGCGGAACGTGCGCCGGGCGCCGTGACGCGCGACCGCGCGGCCGGCGAGCGGCGTGGTGACGAGCGACGGCGCGAACACGAGGTAGACGATCCCGAGCTGCATGGGCGTGAGCGCGAGCGGCCGCTGCACCAGCTCGAAATTGACGTAGGTGTATACGCCGATGAACGCGAAGAGTGTGAGGAACCCCAGCGCGAAGGCGGCCGCGAGGGCCGGGCGCTTCCAATGCCCGACGAGCGTGCGCCACGGCGCGGCGCAGCGGACGGCGATCGCGGCGGGCGTGCTTCCGCCCAGCGCGAACCAGGCGATCGCCGCGCCGGCGAGGTTCATGCCGGCGAACGTCGCGAAATTGCCGGCGATGCCCAGGTGGTCCGCCAGCGCGGCCGACATCAGACGGCCGAACAGGTTGCTCGCGACATTGCCGGTGATGTAGGCCGCGAACGCGCCCGCCGCGTCGGCCGCGCTGCATCGCTCGGCGAGATACGAGAGCGTGAGCGCGAACGCGCTCGCCATCGCGAGGCCCTGGCAGACGCGCAGGAACGCGAACGTGGCGAGGTCGGGCGCCGCGCCGAGCAGCGCCGTGGGAATCGCGAGCAGCGCGAGGCTCGCGGCGACGCCGGCGCGCCGGTCGACCCGCCGGCCGAACAGCGCGACGGCGAGTCCCGCGATCGCCATGCCGAACGCGCTCGCGTTGACCGCGACGCCCATCGCCGCGGGCGCGACGCCGTACGCGCGGGCGAGCGTCGGGAGGATCGCCTGCGTGGCGAAGAGGTCGACCAGCGTCAGGAACGCGATCGCCGCGATCGTGGCATTCCGGGTCATGTCTCGCTCGCCGGGTCGTCGGGTCGTCGGGGTGTCGGTCGGCTCGTCGGATTCACGGTGATCGTGTGCCGAGGGACTCCGCCGGTCGCCGGGCCCGCCACCGTCGGGCATCCCCCGGCCGTGGCGGACCCGTCGCGACTTGGCTGCGCCGCGATCGGCAACCGATCACATCATGTGCTCGCCGTGCCTGTCCTCGACGTGGAAGAGGTCGAACGCGTGGATGACGACCGGCTTGGTCGTGTGGTTCTTCCACCAGTGCGACGTCGGATTGCGCTCGGCGGTGATGTCGCCCGCCTTGTGGACGATCGGCGTCGCGCAGGTGCTCGCGTATTCGGTAATCTCGCCCTGCGAGACGAAGAGGAGCGCCGGTCGGTCCGCGTGGCTGTGCCAGGGCACGATGCCGCCGGGCGCGATGTCGAGGCGGCGGGCGCGCAGCTGCCGGCCGCCGATTTTCACCGGTTCGTCGGCGAGCGCGATCGCGTTGACGACCGTGTCCTTGACGCCCTGCGCGGCGGCCGCGGACATCGGCTGGCCGTTGCCGGCCGGACGGCGCTGGTCGGGCGGGCAATCGCCGGCGCGGGCGGTGGCGCTCATCGCGAGCGAGAGCGCGACCGCGCAGGCGATCGGAGACAGGGCGTGGCGGGTGACGGCGAGTAGTTTCATGACGGCTCCTTCGATGCGCAGGGTGAGGGGATTGGCTGGCGGCCGGCCGGGCCGCGATCGGAAGCGGTTCGGGAAACGGGATGCGACGGGCTCCCGGCGGGAGCGATCTCGACGGCGCGCGTCACTGCGCGGTCCACCCGCCGTCGATCGGCAGCACGGCGCCGGTGATCGACGCGGCGGCGTCCCCGCACAGGAACGCGGTCAGCGCCGCGACCTCCTCGACGGTGACGAACTTCCTGGTCGGCTGGGCGGCGAGCAGCACGTCGCGCACGACCGCTTCCTCGCTGATGCCGCGCGCGCGGGCGGTTTCGGGAATCTGCTTCTGCACGAGCGGCGTGAGCACGTAGCCCGGACACACGGCGTTGACGGTGACACCGGCCTGCGCGACTTCGAGCGCGACGGTCCTGGTGAAGCCGGCGATGCCGTGCTTCGCGGCGACGTAGGCGCTCTTGTACGGGCTCGCGACCAGCGCGTGCGCGGAGGCGATGTTCACGATCCGGCCGCGGCCCCTGCGTTTCATGCCCGGCAGCGCGAGCCGCGTCGTGTGGAACGCGGCGGTCAGGTTGATCGCGACGATGGCGTCCCACTTCGCCGGCGGGAACTCGTCGACCGGCGCGACGTGCTGGACGCCGGCGTTGTTGACCAGGATGTCGACCGCGCCGAACTCGCCGATCGCACGCGCCATCATCCGCTCGATCGCATCCGCGCGGCTCATGTCGGCGTCGTCGTAGGCGACAGCGACGCCGGCCGATTCTGCGAGGCCGGCGCGCAGCGACTCGATCTCGCGCGCGTCGCCGAATCCGTTCAGCACGATGTTCGCACCCAGTCGCGCGAGTTCGCGCGCGATGCCCAGCCCGATGCCGGACGTCGACCCGGTGACCAATGCCGCCTTGCCCTCGAACATGTCGCGCTCCTCTCGCCGCGGGCGCTCGCCGTCGATCGGCGGTCCCCACGACGCGGTGGTCGGCCGGTGTACGGGTTCCTTACGGCGGTGCGCGAGGCCGCGCGGGGTTGTAAGTCCCGGGCGCGTTGCGCCGACTACGCGCGCCCTCCCTGCGGGCACCGCCAGGGGTCGCCCGGAGGGAGCCGCGCAGGCACCGGCACGCGATGACCGGGCGCCGACGCCGGGAGTCCGCGCTGCGGAACGACGCGGTCGCGCGGGCCGTCGAGCGGGTCCGGCGGCCAGACCGGTTGCGCGCGCCGCGAGGCGCGTGAATCGTCGTCCGCGCGACGATGCGCGAGCGACGTTGACCGCGATCGCGGGTACCGCCCATACTTCGGATCGCCCTCGAAGCGGAGGCCGCGAGCAGTACCGAATTCCGACGACCCGACGAGGCGCGCGGATGGTCCGATCACCGTCCGCGTGCGAGACCCCGATGAACGACACTCCCGAATTCCCGCCGGTACGGCTCGACGACTGGCGCAAGGCCGCCGCGAAGTCCGCGCCGGGCGGCGACGTCTCCGCGCTCGACTGGGTCACGCCCGAGGGACTGCGCGTCAAGCCGCTGTACACGGCGGCCGACGTCGCGGCTGCGCCCGCCGCCGACACGCTGCCCGGCTTCGCTCCGTTCGTGCGCGGGCCGCAGGCGACGATGTACGCGGTGCGTCCGTGGACGATCCGCCAGTACGCGGGATTCTCGACCGCCGAGGACTCGAACGCGTTCTACCGGAAGTCGCTCGCGGCCGGCGGCCAGGGCGTGAGTGTCGCGTTCGACCTCGCGACCCATCGCGGCTACGACAGCGATCATCCGCGCGTCGTCGGCGACGTCGGCAAGGCCGGCGTCGCGATCGACTCGGTCGAGGACATGAAGATCCTGTTCGAAGGCATCCCGCTCGACAAGGTGAGCGTGTCGATGACGATGAACGGCGCGGTGCTGCCGGTGCTCGCCGGCTACATCGTCGCGGCGGAGGAGCAGGGCGTGCCGCAGCAGGCGCTGACCGGCACGATCCAGAACGACATCCTCAAGGAGTTCATGGTCCGCAACACCTACATCTACCCGCCCGCCCCGTCGATGCGGATCATCGGCGACATCATCGAGCACACGGCGAAACGCATGCCGAAGTTCAACTCGATGTCGATCTCCGGCTACCACATGCAGGAGGCCGGCGCGAACCAGGCGCTCGAACTCGCGTTCACGCTGGCCGACGGGATGGAGTACGTGCGCACGGCCGTCGGCCGCGGACTCGACGTCGACGACTTCGCCGGGCGGCTGTCGTTCTTCTGGGCGATCGGGATGAACTTCT
>JADZDA010000011.1 GCA_020851255.1 Burkholderiales bacterium | reverse complement strand
GAGCTCTCCGGCGGGCAGCAGCAGCGGGTCGCGATCGCCCGCTCGCTCGCGATGAATCCGGACATCATGCTCTTCGACGAGGTCACGGCGGCGCTCGACCCGGAGACCAAGAAGGAGGTGCTGGTGACCGTGCGGGAACTGGTCGATGACGGCATGACCTGCGTGCTCGTGACCCACGAGATGCGCTTTGCGCGCGAGGTCGCGCACTGGGTCTATTTCACCGACGGCGGCGTCATCGTCGAGCACGCGCCGCCCGAGGAGTTCTTCACGCGGCCGCGCGAGTCCCGCACGCGCGAGTTCCTGGAGCAGGTGCTGTGAGCGCGGCCGGCGGACCGGAGGCGGCGGGCGGCAGCGACGGCGCGGCGGGAGCGGAGGCGGAGCTGCTCGACTTCCTGCGCGCGCGCGGCATCGAAGTCGAGTACTGCGCGCATCCGGCCGTCTACACGGTCGAGGAGGCGAAGCGGCTGGTGCCGATGCACGCCGGGACCTCGTGCAAGAACCTGTTCGTGCAGACGAAGAAGGGCGACCGGCTCTTCCTCGTCGTCATTCCGTACGAGAAGAGCGTCGACCTGCGCGCGCTGGGCGAGGCGATCGGCGCGGGCAAGCTCTCGCTCGCCTCGCCGGCGACGCTCCTCGACGTGCTGGGCGTGACGCCCGGCGCGGTCAGCGTGTTCGGGCTGCGGAACGACCGCGATCGCCGCGCCACGCCGGTCATCGACTCCGCGCTGTGGGCGGCGGAGCGCCTGCAGGCGCATCCGCTGGTGAACACCGCGACGATCGCGTTCTCGCACGCGGGACTCGAGACGTTCCTCGCGGCGACCGGCCACGAGCCGATCGTCCTCGACGTGCCGGCGCGCTGAGCACCGATCGGGTGACGGGTCGGACCGCCGTCCCCGGACGTCAGGCGAGCGGGACGACGCCCTCGTCGCGCGCCTCGTCGTAGCTCACGCGCGTGCCGTAGCGTTTCGAGCGACGCGCGATCGTCGCGACGATCCGCCGGCCGAGCGCCCCGCGGGCGAGACCCGGCCGCCCGCGCTCCTCGGGCGGCGCTCCGAACCCCAGGTCGATCGGCAGCAGTCGCACCGCCGCCGGACGGCGATCGCGGAAGCTGACGAGCGCCGCCGCGCCCTCGAAGGTCTCGCGCCGGTGGAGACCGTAGCGGCGGTCGTGGTAGTCGACGGCGTCCTCCGGCCGCGCGTCCGGCGACAGGCCGAACTGTTCGTACTGATCGGACGGAAAGCGGGCGACGCGGTGCGGCTGGTAGACGAAGTCGCCGAGCCCGTAGAGCACGACCGCGCCGCGATGGACTTCGATGCCCCGCACGGCATGCAGCCCGTGCACGTGGACGACCGCGGCGCCCGCGTCGATCGCCTCGTGCGCGAACCGTCGCAGCCAGCGGCGATGGTCGTGGCTGTGGATCGCCGCGATCACGATGTCCGCGCGCTTCGCGGCGTCGCGGACCGCGTCCAGGTTCGCGCGACGATCGGCGGCGACGACCCGGGCGCCCACGCCGATCTCGTGCGCCGGCCCGCCGCGGATTTCGATCGCGCCGCGCAGCAGCCTGAGCCGCTTCTCGCCCGGGATCGGACGGCCTTCGCGCAAGTGGTGCAGGCGACCGACCCAGTCGAGCGCCCGCGCGGGCAAGGTCAGCATCCGGCCGTGGGTGATCGCCAGCGGATTGACGCCGGGTCGTCCGGCCACGTCCGCGCGCGAGGCCGACGCACGATGGTACGGATGAAACGTCGCGGCCATCGACACGAGCGCGAGCCGCGTTCCGGCGGCATCGTGATAGACCGGCGCCCGCGCATGCTGGAGGTCCGGCCCGATGCCGGCCACGGCGATGCCCGACCGCCCGACGTGCTCCAGCGTTTCGAGGATGCCGCCGGAACCGTAGTCGAACGCATGGTTGTTCGCCGACGAAACCATGTCGACGCCCGCCCAGCGCAGCTCGGCGGCGATGGAGGGCGGCGTCGCCATGTACGTGCCGCCGGAATCGGCCTGCGCCGGGTGGCGGAACTCGTGGACCACGGTTTCGAGATTGACGATCGTCGCGTCGGCCGCGCGCATCCGCTCGACCAGCGCGACGAACGCGGGATCGACGACTTGCGACCAGGGTTCGACGACGAGCGCGTCGCCGGCGAGGAAGACGTCGACCCTCCGTCCGTCCGGCGTGCCCGCGTTCATCGCGTGTCCCGGACGCGGGTGCTCGCGCCCCCCGTTCGCACCCGATCGCCACCGAAGTTGGCGCCGACGTACCACTGCCAGTAGTCGCCGAAAGTGATCGGGTCGTGACGCGGCGGACGGTCCGGTCCGGTGCAGGTCGGCAGGCAGGCGATGGTCGCGCGCGGATCGGGGTCGTAGAAGAACGGCACCGAGTACCGGTCGCGGCCCGAATCGTTGCGCACGCGGTGCTCGGTCGCGAGAAACCGGTCGTTGGTCCAGCGCTTGAGCGTCTCGCCGGAGTTGACGATGAACGCGCCGGGACATCGCGGCGGCGCGTGCCACTCGCCGCCCGGCGGTCGGATCTCCAGGCCGGGGGTGTCGTTGTCGGGGAGCAGCGTGAGGAACCCCGCGTCGGTGTGCGGCGCGAGACCCCACTGGTGCTCGTCGTGGGGCAGGACCGGGTAATGCGCGAGCTTCAGCGTGTAGTGCGCCTCGGCGAAGCTCGCGTCGAAGTGGTCGGCCGGCAGCTCCAGTGCGGCGGCGTATCGCGGCAGCAGCCGTCGCCCCAGGGCCTCGAGCGCCGACGTGTACTCGAGCAGTGTCGCCCGCAGCCCGGGCAGCGCGGTTTCGGGCGGCCAGCGGTTGCGCATGCGGAGCAGGGGGGCGCCGCTGCGGGCGAGCGGATCGTCTTCCGGGCGATCCCGATGGACGAAGAATCCGGCGACGAGGTTCGGCTTGCGGACCTCGCCGGCGATCCGGGACGTGTACGAGGTGCTGCCTCCCAGTCGCAGGTAGCCGCCGTGTCCGGCGGCCACGGCGAGCGAGCGGCGCGTCGCCTCGGGCAGCGCGTGGAAGCGCTCGGCGGCGTCGTAGACCGCGCGCACGAGCCGCCCATCGACGCCGTGGTTGACCAGTGCGTAGAAGCCGACCTGCTCGAGTGCGTCGCGCAACGACGCGGCGAACCGCCCGGGCGGGTCTTCGAGATCGAGGATCGGGAATTCGCAGCGACCGGTCATCGGGACTCCCGTTCTCGTCACGACGGCCGGGCGATGCTACCAATTCGGACGGCGCCTTGCGACAACCCATGGCCCTTGCCGCCGGCGCGTCCGCGATGCGACCGACCTGCTCGGCGGGCAGATCCAGGTCGCGTTCGGCGACCAAGCGAACCGGATGCCGCACGTGGCCACGGGGAAACTGCGGGCGCTGGCGGCTTCGAGCCCGAAGCGCTCGCGCAACTATCCGGATCTGTTAGCGCTCACCGAGACGCTGCCCGGGTTCGAGGCGATCGCCTGGGAAGGCGTCGTCGCCCCGGCGGGCACGCCGGCCGACGTCGTGGGCAGGCTCAACCTGGCGTTCAACGAGGGGCTCGCGATCCCGGAGGACCGGCGCAGGCTCGCCGAAGGCGGCGCAGAGGCGGCCTGGAGGCGGTCGGCGGCACGCCCGACGAGCTCGGCCGGCTGATCCGGTCCGAGGTCGCCAAGCGGTCGAAGGTCGTCCGGGACGTGGGCATCGAGCCCGACTGAGTCTTTCCCGCGCGCCGGTTGATCTGGATCAGCGCCGCACCGATCGCGCCGCAGCCGTTATCATCGCCCCACCGCGCCCCGCGCGCGCGTCGTCCGTCCCGCCGATCGCAGGAGAGCCCATGCCCGACACCGTGAAGTACGTCCTCGACGAATCCCGCATCCCCAAGGCCTGGTACAACCTGCAGGCCGACCTGCCCAGGCCGTTGCCGCCGGTGCTCCACCCGGGCACGAAGAAGCCGGTCGGTCCGGACGATCTGGCGCCGCTCTTTCCGATGGAGCTGATCCTCCAGGAGGTGACGACCGAACGCGACGTGCCGATCCCCGGTCCGGTGCGCGACGTCTACCGGCAGTGGCGGCCCGCGCCGCTGTTCCGCGCCCGCCGCCTCGAGAAGGTGCTGCAGACGCCGGCCCGGATCTACTACAAGTACGAGGGCGTGTCGCCGGCGGGCAGCCACAAGCCGAACACCGCGGTGCCGCAGGCGTTCTACAACCGCGAAGCCGGCGTGAAGAAACTCGTCACCGAGACCGGCGCGGGCCAGTGGGGCAGCTCGCTCGCGTTCGCCGGGGCGCTCTTCGGGCTCGACGTGCAGGTCTTCATGGTGCGCGTCTCCTACGACCAGAAGCCGTACCGCCGGGCATTGATGGAGGCCTACGGCGCGCGCTGCATCGCGTCGCCGTCGAACCTCACCCAGTCCGGACGCGCGATCCTCGCGCAGCGCGCCGACCATCCGGGCAGCCTCGGCATCGCGATCTCCGAGGCGGTCGAGATCGCCGCGCAGAACGACGACACCAAGTACGCGCTCGGCAGCGTGCTCAACCACGTGCTGCTGCACCAGACGATCATCGGCATCGAGGCGATGGAGCAGCTCGAGATGGCCGGCGACTACCCGGACATCATCGTCGGCTGCACCGGCGGCGGGTCGAATTTCGCCGGCATCGCCTTCCCGTTCATCGGCGCGCAATTGCGCGGCGGCAAGAAGGTGAAGGTGATCGCCGTCGAGCCGGCCGCGTGCCCGAGTCTCACGCGCGGCCGGTACGCGTACGACTTCGGCGATACCGCGCACCTGACGCCGCTCGCGAAGATGCACACGCTGGGCTCGACGTTCACGCCGCCGGGCTTCCACGCGGGCGGCCTGCGCTACCACGGCATGGCGCCGATGGTGTCGCACCTGCAGGAACTCGGGCTGATTTCGGCGACCGCGTATCACCAGACCAAGGTCTTCGAGGCCGGCGTGCAGTTCGCGCGCGCCGAGGGCATCGTCCCGGCGCCCGAGGCGAACCACGCGGTGAAGGGCGCGATCGACGAGGCGATCCGCTGCCGCGAGGAAGGGACCTCGCGCGCGATCCTCTTCAACCTCTGCGGGCACGGCCACTTCGACATGCAGGCGTACATCGACTACTTCGGCGGCCGGCTGAAGGACCTCGACTACGACCAGAAGGAACTGGCGATGGCCCTGGCCGGATTGCCGTCGGTCGTCGAACCGGCGTAGCGCAGCGCCCCGGGCGGTCGGGTGGCGACGCCGGGCGTCACCCGACCGCGCGAACCGCCGCCCGCGGCGCGCCGCCATTCGAGCGCGCATCGTCCCGCCTTCCCGGGGCCGGCCGTCGGCGCCCTGCCGTTCGTCCGGAAGTGCGGCCGCGTGGCATGCGGATTGCATCGATCGCGGGGAGCCCTTTGCACTCCGACCTGCGATCATGCGCACATTCCTCGTCGCCGTAGCGACGTTCGCCGCGGGCATGGCCCTTCCGGCGACTTCGGTCCACGCCGCCTTGTACAAGTGCACGTCACCGGACGGCACCGTGGTCTTCCAGACCAGGGCCTGCGATCCGTCGACCAAACAGGAGCCGGTTCAGGGCTCCGGTCCGACGGGACGCGGCGTTGCGACGGTCGCCGCCGAGCCGCCGGCGCGCAAGACCGACGGCCGGGTCGTCGTGCTCGACGACAAGGTGGTCGCGCAGAACCGCGCGGTCGCCGACCGGGAGGAAGTGCAGCGCCGCGACCGTTGCGCGAACTACCAGGCGAACATCGCGCAGCAGCGCGCGGTGCTCGCGGAGGCGAAGTCGACGACGACCGCGCGCAAGAAGGCGGCCGACGAGATCGCGATCCAGGAACGCCGGCAGAAGGACGACGGCTGCGCGTAGACGCGCCGATTCCCACCCGCGCGCCGCGCACGACGGTGCGCATCGGCGACGCGGGCTCGCTGGCGGCTGTCGTCAGCGGGCCGACCGGCGGTTCCGATATGCTTGGCGGATGCCCCTGGTCAGCGTCTCCGGCGCCGAACTCGCGTTCGGACATCACCCACTGCTCGATGGCGCCGACCTGGTCGTCCAGGACGGCGAGCGCATCGGGCTGATCGGCCGCAACGGCACCGGCAAGTCGTCGCTGTTGAAGGCGCTGGCCGGCGAGATCGCGCTCGACGACGGCCGGATCCAGCGCAGCGACGCGCTCGCGATCACGCTCGTCGAGCAGGAGCCGGTGCTGCCCGCGGCGTCGACGCTGCGCGAGAGCCTGGCGATCCGCGGCCGGCTCGACGCGATCGCCGACGAGCGCGAACGCTGGCGGGCCGAGGCGCGGCTGGTCGAGTTCCTGCATCGCCTGGGCCTGGACGAGGCGGCCGATCCGGCGACCGCGTCCGGCGGCGAACGCAAGCGCGCGGCGCTCGCACTCGCGTTCGCGACGGCGCCCGATCTGCTGCTGCTCGACGAGCCGACCAACCACCTCGACATCGACGGCATCGAGCAGGTCGAGGACCTGCTCGCCAGGGGCCCCGCGTCGATCGTGATCACGCACGACCGGGCGTTCCTCGACCGCGTCGCCACCCGGATCGTCGAGCTGGATCGCGGGATGCTGCGCTCCTATCCCGGGAACTTCGCCGCCTACGAGCGGCGCAAGCGCGACGAACTCGCCGCCGAGGCGATCGTCGCGCGCAAGTTCGACCGTTACTGGGCGCAGGAGGAGGCGTGGATCCGCAAGGGCGTCGAAGCACGCCGCACGCGCGACATGGGACGCGTGCGCCGGCTCGACCAACTGCGCGCCGACCGCGCGGCGCGGCGCGAACGGATCGGACAGGTGAAGCTCGCGCTCGACGCGGGCGAGCGCTCGGGCAAGCTCGTCGCCGAGCTGGAGCGGGTGACCCAGTCGTTCGGCGACCGGGTGCTCGTGCGCGACCTGACCACCGTCGTCATGCGCGGCGATCGCATCGGCCTGATCGGTCCCAACGGCGCGGGCAAGTCGACGCTGCTCAAGCTGATGCTGGGCGCGATCGCGCCCGATTCGGGCAAGGTCCGGCTGGGCACGAAACTCTCGGTCGCCTACTTCGACCAGTTGCGCGAGACGCTCGATCCGGAGCGCACGCTCGCCGACACGATCGCTCCGGGCGCCGACTGGGTCGAGACCGCGCAGGGGCGCCGGCACGTGCTGACGTATCTGGGCGACTTCCTGTTCCCGCCCGAGCGCGCGAGCGCTCCGGTGCGCACGCTCTCCGGCGGCGAGCGCAACCGGCTGCTGCTCGCGCGGCTGTTCGCGCTGCCGGCGAACCTGCTCGTCCTCGACGAGCCGACCAACGACCTCGACATCGACACGCTCGAACTGCTCGAGGCGACGCTGCAGGGCTACGACGGCACGCTGGTCGTGGTGAGCCACGACCGCGCGTTCCTCGACAACGTGGTCACGCAGACGCTGGTGGCGGAAGGCGACGGAGTCTGGCGCGAGTACGCGGGCGGATACACCGACTGGATCGCGCAGCGCGGCGAACGGACCGGCGTCGCCGCGAGTCGGTCACGCGCGGCGGAAGCCGCAGGTTCCGCCCGCACGCCGGCCGCCGCTGCGCGCGACGCGGGCCGCGATGCCGGACAGGGATCGGGCGGGGCGCGTCCGCGCGCCAAGTTGAGCTACAAGGAGCAGCGCGAGCTCGAGTCGCTCCCCGCCGAGATCGAGGCGCTCGAGCGGGAGCAGCACGAGATCACCGCGCGCGTGTGCGCGCCGGACTACCACCGCCAGGGCGCGGATGCGGTTCGCCGCGATCGCGCGCGCGCCGAGGAGGTCGAGCACCTGCTCGCGGCGAAGATCGAGCGCTGGGTCGCGCTCGAGGAGGCGGTCGCGGCCGCGAAAGGCGGCGGCGGGTGACGTCCCGATCGCCGGGCGTACGCGGATCGGCTCGGTGCGGGAACGGCGCCCGGCGCGATGACCCCGCGCCGGCGCCGATGCTCACTCGTCGACGAGGTAGCCGAAGAACGCGAGCGTCGCGTTGTTGTTGGGGTTCGCGCGGAAGAACCCGCTCGCCGCCAGCACGTCGCCGGCGAGGAGCACCATGTCGACGAGCTGCGATCCCCACGCGAGGGCCAGGCTCGACTGGACGGTGGCCGGCCCTCCGGCGAGGATCGACGCAACGCGGGGATCCACGGCGTCCTGCAATCCCGAGATCGTGAGATCGGCGGGTTTCGCGTCGCGGCCGTACAGGATCCCGGCCAACGCCTTGGTCGGGTCATCGCTGTGCGTATACGTCACCATCCGGATCGCGAGCCGCTTGCCGGCGGGCACGGTGTAGGCCTGGCACTTCTGCAGCGCGCCCGCTCCCGACGGCATCGTGCAGCTCGCGCTGATCGCGTTCAGGGCCGACACTTCGATCGTCTTCGCGGGCTTGACCTGCGCGTGCGCGGCTTGCGGCGCCACCGCGGCCGCGAAGGCGAGGATCGTCGCGGTGACACCGGAGGAGAGACGAGGGATCTTCATGGTTTCACCTGGGGCTGTGCGCGGGGGGCGGGGAAGGGGATCGCGAGCACCGTCTGGCGAGCGCTCGCATGGCGGCGATGGCGAGGAGCAGCGTGATCAACCATCGCGTCGTCTCGCCGATCGTGGGAATCGGTTGCGGTGTCGCCCCGGCGCCCGTGAGCGCGACGAGGGTCGGGTTGTTGCTCGCGTTCGAGTTGATCGTGTAGCTCGCCGTCCGCGGTCCGACCGTCTGCGGCGTGAAGAACACCGCGATCGTGCATGACAGCGCCGGCGCCAGCGTCTGTCCGGCGCAGCCGTCGGCGGCGATGGCGAAATCACCGGCGTTCGCGCCGCCGAGCGAGTTCACCCCGATCACGAGGGACGCTCCGCCGGTATTGGTGACGACGATCGACTGCTGCGGCGACGGCGAACCCAGCGCGCGGGTTCCGAAATCCAGGCTGGTCGCGGAGAGCGACGCGCTGGCGACGGCCCCGGTCGTGCCGGTTCCTCCCACGTCGAGGACGACCGGATTGTTGCCGGCGTTCGACGCCAGGGTCACCTGCGCGGAGCGCGGTCCCGGCGCGGACGGCGTGAACGTCACGGTGAGCGTGCACGTGGCGGCCGGCGCGAGAGAGCCGCCGCAGGTGCCGCCGACCGCGAAGTCACCGGCGTTCGCGCCCGACAGCGAGACCGACGAAAAGTCGACCGCGGCGCTGCCCAGGCTGGTCACGATCGCCGTCGACGGACCGCTGGTCGTGGCGACGGTCTGGGCGCCGAAGGTGATCGAGCCGGGCGCGACGCCCAGCCATCGCGTCGGGACGACTAGCGAAGGCGCGGAAATGTCGACGGCCCAGGCATTGGATCGGGTGCCGAAGCTCCCCAGGCCGGCGAATCCGTCGCCCAGGGATCCGCTCCCGTAGTTCTCGGCGATCGACAGATTGAGGAACGCCGACAGCGCGAGGGTGTAGTTGCCCGCGGGCAATGCGATCGACAGCGCCGGATCGCGGCAGGCGCCGTCCGAAACCGTGCCGGGCGGACAGGTTCCGTCGTCGTTCGCGGCGACGAAAGTGGCGGTCGACCCGGTGCCGGAAAAGACCGAGAGGTAGGGATCGAACCCGCCCGCTGCGATCACCGTGCCGGCGGCGTTCCTGCCCGCCGGCGCCCCAGCCGAACCGCCGTGACCGTAGCTCTGGATCGTGACGGTCGCCGGCGCGGTCAGCGTGAACGGGTGGAGGAAGACATCCTGGGCGTCGTTGGGATCCAGCAATCCGGTGAGGCTCAGCGCCGCGGCCAGCGCGCCGGATGCGGAAAGCGCGAGGAACACGCCCGCAGCAGCGGTGAATCGCATGCCGGCCCACGATCTCATGTTCCCTCAGCCCTTCTCGCCGCGCCGCGCGTCGTCGCCGGCATCGCAACCGGGTTGCGCCGGGCGGCGGCCCGCGCATTCTGTTGAACCGGATCTTGCACGTCAACCTCTGCGACCCGCGCCTTGGCCGGGGGTCGCATGCGAACCCGCCCCGAGTCTGCGCGCCGCCCGTTCGGTGAGGAGCGTCCCGCATCACGAACAGGCAGGCCCCTCCCAGGACGGACGAAGGCCCGCGGGAGCGCCGCGGGCCTTCGGGGAATGGTGGCGAGCCAGGGACTCGAACCCCGGACCAAAGGATTATGATTCCTCTGCTCTAACCAGCTGAGCTAGCTCGCCAAAGCATTGAATTATCGCCGGGATTCCGGAAGGCGTCAAACCGCGCCCGCCCCGGATCCCCCCGGTGCCGGGTCCGGCCAGTGCCGGCATCCGGCGGCGCCCGGACCTCTCCGTTCGTCGGTGTCGCCGACGCTTCGTCCTCCCCGCGGGCCGCCTCGTCGCGACCCCGTGGCGCGCTGAATCCGAAGTGCGGAGACTGCGCATCCAACGGGCATTGACTCATCAGAACCCCGAGACCCGAAGGAATCGCCATGGAACACACCCGTACCCCGCTCGAACGCGCCGCGCTGGTCGTCGCCGCGGTCGCTCTGTCGCTCGCGACGCTGTCGGCGTTCGTCGTCGCGCCGAGCCATTTCACGCACGAGGCGGTCATCGTGCAGAGCGCGCCAGCGTACGCGGTCGTCGACGTGAAATACCTGTCGTACCAGCCGGTGACCCGGATCAACTGACGCCGACGCGCCGGGCTTCCCCGCCGGCGCGGCCCCGACCCCCAACGTCCCGGAGTCCCCGGGGCGCCCTCACCGGTCCCGCGCGAGCGGGACCGTTTCTTTGACCATGCCGCATCTGTGCGAAACCGCGGGCGATGCACGCGGCGCGCGTTCACGCGAGCCGGCGCTCGAGATAGCGCATCAGCGGACCGATCAGCGGCAGCTTCGCGTAGAGCTCGCCGGCCGCGTCCCAGTAGTCGCGATGCCAGGCGATGCGGCCGTCCGGCGCGAACCGGAGGTGCGTCGCGCCGTGGATCGACTGCGCCTGACGCGGTCGCCAGCGACGGACCCGGTAGGTCATGTCCCAGACCAGCATCGCGCCCTCCTCGCCGACGACGGTCTCGCGGATCGAGAACCGGACGTCGTCGAGTTCGGCGAACATCTTCGTGAATATCCGGGCGATCGCGTCGACGCCGCGCACGTCGTTGAACGGGTCGCGGAAGGCGGCGTCGTCCGCGTCGACCTCGCGCAGCGAGGCCAGGTCGGCGGGCGTCAACCTCTCGTAGAACGCGCGGGCGGCGGCCGTCGCGCGGCGGTTGTGGTCGAGTGCGTCGGTCATCGGGTATCCGTCGGCGTGGACGGAGGAAGTTCGGAGGGAGGATCCCCGGGCCCGGCGTCTCGTGCGGGCGGCCGGTGGACGGCGATGCCGGTCGCGCGGCGGATCGCCGCGAAATAGAGGCGGTAGGGCAGCAGCCGCAGGAGTTTCAGTTTCCGCGTGAACGCACGCGGGAAGTGGATCTCGAACTCGCGCCTTTCCAGCCCGGCGAGGATCTCGCCGGCCGCCGTTTCGGCGTCGATCAGATGCGGCATCGGGAAATCGTTGCGCCCGGTGAGCGGCGTCTTCACGAAGCCCGGGTTGATCACGTGGACGCCGATGCCGCAAGGTGCGAGATCGAGCCACAGCGCCTCGGCGAAATTGATCAGCGCCGCCTTGGTCGGGCCGTACACGAGCGCGCGCGGTAATCCACGGTAGCCGGCGACCGACGACACGAGCGCGATCGCGCCGCGGCGGCGTTCGAGCAGCGCGGGGACGACCGCCGCGACGACCGAGATCGCGCCGGTCAGGTTGACGTCGATCAGCGCCCGCGCCTTCGCGGCCGTCAGGTCCCAGGCGCGGATTTCCTCGTGCGTACCGGCGACAATCAGCACGAGATCGATGCCGTTCCAGCGCGCGCGCACGCGCTCCCACGCCGCGTGCACTTCGCGGTCGTCGGTGACATCGAGCGGCTCGACCGCCGCGCGACCCGCCGCGAGCGAATCGGCGGCAAGGTCGCGGAGCTTGTCGGCCGACCGCGCGGAGATCGCGACGCGCGCACCCATCGCGAGCAGCTTTCGCGCCGTCGCGGCGCCGATGCCGGTCGACGCGCCGATCACCCAGACGCGCGCGTCCTTCCAGTCGGGCAGCGGCGGATTCAGCGGGGCGAACATGATCCCGGGGGTTGGAACTCAGCGCTTGCGGAAGGCGAGCGTCACCTCGCCGACGCGCGCACCGAACTTCGACATCGTGGTACGGTTGAGCATCGTGCGCTCGTCGACGAGGAACATCCAGTCGTCCATGTCCATGTGCCATACGCGGCCGTCGACCGGGAGTGCGAGCACGTAATTCCATCGCAGCGCGTTGCCCACGGCGACACCGGTCGCGGCGCCGACGACATCGGCGGCCGTTCCCCGGTAACGGTCGCCGTCCTTGACGATCGTCCAGACGCGGCGCTCGCGCCGGCCGTCCGCGTATTCGAACGACTCGTCCAGCGTGCCGGTGGCGTCGCGCCACGTCGCTTCGACGACGACGTTGAATCGCGTGACGACCGCGCCCGAGCGGTCCTGGAACATGCCCCAGCCGTCGAGCGTGCCGTCGAAGTAGCGCGCCAGATCGAGCGCGGGCCGTTCGGAGCGGTACTGCGAGACGTCGACGCTCGCGCAGGACGCGAGGCCGAGCACGCCGATCGCGGCCAGGGCGGCGCGGAAGCCGGCGATGAGTGACGGGGAGCGCGGGTTCGGGCGTTTCATCCGGGATACCGTATCGGCGAGATTCGAGGGGGCGAGGCCGCGTCCGCGGCGGCGGCCGCGGCGTAGGTCCGCAGCGCAGCGAGCGCGGCGACCTTGAGCCCGCAGGGGAGCGCGGCGTACACGATCGCGAGCGCACGCAGCGCGGAATCGTCGCGCGAACCCGGTTCGTAGCCCAGCGCGGAGACGAGCGGCAACGCGATGCCGGCGGCGAGCGCGAGATTGAGCTTGGTCGCGAGCGTCCATACGCCGAAGTACGCGCCGGTCGGACGAGACCTGGCGTGCCGCCCGGCCACGTCGGCGACGATCGACGGCGGCAGCGCGAGGTCGGCGCCGAGCGCCGCACCGGACAGCACGCAAACGACCGCGAAGGCGGCGACGTCGCCCGCGCCCAGCAAGGCGGCCCAGACGAACGCCGCCGCCGCGACGATCATCGACGCGCCCCACGCTCGGACCTTGCCCGCGCGCGCCGAGACGCGCACCCACAGCGGCAGGAAGGCGGCGCCCGACACGAAGTAGAGCGCGAGGAAGTGCCCTTGACGGCCCTCGGCCTGCAGCGCGTCGGCGATGTAGAAGAGGACGAGGGTCGCCGGAACCGCGGCCGCGATCCCGTTGACGAGATAGACGGCGAGTAGCCGCCGGTACAACGGATCGGCGAGCGCCTCGCGCACTCCCGCGAGCGTCGACCCGGGCGCGGTGCCGGGGCGCGGTGCGGCGGGCGCGATCAGCGTGACCGCGAGACCCAGGGCGACGATCGCAGCGTAGACCCATGCGAATCGGGGCAGGCCGGCGGCCTCACCCTCCGACCCGCCGAGGAGCGCGGGGAGTACGCTCGCGACGACCACGCCGCAGAGGGCGAGTCCTTCGCGGGTCGCGGTGATCCGTGTGCGTTCGACCGGATCGGCCGACAGTTCGGCGCCCCAGGCGTTGTGGTTGATCGTCGCGATCGAATACGCGGCGTAGACGATCGCCAGCGCGGTGCCGAGCCAAAGGAGCAACGCCGTCTCGCCCCGGACCGGCGGCGTGTAGAGCGCGACCATGCCGAACGCGAGGACCGGCGCGCTCCACGCGATCAACCGCTTGCGCGGCGGACCGCGATCGCTCCATGCGCCGATCAGCGGGTCGGCGATCGCGTCGACCGCGCGCAGCGCGAGTAGCAGCACGCCCAGCGTGACCAGCCCCAGGCCGTAGACCTCGCCGTAGAACTTCGGCAGGTGCACGTACAGCGGCAGCGCGCCCATCGCGAGTGGCAGCGCGAACGCGCCGTACGCGGCGCGGTTCGCGGCGCCGATGCCGGCGTGTTTCCCCGCCGCGCCCCGAACCTGCGCCCGCTTCACGGAATTGGCCGCTCGCCGAGCAATCTGCGCCGCAGTTCGGGCTGGGAGGTGCCCGGATCGAGCCAGATTCCGAAGAACGCCCGCGCGAACGTGGGCTCGGCGATTTCGCCGATCGGCTTGCCGTTGTGGAAGAACCGGACGCCGCGGCCGGGGAGATTGACACCGGTCAGGCGGTCGCCCTTGCCGACATCGGGGAAGATCGCCTTCATCGCCGCGCCCCAGCGCGCGAGCTCCGCGACGCCGGCGCCACCCGCTCGCTCGATCTCGTGGATGCTGCGCTCGGCGATCCGTTCCCCGTTCAACGCGCGGCGGTAGTGGAGGTCGAGCGCGAACGGGTCGGCCGTGGAGTGTCCGCGCGCACCCGCCCAGTAGTAACTGTCGTAGACGGGCAGCCCGAGGAAGCGCAATTCGCCGCCACCCTGCACACGCAGGTCCGGCGCGAGTTCGGCCACGGCGACCGGCAGCGCCGGTGCGCGCCGGGCATCCGCGGCCGCCGCCGGCATCGCGGCGGCGACCGCGAACCAGACGGCGAGCGCCGCGGCGAGCGTGTCAGCAGCGGATGAGCGTGAACTGGTGGACATCGGTGGTCCCGGTGTCGAATCCGGCGGCGCAGTAGGCGAGATAGAAGCGCCAGCAGCGCACGAACGTCGGGTCGAAGCGCCGGGCGATCGCCTCGGCGTGCGCGTCGAAGGCGGCGAGCCAGCGCCGCAGTGTCTCGGCGTAGTCGCGGCCGAACGCGTGCTCCCCGGCGATCGCCAGGCCCGCGGCCCGGGCTTCGGCGGCGAGGCGCGCGGGCGACGCGAGCATGCCGCCGGGAAAGACGTGGCGCTGGATGAAGTCCGACTGCGTCCGGTAGCGCTCGAACCGATGGTCGGCGATGGTGATCGCCTGGATCGCCGCGCGGCCGCCGGGGACGAGCGCATCGCGGACCGCGCGGAAGTACGCGGGCCAGTAGCGCTCGCCGACCGCCTCGAACATCTCGATCGACGCGACGCCGTCGTAGCGCTCGCGCACGTCGCGGTAATCCTGAAGGCGCAGATCGACGCTCGCGTCGAGCCCGGCGCGCCGGATGCGCTCGGCCGCGTACGCGGTCTGTTCCCGGGAGAGCGAAACGCCGGTGACGCGGTGACCCGCGCGCGCGGCCGCTTCGACGAAGCCGCCCCAGCCGCAGCCGATCTCGAGGATCCGCGCGCCGGGCGCGAGGTCGAGCGCGTCGAGGAGCCGGCCGATCTTCGCCTTCTGCGCGGCTTCCAGCGAGCGGTCGCGGTCGCCGTCGAAGAGCGCCGACGAGTAGGTCATCGTCGGGTCGAGCCACAGGGCGTAGAAATCGTTGCCCAGATCGTAGTGCGCGGCGATGTTCCTGCGCGACCCGCGCCGCGTGTTCGCGTTGAGCCAGTGGCGCAGCCGCAGGAGCCCGCGGGTCCACGCGCGGCCGTAGAACGCGCGCTCGAGCGCCGGCTGGTTCGCCGCGAGCACCGTGAGCAGGTGCACGAGATCGGGCGTGTCCCAATGCCCGGCCATGTAGCTCTCGCCGAAGCCGACGTCGCCGCCGGACAGCGCCGCGCGCGCGACCCGCCAGTCGTGGAGCCGCAGGACCGCCGCGTGCGCCGGGACGCCGGTGCAGGGCGTCCCGCCCGGTCCGAACGCGTACGACACCCCGTCGGGCGCGACGACTTCGAGCCGGCCGCGGTCCATCGCGGACAGGAGCGCGAACAGCATCCGCGCCGAGGCGGGCAGCGATCGGCATCGGGCCGGTCGCAGGGGCTGCAAGGGGACGGTGGCGGACATCAGCGGCTCAGGACCTTCGCCGGCGGCTCGGGCTTGATGTGGAAGGGGACGCGCTTGCGCCAGAGCCGGAGCGCCTGCCAGTGGATGCGTGCGATCACGCCGAGCGTGAACCACCGGTAGCGCCACAGTAGCGCGCGCGTCGCGCGCGGGGACAGCGGCGCCGGCCGACCCGAGAACCAGGTCTCGAGCAGCGGCTCCGGCTGCGCACCGTCGAAATGGTCGACACGCGCGAGCCAGCGGTCGGCGCCGAACGCGAAGCGGAACGCGTAGCGGCCCTCGACCGCGCAGAACGGCGACACGTGGAAGACCTTGCGCGCCTCCAGTGTCTCGCCGGAGGCGATCGGACGACCGTCCACGTGCGCGACCAGGTAGTCGTGCCGCTCGCCGAAAGTGTTGCGGACTTCGGCGAGCACCGCGCGCACCGCGCCCCGGCGGTCGTGCGCGACCCAGAAGCTCACCGGGTTGAACACGTAGCCCAGCATCCGCGGGAACGCGTGCAACACGATCTCGCCGTCGGCGGCCACGCCTTCGCGGTCGAGGAGCGCGCGGATCCAGCCGAGCAGCGAGGTGCCGTCGCGCGGACCGTGGTCGCGCTCGTGGAAGGCGACCCATCCCGCGCGGTTGAGCGCGACTCCCCGGCGCGGCAGTTCGGCGAGCCGCGACAGCGGCAGTCGCAGGCAGAAGCCGGGGTAGCGGAACGCGTGGACCGCGGGACGCGATCGGCGATGGGCGATCTCGCCTTCGATGATCGCGCAGCCGTCCGCGTGCAGGGCGTCCAGCGCGTAGGCGTCGTCGTCGGCGACGCGGGCGTTCATGGCGCGAACGTTCTCACGCGGCGGCCAGCACGCGCGCCGACTGCGTGTGCCGGGCGATCGAGTCGGCGACCGCGTGCGCGGACGCGATCCCGTCTTCGTGGAACCCGTGGCCCAGCCAGGCGCCCGCGTACCAGGTGCGCCGCGTGCCCTGCAGCGTGGCGATCGCGCGCCGGGCGGCGACCGCGCGCGCGTCGGTCAGCGGATGCGAATACTCGTATTCGTCGATCACAGAGTGCGTGGCGGGCTCGATCGCCGGATTGAGCGTCACCACGACCGGCCGCTCGACCGGCAACGGCTGGAGCCGGTTGATCAGGTAGCTGACCGCCACCGGGCGCGTACCGGTCGGATCGTCGGCGGCGAGGTAATTCCAGCTCGCCCACGCGCGCCTGGCCCGCGGCAGCAGCTCGGCGTCGGTGTGCAGGACCACACGATTGGACTGGTAGCGGATGTCGGCGAGCAGCCTCGCCTCGGCATGGGTGGGATCGGCGAGCAGCGTGAGCGAACGGTCGGCATGGCAGGCGAGCACGATCGCGTCGTATCTCTCGGCCCGGCGTCCGGGCGTATCGACTTCGACGTGTCCGGCCAGGCGGCGGACCCGCTCGACCGGCGTCGACAGCCGCAGGTCCCCGAGCTGCTGGACGATCTTGCGGACGTACGTGCGCGAACCGCCGCGCACCGTTCGCCACTGCGGCCGGTCGGCGATCGCGAGCAGGCCGTGGTTGTGGCAGAAGCGGACGAACGACGGCAAAGGGAAATCGAGGATGTCCTTCGCCGGGGACGACCAGATCGCAGCGGCCATCGGCACCAGGTACCAGTCGCGGAACGCGGCGGAGTAGCGGCCGGCCTCGAGGTAATCGCCGAGCGGAACCCGCGCCACACGATCCGCTTTTTCGAGCGCGGTGGTATCGCGGTTGAAGCGGACGATGTCCGCGAGCATCCGCCAGAACGCGGGTCGGGCGGCGTTGCGCGGCTGCGCGAACAGCGCTGCGGCGCTGGTCCCGGCCCACTCGACGCCAGCGCGGTCGTTGCGCACCGAGAACGACATCGACGAAGGGACGCTCTCGACGCCCAGCTCGTCGAACAACCGCACGAGCCGGGGATAGGTGCGGTCGTTGAATACGAGGAAGCCGGTGTCGACCGGGAAGGTCAGTCGGTCGAGCGTCACATCGACGGTGTGCGAGTGACCGCCCGGGCGCGCGTCGGACTCGAAGACGCTGACCTGGTGTCCCTGGCGGGTGAGGAGCAGCGCGGACGAGAGCCCGGCGATGCCCGATCCTACGACGGCGATGCGCACCATGTTCTCCTGATGTCGGGCCGCGGCCCGGCCGAACTTCCCCGATCGCGGCGCGCGACGCGCGCGGCCCGCAGGCGCCCGGGTGTCAGCCGTCGCGGCCCGCCCCCACGCCCTCGATCTCGGCGTACGCGGAATGGTTGTGTATGGATTCGAAATTCTCGCTGGCGACGACGAACCGGCCGATGCGCGGATCCCGGGCTAGGCCCAGCGCGATGTCGCGGACCAGATCCTCGACGAACTTCGGGTTGTCGTACGAGCGTTCGGTGACCCATTTCTCGTCGGGGCGCTTGAGCAGCCCCCAGACCTCGCAGGACGCTTCGTCCTCGGCGACTCGGGCGAGTTCTTCCAGCGCGACGGACCCGACGCTGATTTCGGCGCGGATGGTGATGTGCGAGCGTTGGTTGTGCGCGCCGTAGTCGCTGATCTTCTTCGAGCACGGGCACAGGCTCGTGACCGGCGCGGTCAGCGCGACCTCGACCCGGGTTCGCCCGCCCTTGCGCGTCGCGGTCCACGCGGCCTCGTAGTCGAGCAGGCTCTCGACGCCCGAGACCGGCGCGGCCTTGCGGATGAACCAGGGGAAGCGCATTTCGACCTCGCCGTCGCTGGCGCCGAGCCGGCCGAGCATCCGATCGACCATCGCGCGGAATCCGTCGAGGTCCAGCGGTGCGCGCACGCCCTCGAGGATCTCGACGAAGCGCGACATGTGCGTCCCCTTGACGTCGTGCGGCAGGCCGACGGTCATCGTGAACGTCGCGACCGTCGACCGGGTCGCTCCGTCGCGGTCGAGCAGCGCGACCGGATAGCGCAACCCCTTGATGCCGACCTTCTGGATCGCGAGACGTCTCCCGTCGGGCAGGGACTGGGTGTCGGGGAGGAACAGGCGTTCGGGGGCGTTCAAGGCGTCAGCTCCGTTTCGGTGACAGGGGCGGCGGTACGAGTCCGGCGCGGTCCGGGGCGCCCGCCAGGCGCGCCAGGGCCGCGCATGCCGACACGACGAGGAACGACGGTCGCGACGACACCGGACTCGGACATTCGACAGCAATGCTCCGTCCAGGGTTTAGGCTGGACGATTCGCGGCCATATGGGGTAAATGTCCTGGACATTCGGTCTACTAGGCCGTACGATAAGGGCTGAAAACACATTTGTCAACCGTTTGTCTAGGACGAAAATGAGTGCTGTCGCCTCCGTGGGTACCTCGGTATTCAATATCAGCGCGGTCGAACGCGAGACGGGCTTGTCCAAGGACGTCCTGCGGATGTGGGAACGGCGCTACGGCTTTCCGTCGCCCGGTCGCGATCCACATGGCGAGCGGCAGTACGGTCCCACCGAGGTCGCCCGCCTCCGGGCGATCAAGCGGTTGATGGACGCGGGGCTGCGGCCGGGCAAGATCATCGGGCTCCCGCTCGATGAACTGAAGGCGTTGTCGGACGCCCGGGCGAGCGAGCGGCCGGACGCGCTCGCGCAGAGCTTCGAGCGCGAGATCATCCATCTGTTGCAGACGCACGATGCGCCCGCGCTCCAGCACGCGCTCGCGCAGCTCGTGATGCGCCAGGGCCTGCAGAAGTTCGTGCTGGAATCGGTGACGCCGCTCAACCAGGCGGTCGGCGATGCGTGGATGCGCGGCGAGCTGCAGGTGTTCGAGGAACACCTCTACACCGAGCAGCTCCAGGTGGTGCTGAGGACCGCGATCAACGCGTTCCCGCGCCAGACCACCGGCGTGCCCCGCGTGCTGCTGACGACGTTCCCCAACGAGCAGCACGGCATCGGCCTGCTGATGGTCGAGGCGCTCCTGTGCCCGGAGGGCGTCAATTGCATCTCGCTCGGTCCCCAGACGCCGATCGAGGACGTCCGGCGCGCGGCGATCGCGCACAAGGCGCACATCCTGGCGCTGTCGTTCTCGGGCGCGTTCCCGTTGCGCCTCGCGCTCGAGGGGCTCGCATCGCTGCGCCAGCAGTTGCCGCCCCAGGTCTCGATCTGGGCCGGCGGGGACATGACCCGCCGCATCCGCAAGACCGTCCCCGGGATGGTCCTGATCCCGGACCTCGCCTCGACGATCACGGCGTTGCGGAGCTGGCGCGCCCACTGGATCCCGCGCCCGGGGTACTGACCCGGCGTGGCCGGGTACGCCCCGCGCCCCGGGGCGTCGCGCGGCATCGCGCCCGGCGTGCGTCGCCGGCCGGGCGCCGCGATAATGCGCGGATGTGGTCGGCTGCGAGCTTCGCCGTCCTGTTCCTGACCGCCGTCGCCGCGTGCGTCGTGTTCGCCGCGCGCGCGCCCGCGGCCGGCGGATCGGCATGGCCGTGGATCGCCGGATTCGCCGGCGGTTATTTCGCACTGGTGCTCGCGCTCACGCTGGCGAACTTCGTCATCGCCTGGTTCTGGCGCAGTCGCCGGCCGCCGGACCGGCGGATCGGACCGTTCGCGACCCTCGCGCTCGTCGCCGACGAATGGCGTGCGCTGCTGGGTTCGGCGCCGCGGATGCTCCTCTACCGCGAGCTCGTGCCCGACGATCCGCCGCGGCGCGCGGAGCGCCCGGTCCTCCTCGTCCACGGCGTGCTGTGCAACGCCGGCGTGTGGACCTCGCTGCGCCGCCGCCTCGCGGCCGCCGGCGTGGGACCGCTGTACGCGATCTCCTACGGCCCGCCGCTCGCGTCGATCGATCGGTTCGTCGACCAGCTCGCGGCGAAGATCGATCGCGTGCTCGCCGAGACCGGCGCGACGTCGGTCGCGATCGTCTCGCACAGCATGGGCGGCATCGTCACGCGCGCGTACCTGCGCAAGCACGGCGGCGCGAAGCTCCGGCTCGCGGTCACGCTCGCCGCGCCCTACGCGGGCAGCGTCCACGCCCGGTGCTTCCCGGGCACTTCGCTCTCGCAGCTGCGGCCGGGCAACGCCTGGCTCGAGGCGCTCGCCGCCGAACCGCTGCCCACGACGACCGAAATCGTGTCGATCTGGTCGTGGCACGACTCGATGGTCGCGCCCCAGCTCTCGTCGCGGCTCGAGGGCGCGCGCAACGTCGAGCTCGTCGGCATCGGGCACAACGCCCTGCTGATCGACGCGGACGTCGCCCGCCTCGTCGTCGCCGAGTTGCTCGGCCCGCGCTGAATCGCGGCGCGCGCGCCGGCGCGGTGCGGCCCGCGCGGGCCTACCAGTGGATCCCCTGCGTGATCTGCGCGAACGCGATCTGCTCGGCGGTGAGCGCCTGCGACTCGCCGTCCTTCTTTCCTTGCGCGGCGGAGGAATCCGGGAACATGTTGAACGCGGTGTTGAGCAGCACCTGCGTGAGCTTGGGCGCGATCGCGTGCGAAATCGCGCCGAAGATCCCGAGCCGCGTCGCGATCCGGACCTGCCGGTGGACGATCGCGTCGACGACCAGCCCCGCGGCCTCCTCAGGGGAGAGCGTCGGCACGTTTTCGTAGATCCTGGTCGGCGCGATCATCGGCGTGCGGACCAGCGGCATGTTGATGTTGGTGAAGTGGACGCCCTTGTCGAGCAGCTCGGAGGCGGCGCATTCGGAGAAGGCGTCCAGCGCCGCCTTCGACGCGACGTACGCGGAGAAACGCGGCGCGCGCGACAGCACGCCGATCGAGCTGATGTTGATGACGTGGCCCTTCTTGCGGGCGACCATCGCCGGCAGGAAGGCGAGGATCAGCTTGACCGCGCCGAAGTAGTTGAGCTGCATCGTGCGCTCGAAATCGTGGAAACGGTCGATCGAGTTGACGACGGCGCGCCGGATCGAGCGGCCGGCGTTGTTGACCAGGAAGTCGACGCCGCCGTGCTCGGCGAGGATCTTCTTCGACAGCGCGTCGATCGCGGCCAGGTCGGTCAGGTCGCAGGAATAGGTGATGCAGGTGCCGCCGTGCGCGGCGATCTCCTTGCGCGTCGCCTCGAGTTTCTCCGGGTCGCGGGCGACGATGATCACCCTGGCGCCGGCCTCCGCGAGCTTGTGCGCGGTCGCCTGCCCGATGCCCGACGAGCCGCCGGTGACGACGACGACCTTGCCCTTGACCCGGCCGGCGAGGCTGCGGTCGATGAAGAGGTCCGGATCGAGGTTGCGTTCCCAGTAGTCCCAGAGCCGCCACGCGTAGTTCTCGAGGGGCGGGACCTCGATGCCGGAGCCCTTGAGCGCCTTCGCCGCTTCGCGGTTGTCGTAGCGGGTCGGCCAGTTGACGAACTGGAACACGTCGCGCGGGATGCCCAGGTCGTTCAGCGTCACCTTGATGGCGCGCTTGACCGGGGCGAGCGAGGCGAGTCCGTAGACGACCGGCGCGGGGATGAAGCCGAACATCTTGGCGTTGACGCGCAACGTCATCTGCGGCGCGTGCGCCGCCTTGGCGAAGATGTTGAGCACCTCGCCGATCCGGTGCGGGGCCGGATCGGTCAGGTGGAAGCACTTGCCGTCGAGGCCCTTCTTGTGCGCGAGATGGTCGAGGGCGTCGGCGACGAAATCGACCGGGACGATGTTGATGCGTCCGCCCTCGATGCCGATCGTCGGCATCCACGGCGGCAGCATGTCGCGCATCTTCTGGATCGTCTTGAAGAAGTAGTACGGGCCGTCGATCTTGTCGATCTCGCCGGTCTTCGAGTGGCCGACGACGAATCCCGGCCGGTAGATCCGCCAGGGCCGCTTGCAGCGCTTGCGCACGACGCCCTCGGACTCGTGCTTGGTGCTGAAGTACGCGTGGTCGAGGTCCTCGGCCTCGTCGAACATGTCCTCGCGGAAGACGCCGTCGTAGAGGCCGGCCGCCGCGATCGACGAGACGTGGTGGAAGCAACCGGCCTGGACCGCCTCGGCGAACTCGACGGCGTGTCGCGTCCCGTCGACGTTGGCGACCTTCTGCTCCTCGGCAGACGCGTTCAGGTCGTAGATCGCCGCCAGGTGGAAGACGTGGTCGACCTTGCCCTTGAGTTTCTTGAGATCGGCGTCGGACACGCCGAGGTGCTTCTTCGCGAGATCGCCGGGGACGGCGATCAGCGTTTTTTCGTTCGCGCCCAGGCTCTCGCGCAGCGCGTCGAGCTTCTTGACCGAGCTCTTGCGCACGAGCGCGTAGACCGGCTTGCCGCGCTTGAGCAGGTTGGCGACGAGATAGCGGCCGATGAAGCCGGTCGCTCCGGTGACGAAGTAGGTCATCGACTTCTCCTCGGGCGGTCCCGCGGCGTTCCGCGGGGAGCTTCGGCCGTCGCGCGCGGCCGGGGCGACGATTATACGGGCGGGTCGAATCCGCGGGGGTTCGTCGCCGGTCGCGCGCCAGGCGCGCTCATTAGGTTGATTGCTCTATCGGCGGCACCTAGAATCCGACCGAAGGCTGCGCGCGGGGCGCGGGGCCGCCGCGACACCACCCGGGGAGGACCGCGAATGCTCAAAGCCGCCAAAGCCAGGGCGAAGGCCGAATCGAACGCGGGTGACGAGCGAGGACACGCGAAGCCCTCGTCCAAGGATCTCTCCCAGTCGGTGATCGACTCGTCGCGGCAGATCTGGCTCGCCGGCCTGGGCGCGTTCTCGCGGGCGCAGGCCGAGGGGCAGAAGGTGTTCGACACGCTGGTCAAGCAGGGCGAGGATCTCGAGACCCGGACGCGACGCGCGGCCGCGCACACGGCCGCCGCGGCCACGGATGCGGCGAAAGCGAAGGCGAAGGAGGTCGGGGCGATGGCCGGAGGCACCTGGGACAAGCTCGAGCACGTCTTCGAGAATCGCGTCGCGCGGGCGCTGTCGAAGCTCGGCGTGCACACGCAGAACGACGTCGAGAAGCTCGCCGAGCGCGTCGACGCGCTCTCGGAGGCGGTCAACGAGCTGATCAAGGCGACCGGCGTCAAGCCGCCGCGGCGGCCGCAGCCCTCGCCGGTGGGCAAGATCGTCAAGGGGGCCGCCTCGGCGGCCGCGAAGACCGCGACGAGCGCGGCGCGCACCGCGAGCGGCGCGGTCAGTGCCGCGACCCGGACGGCCAGCGGGGCGGTGACCGCCGCGACCCGGACGGCCCGGAAGACCGTGCGCACCGCGCGCAAGGTGGCGAAGGCCGCGCTGGACTGATCCCGGCGCGAGCCGGGGCGTCCCCGGCATCGGCGAGGCCCGCGCGACGCGGGCCTTTTCGTTCGCGGTCCTCGGGCGTTGCGGGTTCCGCGGCCGCGCCGCCCCGGATTCCGGAACGCGGCGCCCTACTCGCGGTTGAGCTTGTCGACCTGCTTGATGTAGTTGTTCATCGCGTCGTCCCTGCTCATCCCCGCGAGCTTGGACCAGGCGTCGTGCTTCGCCCCGCCGACGAAGTCGAATCCGCCGGGACGATCGCCCTTGCAGTCGCCCTCGGTCGCCTGCTTGTAGTACGAGTAGAGCTTGAGCAGCGTCGCGTTGTCCGGCTTCTTCCGGGTCTTTTTCGCGGCCGCGGCCGCGGCCTCGAACTTCGCCTTCAGGTCGTCCTTCTTGGGCGCGGCGGCCATCGGCTCCTCCTCCTCCGGTTCGCTCCTCCGCCGGCGCGGAGGTTTCATGCTACTTTAGCGCGAACGCGAAAGCGCCCGCAACGAACGGCCGCCGCCGATCCCGATACGCCGCCCGGATTCCCCCTCCCGGTTCCGACGCCCGATGGCCGCCACCTCCCGGCGCGAGAAGATCTCCGCGGTCGACACCGCGTGGCTGCGGATGGACCGTCCGCACAACCTGATGATGATCTGCGGCGTGCTGATTTTCCGCGAGCGCGTCGCCCTCGCCCGGCTCAGGCGCGTCATCCGGGAACGCTTCCTCGTCTTCCGGCGGTTCCGCCAGGTTCCGGTCGAAGCCGCGGGCGTCGCCTACTGGCAGGACGATCGCGGCTTCGACATCGATCGGCACGTCGTGCGCGCGAAGCTGGCGTCGCCGGGGGGACGCGCCGAGCTGCAGACGCTGGTGTCGCGGCTGGCCGCGACGCCGATCGACCCCGCCCATCCGCGCTGGCAGTTCCACCTGGTCGAAGGCTACGACGGCGGCGCCGCGGTCGTCTGCCGGATCCACCATTGCTACGCCGACGGCATCGCGCTCGTCCGCGTCATGTTGTCGATGACCGATGCCGGTGCCGACGGACCGCCGGCCATGCCGTTCGATCCGCCGAAACGGGAACGGGCGGCGCCCGCCGACGATCCGGTCGCGCAGCTCGTCCAGCCGTTCGCCGGCGCGCTCGAGGTCGCGATGAAGGTCGGCGGCACGATCGTCGACCGGGGCGCCGCGATCTGGCACGACCCGGCGAAGGCGGTCGCGCTCGCCGAGCAGGGCAGCGCGCTCACCGTCGAGATCGCCAAGCTCGCGACGATGGGCCAGGATTCGCCGACGCGATACAAGGGCAAGCCGGGCGCGTCCAAGCGCGTCGCCTGGGCCGATCCGATCCCGCTCGACGAAGTGAAGGCCGTCGGCCGCGCGCTGGGCGCGTCGGTGAACGACGTGCTGCTGTCGTCGGTGGCCGGCGCGCTCGCGGGCTACCTGCGCGACCGGGGCGACGACACCGACGGCGTCATGCTGCGTGCGCTGGTGCCGGTGAACCTGCGGCCGATGGAGAAGGCCTACAAGCTCGGCAACCGGTTCGGGCTCGTCTTCCTCGACCTGCCGATCGGCATTCGCAATCCGATCTAACGGCTGTACGCGGTGCGCGGCAACATGAACGCGCTCAAGGGGAGCTACCAGCCGGTGCTCGCGCTCGGCATCCTGGCGGCGATGGGCGCGGGACCGCGCGCGCTGCAGGAAGCGCTCCTGTCGGTGCTCGCGCGCAACGCGACGGCCGTGATGACCAACGTGCCGGGCCCCGGGCAGCCGCTGTGGCTCGCCGGCGCGCGCATCGACAGCCTGATGTTCTGGGTGCCGCAGTCGGGCGACATCGGCATGGGCGTGTCGATCATCTCCTACGAGGGCAAGGTCCAGTTCGGCATCGTCACCGACCGTGGCCTGTGTCCCGATCCCGAGCGCGTGATCGCGCGATTCGGCGACGAGTTCGAGAAGCTGGTGCTGACCACGCTCATGTGCCCCTGGGACTCGGGCGGCGACCTCGACCCGGCACGCGCGGCCGAGGCGGTGGGCGCCGCCTGACGCGCTCCGCGCGGCGCGTTGCCCCGGTCCGGCGTCGCGGCGCCGTCAGGGCCAGGCGGGGTGGGTGTTGGGCAACCGGAAGGCTTCGCGCAGGTACGGGCTCATCGGCACCGTGAGCTCCTTCGAGGCGAACCACTTCGCGTAGATGCGCCGGATCTCGCCGGACTGGAACATTTCGTTCAGCGTCCGGTTGACCAGCCGCTCGAACGCCGGGTCGTCCTTGCGCATCATGATCGCGTAGGGCTCGACCGACAGGTACTTGCCGACGATCGCGAAATCGTCCGGCCGCGCGGAGCGCGAGACGAGGCCGTAGAGCAGCACGTCGTCCATCGGGAAGGCGACCGCCGCACCCGTCTCGACCAGCCGGAAGCTCTCGTCGTGGTCCTTGGCCCGGAGGATCTCGAGCTTCAGCACCCGCTCGTCGTTCAGCGCCGCGACCATCTTCTCGGAGGTCGTGCCCGCGGTGACGACGACCTTCTTGCCGCGCAGGTCCTCGACGGCGGTCACGTTCGACGACTTCTTCGCCAGCATCTTGATGCCCGCGACGAACGTCGTATAGGCGAACGCGACCTTCTTCTGTCGCTCGCTCGTGTTGGTCGTGGAACCGCACTCGAGGTCGACGCGCCCTTCCTCGACGGCGGCGATCCGGTTCGCCGAGGTCACCACGACGTAGCGGACCTCGAGGCGAGGGAGCTTCAGCTCGGCCTTGACCGAGTCGGCGACGCGCAGGCACAGGTCGACCGTGTAGCCCTGCGGATGCTTCTGGGCGTCGAGGAACGAGAACGGCACGCTCGACTCGCGCACGCCGACGAGGATCACGCCGGTGTCGCGGATGCGCTTCAGCGTGTCGATGCGCTCGGCCGGTCCGGCCCTGGGCTGGGCGATCGCGGCCGGCATGGACGCCAGCATGGCCGCGAGGCAGGCCGCGCGCATGACCCCGGCGACGCGTCCGGAGGCGGTCATCGGATCGGCCCCGCGCCGGTCACTCGAGCTCGGATTTCGCGAGCTCGACGTCGAGGCGCTCCATCGCGTCGGCCGGCGCGGTCGCCGACGCCTCGCGATAGAGCTTCTCGGCGTCGGCGATCTTCGACTTGCCGAACAGGAGGAGCAGCCCGTTGGCGAACTCGACGCGCGCGATCGCCGAATCCGGGTTGAGCTCGAGCGCCTGCTCGAAACACCCCACCGCGGCGTCCTTTTTCGCCCCGTAGGTGACGCCGGCGACGATGCCGCCGACCTTGTCGATCACTTCGGCCTGGTAGGCGCCGTAGGCGATCCGCGCGTCGGCGTGCTTCGGTTCGAGCTTGATCGCGGTCGTGAGCGCGTCCTTGATCTTGCCGCCGAAGCCTTGCGACAGCGCCTTCGCCACCGAGATCCCCTGTCCGTAGCGGCCGAGCGCGTACGCGTAGAGGTAGTGCGCGTTCGCGTCCTTCGGAGATTCGCGGCGCCGCTCGTCGGCCCAGGCGGCGGCCTCGTCGAACAGCGCGAGCTTCGCCTTGTCGTTCTTCTCCAGGTAGTTCGCGTAGATCGCCTGCGCCTTGACCGCGGCGTTGACGCCGGCGCCTCCGGCCTCGCGGCCGAGCTCCACCGCGTCGGCGAAACGACCCGCGTGGAACGCGGTCCACGCCGCGAGCACGCCGGCGGACCTGGGCGCGGGCTCGGCGTCGCCACGGTGCAGGCGCGCCCACGCCTTCTTCACCGCGGCCTCGTCGCGGTCGAGCGACTTGTCCGCGTACGGGAACTTGACCCACTTCTTAGCCATCGCGTCACCCTCCGTGCAGATACTCGCCGCCCAGACGGTCGATCAGCGCGCGGGCTTCGCCGACGAGGAACGGCGCGACCAGCGCGAGCACCTGATAGCAGGCGCGGTCGAGGCGGGCCTCGGGCGCCGCGTCCGCCTGCGGCGACTCGAGCCGCTGGAACGGCAGCCAGTACGTCGAGACCAGCGCGACGTTGCGCGCGAGCGCCGCGGTCTCGCCGGGCGTGGCGACCATCGTCCCCGCGGCGATCATGCCTTCGCACAACTCTATCACGGTGCGTTCGCCGCGGCGGGTGAGTTCGGAGAAGCGTGCGGCGACGCGGCGGTTGCGCGACGCGATCTCGTCCAGGTCCCGGAACAGGAACCGGTGCTCCCACATCCGCTCGAACAGGAGATGCAGCATCAGCCAGAGATCCTCGACGCCGGGCCGGCGGTCGGGCGGAGACGCGAACAGGGGCAGGACGGCCGATTCGTAGGCCGCGTACAGCTCCCCGATGATCTCGTCCTTGTTGCGGAAATGATAATAGAGGTTGCCCGGACTGATGTTCATCTCGTCGGCGATGTGCGCCGTCGTGATCGACGGCTCGCCGTGGCGATTGAACAGGTCGAGCGCGTACTCGAGGATGCGTTCGCGCGTGCGGCGCGGCCGCTTCTTTTCGGCCATGGGACGCGATGCGGGGGTGGTGCCCCAGTGTAGCGCGATCGGCCCCGGCCGCGGACGCCGCGAACCTCAGGTCGCGCGCGGCCGGGAGGCCATCCAGCGTTCGAGCTGGTCGAGCGTGTGCGCGAGTTCGCGCGCGGTTCCGCGGACGTTGCGGCGGCGGCGCGGATCGGCGCGGACGGCACGCGGATCGGTGAGCGCCGAGCGCACGTCGCGCGTCGAATCGGCGATGCGGTCCTCCCGCAAGGCGATCCCGTGCCGCGCGAGGACCGGGCCGAGCGTCGCCGCGCGCAGGCGCAGGTTGTACCGGGTCTTGGCGAAGGCGAGCGAGCACAGCCGCTTGCGCTGCGAGTAGCTGAAGATGTTCGCGAAGAACATGTCGGCGTCCTCGCGGTCGGGCTCGAAGAGCACGACATCGGCGCTCGGGTACTGGGTCCGGTACTTCTCCATGCCGACGCGCATCCGCGAGTGGATGATCGCGCGGAAGGTCTGCGACAGCACGAGCGGCAGGCCGCCCTGGTTCAGCTTCTCGACGGTGAGTCGCCCGCGACGTGTCGCGCTGCTCGCGTCGAACGGCACCAGCGGGTTGACGCACAGCAGCAGCCGGACCCCGGCTTCGAGCGCCACGGAGGCGTGCAACGTCTTGTTGAGCGCGCCGTCGACGTAGTGCTCGCCGTCGATCTCTACCGGCGGGAAGAGTCCGGGCAGCGCGCTCGACGCCTCGATGGCCCGCGAGATCGGCACGTGGTCGTGGCCGGGCGCGCCGAAGGTGACCGAGGCGCCGGTGTCGAGGTTGGTCGCGACCAGGTACAGGCGCCGGTGCAGTTCGCGGAAGTCGTTGGTGCGGCCGGACGCGGCGAACAGCCGGGCGAGAAAGGCGTCGATCGCGCCGTTGTCGAACACGCCGGTCGGCATCGCGCGCGCGAGCGTCGAGAACGAGCTCATCACGCCGCGGTGGAACGGGTCGCGCAGGTACTGGAGCGCCGCGCGCCAGGCGAGCGCGGGCAGCGCGTTCGCGCGCCGCCAGAATTCTCCGACCGCCGGGCGCAGGAAGATCTCGGGCTTGAGGGCGGCGTCGGCGCCGTCGTCGATGAACAACCGGTACATCTGCGCCGGCGAGATGCCGTTCGCCAGCGCGGCGGCGACGAAGCCGCCCGACGAGACGCCGACGTAGACGTCCAAGTCGTTGAGATCGAGGCCGTCGAGCGAGTCGGCCAGCGCGAGCAGCGCGCCGATCTCGGCGCGGCCTCCCCGCGGTCCGCCGCCGGCCCGCGCGAGCCCGCCGCGCGGCGGACCGGCGGATCCGGGCAATCGGCGGCGCGGGGCCGGCGAACGACGCGGCATGAGCCTCCTGGCGGCGGACGCGGTTTGCGACCGGCCGCCGGGATCTCGACGTCCCGGTCGGCGGTCGGATGCGTCCAGTGTATCGCGCTACGCGCGCTTCGTCGCGCGCTTCTTCGCCCGCTTCACCGTCCGCGGGGCGGCCGTCTTCGCGCGCGTCGTGCGCGACTTGACCGCGCGCTTCGCGCGGGCGGCCTTCGCCTTCGGCGGCATCACCCGGCGCAGGGTCGCGGGCAGGTCGAGCTTGGGCAGGTTGCGCGGCAGCGTCTCGCGCACCAGCGTCGTCGCCGTCTCGGCGTACGCCTTCACGGTGCCGGTCACGGTGTCGCGCGTGCGCCGCCACAGCGCGTTGGCGCGGGTGAACCCGGTCTCGATGCCGTCGCCGACGATGCGGAACGTGCGCGCCTCGATCGCGGTGCCTTCGCGGACCAGCGTGCGGAACACCTGACCGGCTTCGTTGTGCGCCCACTCGCGGGAGACGACCGCGGCGCCCAGTCCGGCGAGCCAGACCTGGCGGGAAGCGGCGAGCAGCGCCTCGCCGGTGGGAAGGGTGCGGGCGTACGAGGACGTGGCCATCGATATCTCCTGAGGTGATTGGATCCGTGCCGCGGACGACGCCGCGGCGATGATGCACTTTAGCGGCGGATCGCTAGAGCAAACATCCTAAAGCGCGCGATGTCACTCGGCGGCCGTACGACCGGCGAGCGAGCCGGCGAGCCCGTGCGCGAGTTTCGCCACCAGGCCGTAGATCGACAGCTGCGGATTGGCGCCGATCGACGTGGGGAAGAGCGAGCCGTCGAGCACGTAGAGACCGCCGAGGTGGTGGTGGCGTCCGTCCGGGACGACGACCGAGGTCGCTTCGTCCGGCCCCAGCGGCGCGCCGCCCATCACGTGCGCGGACAGGACCGGCGTCGCGAGCGGCGCCAGGTCGAAGCGCTCGATCGCCGCGCGCGCGGCGGCCGGCGACGTCCAGGACTCGCCGGCGCCGTGCACCGGCATCACGGCCCGCGCGCCGGCGGCGAACTGCAGTTCGGCCATCGCGAGGAACGCGCGACGCACGCCGTCGAACACGTAGTCGCCGAGCGGGTAGTCGAGCACCGGCGTGCCGTCGTCGCGCAGCAGCACGCGGCCTCCGGGGCTCGCCGGGTGGAAGCCGTCGCGCAGCAACGCGATCTGGACGTGCAGGCGCGGCAGCTCTCGCATCCAGGCCGCGTGCGCCTCGCCGTGACCGGGCAGCGTGATCGCGGTCAGCACCGGGTGGATCGGAGCCGCCTCGAGCTTGAAGCCGATCGGGCCATCGGCCGCGTAGCGATCGAGATGGTGGTCGGAATAGACGGTCTGCGGCGCGCCGCGGAAGCCGTCGACGCGATCGGGCATCAGCGCCGCGGACACGACGGTCGGGTGCAGGAACGTGCGCCTGCCGACCAGGTCGTGCGGATCGGGGACGTTGCTGCGCAGGAGCAGCGCCGGCGTGCCGATCGCGCCCGCCGCGGCGACATGGACGCGCGCCCGCACGACCACGCGCCGCGCCGTCGGCGTCGTGCCCGACGCGTCGAGCGCCCACGCCTCCAGGCGGTCGATGCGCTCGCCGGCGAGCACGTACCGCTGGGCGCGCACGCGCGTGACGAGCTTCGCGCCGCGCGCGAGGGCGCTCGGCAGGGTCGTGACCAGCATCGACTGCTTCGCGTTGGTCGGGCAGCCCATGCCGCAGTAGCCCAGGTTCCAGCAGCCGCGGACGTTGCGCCGGATCGAGTCGCTGCCCGCACCGAGCTTCGCGGCGCCGCGTGCGAGCGCCGCGTTGTTCGGATTGGGCGCGGTGTCCCAGGGCGCGATGCCCAGGCGCGCCTCCATCTTCGCGAACCACGGGGCCATCGCTTCGGCCGACAGTCCCGGGATCGCATGCGCGCGCGCCCAGTGCGCGAGCGTGGCCGGCGGCGTGCGGAACGAACTCGTCCAGTTGACGGTCGTGCCGCCGCCGACGCAGCGGCCCTGGTAGATCGCGATCGCCTTGTCCGCGGTCTTGCGCGCCGCCGACTCTTGGTAGAGCTCGGGATAGGCGTCGGATTCGCGCATCCGGAAGTCGCTGGACGAACGCAGGGGGCCTTCCTCGAGCACGACGACCTTGAGGCCGGCGAGCGCCAGCGTCTCGGCCGCGGTGCCGCCGCCCGCGCCGCTGCCGACGATCGCCACGTCGGCCTCGATGTGGAGGTCGGCGGCAAGCCGCGAAGCGTCGACGACGTCCCATCCGGCGGCGAGGCCGGCCTTGATCGGGTCGGGAATCCGGGGGATCGGGTCGCTCATGGCGTCACACGGCGAGCGACGGGGAGCCCGGGTAACCGATGCTCGCCCAGGCGCGCGGCTGCGCGTACCACGCCGCCATCACGAGCTGGTGCAGCCCGTCGTAGGCGCTGCGTTTCAGCGCCCAGCGGCTCGACTGCCAGCGCGCGAGGAAGGCCTCGATCTCGTCCGGTGGGGCTTCGTTCCAGGGCGACGCGACGCCGGCGAACACGCGCCGGCCGGGCGTGAGCGTGAGCAGGGAGAACAGGCGCGCGAGTTCGTCGCGGGCGGCGGGCGCGAGTCCGGCGATCGCGCGCTCGATCGCGGCGACCGTGTCGGCGATCGCGGAGCGCCGCGCCGCGGGATCCTGCGGCAGCGCCGTGGCGAGCATCGCCGGCACGATCGCGGACACGACGGCGCGCGCGTCCGCGGCGAGCGGGGGGAACATGCCGGCTTCGCGTTCGCGCGACCGGATCCAGACGGCGGCCGACGCGATCGCGAGCACGACCGCGCCGGCGGCGCCCGCCTGCAGGAAGCGACGTCGGGAAGGGGCGGCGACGCGTGTCGCCGTAGGCTCGGGTTCCACCGGTCTGGCCTTGGCGCGGTGGCGTCACGGTATCTTCCGATACTAGAGTCTTCCACCTAATGCCCTCGCACGCGTCCGGTCGGTCTGGCGCTAGACTTGCGCCCAGATGAGTTCGGCAAGGTACCCCGAAGCGACGACCGCCGATGCGGGCGCGCACTCCGCCGCCCGTGCGCTCGTCCGCTCGCTCGAGCGGGCGCACGCGCTGCATGCCGGACGGGCGGCCGACCCGGGCGTCGCCCGCGCGCTCGCCCGGCTGTCCGACTGGCAGTCCCGCCGTCTCGCGGCGACCTACGCCGACCTCGCGAGCGAGCCCCGCTACCGGGACGCGATCGCGTTCTTCCAGTCCGACCTGTACGGGCCGCAGGATTTCAGCCGGCGCGACGCCGACCTCTCCCGCGTGGTTCCGGCGATGACGCGGCTCTTGCCGGAGCGCGTGGTCGAAACGGTGGCGCGCGCGATGGAGCTGTCGGCGCTGTCTCACGAGCTCGATGCGGCGATGCTCGCGCATCTGCCGTCGGGGGACGGCGCGTTCGGCGTCGACGACTACTGCCGCGCGCTGCGCCGCACCGGCCGCGAGGGCGACCGGCGGCGGCAGGTCGCGCTGATCGTCGACGTCGGCGAGGCGCTCGATCGCTATGTGAAGAAGCCGCTGATCCGCAGCGCGCTCACGATGATGCGCAAGCCCGCGCGGCTCGCGGGCCTCGACGAGCTGCAGACCTTCCTCGAGCGCGGATTCTCCGCGTTCCACCGGATGGGCGGCGCGGCCGAGTTCCTCGCGACCATCCGCGAGCGCGAATCCGCGCTGCTCGACGCGATCTTCGCCGGCGCGGACTCGCCGTTCTCCGAGCCGCCCCGGGCCGAGCCGGCTCCTCCGGCCTAGTGTCCCGTTCCGGAGATTCCTTGCCCAAGGACTAGCGAGAAATGACGCGCTGCATTGCTGCCGGTCTTGCGGGTATTCCCGAACCCGGCTGCGACCGGCGCCGCGCCGCGCGCCTTTCTCGTCGCCCTTGCGCGACCGCCGGGGGACGCTGCGCCGCGATTCGGCAAGGAACCTCCGGAACGGGACACCAGCGACAGCGGAGCCGGGCGCGGTCCCCTACGCCTTGCGGGGCTTCCTCGCTCCCGCGGTTCGCGATTCGTCGCCGGGAGGATGGCCGACCAGCTGGACGAGCTCCTCGTGGATCGCGCGCTCGATCGACGGAGCGACCGCCGAGAGCAGGAAGCCGAGTTTCACGTCGAGCGTGATGCGGTCCTTGCCGACGCGCATCTGCCCGGTGAGCCCGGAGCGTTCGAACCGGCATTCGTCACCGTCCCAGGTGCAGGCCAGGTCGAAGCGCTGGTTCAGGTCCTTCGCCATCTTCTCGGCGACGGACATCGCCTTGGCGTGCGGCAGGTGGTGCTTCTTGACGACCGAGATCGTGCCCATCGGCGGGGGTCCCTCCGGAACGAGTCGCGAGCGGCGAGTATAAGGAAATCGCGCGGGTGAAATGGTGAAACGGGGAAAATGGGGTCAGACTCGAACAAATTGCGGTGAATTGGCCCGATTCACCGCAATTTATTCGAGTCTGACCCCATTTGCCCCGTTTCACCGCCGCCCCATCGCGATCGCGACGATCACCAGCGCCGCGGCGGCGAACGTCAGCGGATCGAGCGGTTCGGCGAGGATCGCGGCGGAGGCGATGATCGTCAGGATCGGCTGGAGCAGTTGTGTCTGCCCGACCGAGGCGATGCCGCCCTGCGCGAGCCCGCGATACCAGGCGAAGAAGCCGAGATACATCGACACCAGCGAGACGTAGGCGAAGGCGATCCACGCGGACGCGGGCGCCGACGCGGCGCGGGCGTCGATCGACAGCGCGGAGGGGACGATCAGGAACGGCACGGACAGCACCAGCGCCCAGGAAATGACCTGCCAGCCGCCCAGCTCGCGCGAGAGCGTCGCCCCCTTCGCGTAGCCCAGCGCGGCGGCGGCGACGGCGCCGACCAGCAGCGCGTCCGCCGGATGCGGGGCGCCACCTCCGCGCCACAGGGCGTAGCCGACCACGACCGCGCTGCCGAACAGCGCCCAGAACCAGAAGCGCCGCGCGGGCCGCTCGTGCGCGAGCCACGCCGCGCACCCCGCGGTGGCGAGCGGCAGCAAACCGGTCAGCACCGCACCGTGGGACGCGTCGACGTGCCGCATCGCGTACGCCGAGAGCACCGGGAATCCGACGACCACGCCGAGGGCGACCAGCGCGAGGTCGCGCCACTGCCGCCCGCGCGGGCGCGGGCTCCGGGTGACCGCCAGCACCCCGCCGGCGAGCGCCGCGGCGACGACCGCGCGGCCCAGCCCGACGAACAGCGGATCGAGATGCGCGACGGCGAGCCGCATCGCCGGCAGCGTCAGGCTGAAGGCGGTCACGCCGACCAATCCGTAGGCGAACCCGACCCGGCGGTCGCGTGGCGTGGGGGCCGCCGGGTGTAGGGGATCGCCGCCGGCGCCGTCTGGCGACCCGTGGGCTGTCGGGCCCAGGGGCCGGTGCGCCGCATTCATCGGCCGATGCTGCCACAGCCGGTGGTCGGGAAACGGCGCCACGGATCGCCGGCGAGGCGTCCTGGGGTAAGGATGGCGCTGCAGGCAGCGCGGATCGGCCCGGCCGGACAGGGTCGCGTCTGGCATCTGTTTCGCGGCCGATACCCGGAGTCGGCCGCCGCGAGGCAGGCGTTTCCGGGTCGGGGGAACGGGGGCTTGACGGGGCCGCCGAACAAACTTAGGATTAAAACAATCGTTTGATTGACTTTCTCGAACGATCGACGACCGGCGAACGCGGAGCGCGCGATCGCCTTTCGATCCGGATACCCCGGGCGCGTCGCGGCGCGTGAGCGCGGCGTCCGGAGGGAACGGCGGCCCAGGCGAGGCGACATGGACGGTTCGGTACTTCCGATGACCACGGCGCGCAGCGCGCCGGCGACCCGCGAGCGGATCTGCGGCGCCGCCGAGGCGCTGTTCATGGCGCATGGCTACGAGGCGACGACGCTGCGGTCGATCACCGCGGCCGCCGGAGTCAACCTCGCCGCCGTGAACTACCACTACGGTTCCAAGGAAGAGCTCTTCCGCGCGGTACTCACGCGCCGGCTCGATCCGATGAACCAGCGCCGCGTCGACCTGCTCGACCGTGCGGAGCGCGAGGCGGGCGGCCGGGCCGTCGCCTGCGAGCGCATCCTCGCCGCGCTGCTCGTCCCCGCGCTCGAACTCGCGCGCGATCCGCGGACCGGCGGCAACGACTTCCTGCGGCTCCTCGGGCGCGCGTACGCCGATCCGGCGCCGTTCATCCGCCGGTTCCTCTCCGAGCAGTACGCGACGATGATCGCGCGGTTCAAGTCGGCGTTCGCGCTGGCGCTCCCGCACCTGCCCCGCAAGGAACTCTCGTGGCGGCTGCACTTCATCATGGGCGCGCTGTCCTACACGCTCGCGGGCACCGACGCGCTCAAGCTGATCGCCGAGCTCAAGCCGCGGGAGACGGCGAACGACGAGGTCCTGCTGCGCCGTCTCGCGCCGTTCCTGCTCGCGGGACTCAAGGCGCCGCTGCCCGATCTGTCCGAAGTGACCGCGGAACTGGACGGCGCGCTCGTCGCGCCGGCCCGACGCTGACCCGCGCGCGACGCGCGACGCACGACCGGAGGCACCGATGCTCATCGTCCTGTGGTTCCTGATCGCCGCGGTGGCCGCCACCGCCCTGGCCTACGCACGCGCGCCCGCCTGGTCCTGGAGCGCCGCCGTCGCCGGCCTGCTCGGCGTCGCGTGGTTCGGCGGCATGCTGCCGGTGGCGCTCACGCTCGCGTTGGCCGCCCTCGCGGTCGTCGTCCTGCCGGTGCTCTTCGTCGCGCCGCTGCGCCGGTTGCTGCTGACCGACGCCCTGCTGGCCGCGTTCCGCAAGGCGATGCCGCCGATGTCGCAGACCGAGCGCGAGGCGATCGAGGCCGGAACCGTCTGGTGGGACGGCGAGCTCTTCTCCGGCCGACCGGACTGGTCGAAGCTCCTCGCGCTGCCCGCGCCCACGCTCACCGCGGACGAGCAGCGTTTCCTCGACCACGACGTCGACGAGCTCTGCGCGATGGTGAGCGACTGGGAGACGACCAACGTCTACAAGGACCTCCCGCCGCCGGTGTGGCAGTTCATCAAGGACCGCGGTTTCCTCGGAATGATCATTCCGAAGGAGTTCGGCGGCCTGGGATTCTCCGCGTACGCGCACTCGCAGGTCGTCCAGAAGCTGTCGACGCGCTCGGGGACGATCGCCGTGACCGTGCTCGTGCCCAACTCGCTCGGTCCGGGTGAGCTGCTGCTGCACTACGGCACCGACGAGCAGAAGCGCCACTACCTGCCGCGACTCGCGAGGGGCCTCGAGATCCCCTGCTTCGCGCTCACGAATCCGACCGCGGGCTCCGACGCCGCATCGATCCCGGACTACGGCATCGTGTGCTGGGGCGAGCACGAGGGCCGCCGCGTGCTGGGCCTGCGGCTCACCTGGGACAAGCGCTACATCACGCTCGGGCCGGTGGCGACGCTGCTCGGCCTCGCGTTCCGTGCCTACGACCCGGAGGGTCTGCTCGGCGACAAGGAGGACCTGGGCATCAGCTGCGCGCTCATCCCGACCTCGCACCCGGGCGTGCAGATCGGCCGGCGCCACATGCCGCTCAACACGGTGTTCCAGAACGGACCGAACTGGGGGCGCGACGTCTTCATCCCGATGGACTGGATCATCGGCGGCCAGCCGATGCTCGGCCGAGGCTGGCGGATGCTGATGGAGTGCCTGGCCGCCGGCCGTGGCATCTCTCTGCCCTCGTCGAACACCGGCATGGCGAAGCTGGCCGTGCGCACGACCGGCGGCTACGCGCGCGTGCGCACGCAGTTCAAGACCGCGATCGGGAAGTTCGAGGGGGTCGAGGAGGCGCTCGCGCGGATGGGCGGCAACCTCTACCTGATGGACGCGACCCGCGTGCTGACCGCGATGGCGGTCGACCTGGGCGAGAAGCCCGCCGTGCTGTCGAGCATCGCCAAGTTCCACATCACCGAGCGCAACCGCGAGGTCATCAACGACGCGATGGACATCGTCGGCGGCAAGGGCATCTGCATGGGGCCGTCGAATTTCCTCGGTGCCGCCTACATGCAGATGCCGGTGTCCATCACCGTCGAGGGCGCGAACATCCTGACGCGCAGCCTGATCATCTTCGGCCAGGGAGCGATCCGCTGCCATCCCTACGTGCTGAAGGAGATCGCCGCGACCCGCGAACCCGACGCCGCACGCGCATCGGTCGCGTTCGACGAGGCGATCGCCGGGCACGCGGGCTTCCTCGTGTCGAACGTCGCGCGCACGCTGGTCATGGGACTCACCGGCTCGCACTTCGTCCGCGCGCCGGACGACGTCGCGCCGGAAATGCGCCGCTATTACCAGCAGCTCACGCGCTTCTCGGCGGCGCTGGCCTGTCTCGCCGACGTGTCGATGGGGACGCTGGGCGGTGCGCTCAAGCGCAAGGAGAAGCTCTCGGCGCGGCTGGGCGACGTGCTGTCGTCGCTGTACCTGTGCTCGGCGACGCTCGTCCGCTACGAGCGCGAAGGCCGGCAGGCCGGGGACGCGCCGCTCGCGCACTGGGCGATCTGGGACGCGATGTACCAGGCGCAGACCGCGTTCGAGGGCGTGATCTCGAATTTCCCGAACCGGTTCATCAGCGCGTTCGTGCGCCGGATGGTCTTCCCGCTCGGGCGCCCGTATGTCGTGCCGTCCGACCGGCTCGGCCACGAGGTCGCGAAGCGCCTGATCGAACCATCGGCGACGCGCGATCGCCTGACGCTGCCGATGGTGTTGCCGCAGGCCGACGACGATCCGGTCGCGCTGATCGAGCGCGCGCTCGAGGCGACGGTCGCCGTCGAGCCGGTCGAGGCGAAGCTCAAGGCGGCCGCGAAGGCGAAGACGATCGACCTGGCTCTCGCCCCCGGCGAGGACATCGAGGCGCTGGCCCGCAGGGCGGTCGACGCCGGCGTGATCGGGGCGGACGAGGCGCGAACGCTCGTCGATCAGCGTGCGCTGGTCGCGCGGGTGATCCGCGTCGACGACTTCGCGCAGGACCTGGGCACGAGCCGGCAGCGGGTGACCCTGCCCGGGGAGCCGGCGCAGGCGATCGCGGGCCCGGCGCCCGCGCGCGTCCACAAGGCGGCGGCCTGACATGAAGAGCGGCGAACCGATCTACCTGGTCGACGGCGCGCGCACGCCGTTCCTCAAGGCGCGCAACCGTCCCGGGCCGTTCGCGGCCTCCGATCTCGCGACGGCGGCCGGTCGCGCGCTGCTGCTGCGCCAGCCGTTCGCGCCGACCGACCTGGACGAAGTCATCCTCGGCTGCGCGGCGCCGTCGCCCGACGAGGTCAACATCGGGCGCGTCGTCGCGCTCCGGATGGGCTGCGGGCAGAAGGTTCCCGGCTGGACGGTGATGCGAAACTGCGCGTCCGGCATGCAGGCGATCGACTCGGCGATCGCGCAGATCCGCACCGGTCGCTCGGACCTGGTGCTCGCCGGCGGCGTCGATGCGCTGTCCCGAGCGCCGCTGCTGTTCGGCGACGCGATGGTGCTGTGGCTCGCCAACTGGTACGCCGCCAAGTCGGTCGGCCAGCGCGCGGCGTTGCTGGCGACGTTCCGGCCCGCCTCCCTCGCGCCGGTGATCGGGCTGATGAAGGGACTCACCGATCCGATCGTGGGTCTGCTGATGGGGCAGACCGCCGAGAACCTCGCGTACCGGTTCGGGATCACGCGCGCGCAGATGGACGCGTACGCCGCGCAGAGCCATGCGCGCGTCCTGGCGGCTCAGCGGCAGGGGCGATTCGCGCGCGAGGTGGTACCGCTCTACGACCCGGCGGGCAGGCTCCATGCGGCCGACGACGGGGTACGTGAGGACTCGACACCGGAGAATCTGGCGAAGCTCAGGCCGTTCTTCGACCGGAAGTACGGCAACGTGACCGCCGGCAACAGCTCGCAGGTCACCGACGGCGCCGCCTGGGTCGTCGTCGCTTCGGAGCGCGCGGTCGAGAAGCACAAGCTCGTCCCGCGCGGGCGCATCGTCGACAGCCAGTGGGCGGGCCTCGACCCGGCGCAGATGGGCCTGGGACCGGTGCACGCGGCGACACCGATCCTGCAACGCCACGGACTCGGACTGAACGACCTGGACGCCTGGGAGATCAACGAGGCGTTCGCCGCGCAGGTGATCGCGTGCCTGCGTGCCTGGGAGAGCGACGACTATTGCCGCACCGAACTCGGGCTGGAGGGCGCCATGGGGACGCTCGACACGGAGAAGCTCAACGTCGACGGCGGGGCGATCGCGCTCGGCCATCCGGTCGGCGCCTCCGGCGCGCGGATCGCGCTGCACGTGCTGGAAGCGCTCGAGCGGACCGGCGGCCGGCGCGGGATGGCCGCGATCTGCATCGGCGGCGGGCTGGGCGGGGCCATGCTGGTGGAGAAGATCTAGATGAGCGCGCTCGACCAAACGACGATCCGCGTAGCGCCGCCGCCGGCCGCCGCGCCCGGGCCGCTGCGTCACTGGGCGATCGCGCGCGAAGCCGACGGCCTCGCCGTGCTCACGCTCGACCGTGCCGGCGCGAGCACGAACACGCTGTCGGCCGAGGTCCTGGCCGAACTGCACGCGGCGCTGGACCGGCTCGACGCCGACCGGCCGCGGGCGCTGCTGATCCGCTCGGGCAAGGCCAACGGCTTCATCGCCGGTGCCGACGTCGACGAATTCGGTGCGATCGCGACCGCGGAGGGCGCCCTCGCGCTGGTCCGTCGCGGCTGGGAGGCGTTCGAGCGTCTGGCGGCGCTACCTTACCCGACGCTCGCGCTGATCCGCGGGTTCTGTCTCGGGGGCGGTCTCGAGCTCGCGCTCGCCTGCCGCTACCGCGTCGCGATCGACGAGCCGGGCACGCGCCTGGGTCTGCCCGAGGTGATGCTGGGCATCGTTCCCGGCTGGGGCGGCATGAAGCGGCTGCCGCGCCTCACCGGCGCGCCGGCGGCGCTCGACCTCATGCTGACCGGCAAGACTGTCGACGCCCGCCGCGCGAAGAAACTCGGGATCGTCGACGAGTGCGTGCCGGTCCGGATCATGGAGAACACCGCGCGCGGAATGCTGAAAGCGCTGCCGCCGGCGCGGACACTCGCTTTCGCGCAATCGGTCACGCTCAATCCGATCGCCCGCCGCCTGATCGCCGCGCAGGCCGCGAAGGCCGTGGCGAAGCGCGCGCGGCGCGAGCACTATCCGGCGCCGTACGCGATCCTCGAGATCTGGAAGCGTCACGACGGCAACGCGCTCGCGGTTCCCGAGGCCGACCCGGCGAGCATCCCCTCGCTCGTCGCCTCCCCGACGACCGCCAGCCTCCTGCGCGTCTTCGGGCTGCAGGAGCGTCTGAAGGCGCTGGGCAAGGAGGGCGAGGCGAAGGCCGCGCACGTCCACGTCGTGGGCGCCGGGACGATGGGCGGCGACATCGCCGCCTGGTGCGCGCTGCGCGGGCTCAAGGTCACGCTGCAGGATCAGGACGCCGGAAGGCTCGCGCCGGCGATGCAGCGGGCGGCGAAGCTCTTCGCCGACCGGCTGAGGGATCCCCGGCGCGCCCGGGACGCGTCCGACCGCCTGAGTCCCGACGTGGCGGGCGACGGCGCGGCCCGCGCCGACGTGATCATCGAGGCGATCTTCGAGAACGTCGATGCGAAGCGGTCGCTGTTCGCGGCCGTGGAAAAACGCGCGCGGCCCGATGCGATCCTCGCCACCAACACGTCTTCGATACCGCTCGAGGACATCGCCGGGGCGCTCGCCGATCCATCGCGACTGATCGGCCTGCACTTCTTCAATCCGGTCGCGCGGATGATGCTGGTGGAGATCGTCGTCGGCGCGACCACGCGGCCGTCGCTGGTGGCGCCCGCGGCCGCGTTCGTGCGCCAGATCGACAAGCTGCCGCTGCCGGTGAAGAGCGCGCCAGGGTTCCTGGTCAACCGGATCCTCGCCCCTTACCTGATGGCGGCGATGCGCGCCGTCGACGAGGGCGTCACCCCGGAGACGGTCGACGAGGCCGCGCTCGCCTTCGGCATGCCGATGGGACCGATCGAGCTCGCCGACACCGTGGGTCTCGACATCTGCGTGGCCGTGGGGAAGCTGCTCGGCGGCGAGGCATCACCGCCCCGCGAGCTCATGAAGCGCGTCGAGGCGGGTCAGCTCGGGCGGAAGTCGAATAAGGGATTCTACGAATGGGAGGCCGGGCGACCGAAGCGCGGGTCTCCGGGCGCTCCGCCCGCCGGACTCGCCGAACGGCTGGTCGGGCCGCTGGTCGACGAGGCCAGGCGAGCGCTCGCCGACGGCATCGTCGCCGACGCCGACCTCGTCGACGCGGGGGCGATCTTCGGGACCGGCTTCGCGCCCTTCCGGGGCGGACCGCTGCACGACGCGGCGCGGCGAGGGTCCCGGGCGGCCTGACCAGACGGACGCGAGGGGGAACCGGTGTAGGATGACCGCGCGATGCGCGAGGGCGCGTCGTTGGTCGCGCAGAGGCGACCTGTCGACCGGGAGGGGAGCGACGTGGAGAAGATCTGGCTGAAGCAGTATCCGGCCGGCGTGCCGGCCGAGATCGACGTCAACGAGTACGCGTCGCTGCGCGACGTGTTCGAGGAGAGCGTCGCCAAGTACGCGGTGCGCCCCGCGTTCACGTGCATGGGCAAGTCGATCTCGTTCGGCGAGCTCGACACGCTGTCCGCGGCGTTCGGCGCGTGGCTCCAGGGCATCGGCGGGGTCAAGGGCACGCGCGTCGCGCTGATGATGCCCAACATCCTCCAGTACCCGATCGCGCTGTTCGGCACGCTGCGGGCCGGCTGCACGGTGGTGAACGTCAACCCGCTGTACACGGCGCGCGAACTCGAGCACCAGCTCATCGACTCCGGCGCCGAGGTGATCGTCGTCGTCGAGAATTTCGCGCACACGCTGTCCGAGGTCCTCGCCAGGACCAAGGTCAGGCACGTCGTCGTGACCTCGATCGGCGAGCTGCTGGGCCTCAAGGGCGTGCTGGTGAACCTCGTGCTGAGGCGGATCAAGAAGATGATCCCGCGCTATTCGCTGCCCAGCGCGATCCGCATGTCCGACGTGATCGCCGACGGCCGCAAGCGGGGGCTGCAGCGCGTCCCGCTCGCGCACGACGACATCGCGTTCCTCCAGTACACCGGCGGCACGACCGGCGTCGCCAAGGGCGCGATCCTGCTCCACCGAAACATCATCGCCAATCTGCTGCAGGCCCGGGCGTGGCTGCGGCCGGTGCTCGACACGACGCAGCGCGAGGTCATCATCACGCCGCTGCCGCTCTACCACATCTTCTCGCTGACGGCGAACTGCCTGATCTTCATGACGCTCGGCGCGGAGAACGTGCTCATCCCCAATCCGCGCGACATCCCCGGCTTCGTCAAGACGCTGCGCAAGGTCCGGTTCACCGCGATCACCGGCGTCAACACGCTGTTCAACGCGCTGGTGAACAACCCGAACTTCGCGCGGCTGTCGTTCAAGTCGCTGCGCCTGGTGCTGGGCGGCGGCATGGCGGTCCAGGAGTCGGTGGCGAAGCGCTGGAAGGAGATCACCGGCGTGACGCTCGTCGAGGCCTACGGATTGACCGAGACCTCGCCGGCCGCGACCATCAATCCGCTCAACCTCGTCGATTACAACGGGTCGATCGGGTTGCCGATTCCCTCGACGCTGGTCGCGCTGCGCGACGACGCCGGCAAGGACGTGCCGCTGGGCCAGCCCGGCGAGATCTGCATCAAGGGCCCCCAGGTGATGGCCGGCTACTGGAACCGCCCCGACGAGACCGCCAAGGTGATGACGGCGGACGGCTACTTCATGACCGGTGACATCGGCGTGATGGACGAGCGCGGCTACGTGCGGATCGTCGACCGCAAGAAGGACATGATCCTCGTGTCCGGGTTCAACGTGTATCCGAACGAGATCGAAGGCGTGGTCGCCGGACATCCCGGCGTCCTCGAGTGCGCCGCCGTCGGTGTCCCCGACAAGAAGTCGGGCGAGGCGGTGCGTCTCTACATCGTCAAGAAGGACCCCGCGCTGACCGCCGAGGACGTCATGAAGTACTGCCGCGAGCACATGACCGGCTACAAGTGCCCGCGCGACGTGATGTTCCGCGTCGAGTTGCCGAAGTCCAACGTGGGCAAGATCCTGCGGCGCGAGTTGCGCGACCTCGCGAAGAAGGAGGGGCCGGGGCAGTAGCCCGGCCCGGGTCCACGGCGGCTCCGGAAACGCGACGTGTCGCTGCCCAAGGGAGAACCGGTGCTGCGTGTGATGCCGCTGCCCGCGGACACGAACATGCACGGCGACATCTTCGGCGGCTGGATCATGTCGCAGGTCGACCTCGCCGGCGGCGTGCTCGCCGCGCGGCGCGCGCGTGGCCGCGTCGCGACCGTCGCGGTCAATTCGTTCACGTTCAAGGAGCCGGTCTCGGTCGGCGACGTCGTGTCGTTCTACGGCGAGATCCAGCGGATCGGCCGGACGTCGATCACGATAGGCGTCGAGGTGTATTCGCAACGCGATCCCCGCGACCTCAGGACCGCCAAGGTCACCGAGGCGAATCTCACCTATGTCGCGATCGGGCCGGACGGGCGTCCGCGCCCGGTTCCGCCGGAATGACGCGGCGCACCATGCCGCCCGGATCGACAGCGTGTATAGTCGAAAATCCAAGAAAACCCGGTGTCGCGTCGAGGCAGCGCGGCTCCGGACCTCGGTGACGTCAGCGTTCCACAAGAATCCGTCGCGCGACCCCAGGTCCCGACGAACCTCAGGAGAGACCCGATCATGACCCCCACGATCTTCCGGCCCCGCCGGATCGCCGCGGCGCTCGCCGCCGCCAGCGCGCTCGCGGCCGGCCAGGCCACCGGCGCTGCCTTCGCGCTGCAGGAGAACAGCGGCAGCGGGCTGGGCAATGCGTTCGCCGGCGGTGCCGCCGCTGCCGAGGACGCGTCCGGCATGTGGTCCAACGCCGCAGCGCTGTCCAAGCGTCCGTCGATGGAAGCCGCCGCCGCGCTGCACCTCGTGACGCCGTCGATCAAGTTCCGCGACGAGGGTTCGCAGGCGGCGTTCAACCAGCCGCTCGGAGGCACCGGCGGCGACGCCGGGGGGCTCAATTTCATTCCGAACACCTACGTCGTCGTGCCGATCAACCGGCAGTGGACGTTCGGCCTGGGCATCAACGCGCCGTTCGGTCTCGTGACCGAGTACGACGGCGACTGGATCGGCCGCTACCAGGGGGTGAAGTCCGCGATCAAGACGATCAACGTCAATCCGGCGATCTCGTTCAAGGTGAACGACATGATCTCGCTGGGGTTCGGCGTCAACTGGCAGCGGATCGACGCCGAGTTGACCAGCAAGGTCAATTATTCGGGCGCGATCGCCCAGGCCGCGCAGGGCGCGGCCGCCGCCGGTCAGATTCCCGCGGCGTCGGTGCCGTCGATCATCGCGGCGACATCCGGCCTCGATACGAGCGCCAAGATCGAAGGCGACGACAGCGCCTGGGGCTGGAACATCGGCGTCCTCGCCGACGTGACACCGTCGACCCGGATCGGCGCGTCCTACCGCTCCGAGATCAAGTACAAGGTCGAGGGCAACGCGAACTTCGACAATCCGACACCGACGGTTCCGGCGGCGCTCGCGCCGGTCGTCGGCCTGCTGACCGCCGGCATCAATGCGCAGGCGCTCTACAACAGCGGCGTCACGTCCGACATCAAGCTGCCGGCGATCGCGAACGTCTCGATCTTCCACCGGCTGAACGACCGCTGGGACGTCATGGCCGACGTGCAGTGGACCGGCTGGTCGTCGATCAGCGAACTCAAGTTCGACCGTACGAACGGCACGACCCTGTCGACCACGCCGGAGAACTTCGACGATGCCTGGCGCGTGGCGGTCGGCGCGAACTACCGCTACAACGACAAGTGGATGTTCCGCGGCGGCATCGCGTTCGACCAGACGCCGGTGAACAAGGCCGACCGGACGCCGCGGCTGCCGGACGAGGATCGCTGGTGGTTCAGCGCCGGCGCGCAGTTCAAGTACTCGCCGAAGCTCAAGTTCGACGCCGGTTTCACGTTCATCTCCGCGAAGGACGCGCCGATCGAGCAGAACGCGGGCAGCACCACGTCGAACGCGCTCATCAAGGGCACCTACGACGCGCACGTGACGATCTTCTCGGTGCAGGGCACGTACACGTTCTGACCGAAGGACCGCGGGTCGGGCGCGCGCCCGGCCCGCGGCGATCCCTTCCTTCGCGCCGACCCGCCGGCGCGGTCGCGCCGCTCCCGGCGGCCCGGCATTCGCGGAACATCCGATCGTGGTCCCTCCCTTCCCCGTCCGCCGAGCCGCCGTCCTGGGCGCCGGTGTCATGGGCGCGCAGATCGCCGCCCACCTGGTCAATGCCGGCGTCCCGACCGTCCTGTTCGATCTGACGGCCAGGGAAGGCGATCCGCGCGGTGTCGCCCGCCGCGCGATCGAGGGACTCGCGAAGCTGGAGCCCGCGCCGCTCGCGGCGAAGGACCTCGGCGGGGCCATCGTTCCGGCGCACTACGGCGAGGATCTCGCGCTGCTGGGCGATTGCGACCTCGTCGTCGAGGCGATCGCCGAGCGCCTCGACTGGAAGCGCGACCTCTACGCGAAGATCGGGCCGCACCTCAAGGACGGCGCGGTACTCGCGACGAACACGTCGGGGCTGTCGATCGCCGCGCTCGCGCAGTCGGTACCGGCCGCGCACCGGGCGCGCTTCTGCGGCGTCCATTTCTTCAATCCGCCGCGCTACATGCACCTGGTCGAGCTGGTGGCGGGGCCGGATACGCCGGCCGACCTGCTCGACGCGCTCGAGACCTTCCTGACGACGACGCTGGGCAAGGGCGTGATCCGCGCGAAGGACACGCCGAACTTCGTCGCCAACCGGATCGGCGTCTTCTCGGTGATCGCCGCGCTCCACCACACGGCGCGACTCGGCCTTTCCTACGAGGTTGTCGACGCCCTCACCGGGCCGGCGATCGGCCGGCCGAAGAGCGCGACGTTCCGCACCATCGACGTCGTCGGGCTCGACACCACCGCGCACGTGATCGGCACGATGCGCGACACGCTGCCCGACGATCCGTGGCACGCGCATTTCGACGTCCCGCCGGTGCTGGCCGCCCTGGTGGCGAAGGGCGCGCTGGGCGCCAAGGCGAAGACGGGGTTCTACCGGAAGGCCGGCCGGGACATCCAGGTCCTCGATCCCGCGACCGGCGAATACCGGACGAGCGCGGCCGAGGTCGATCCGGCCGTCGCCGCGATCCTGGCGCTCCCCTCGCCGGCGGAAAAGCTCCGCGGGCTCAGGGCCAGCGGCCATCCGCAGGCCGACTTCCTGTGGTCGAACTTCCGCGACGTCTTCCACTACGCGGCGTTCCAGCTCGGCGCCATCGCCGACACCGCCCGCGATCTCGACCTCGCGATGCGGTGGGGCTTCGGCTGGGCGATCGGCCCGTTCGAGACCTGGCAGGCGGCCGGCTGGGGCGACGTGGCCGGCTGGATCGCCGAGGACATCGCCGCCGGCCGCGCGCTCGCCCGCGCGCCGCTGCCCGCGTGGGTCGGCGGCGCGGCGGTCGTGCAGGCGCGCGGCGTCCACGCCGCCGCGGGCTCGTATTCGGCCGCCGCCGATCGGCTCGTTCCGCGCTCGACACTGCCGGTGTACCGCCGCCAGCGCTTCCCCGACGCGATCGCGGTCGAGCGCTTCGACCGCGGGACCACGATCTTCGAGACCGACGCGGTCCGCGCCTGGCACCTCGAAGACGAAGTCGCGGTCGTTACCTTCAAGACCAAGCAGCACACGATCTCCGACGAGGTCCTCGACGGAGTCGAGCGCGCGGTCGAGCACGCCGAGCGAGCGATGGCGGGTCTGGTGATCTGGCAGACCCGGGAGCCGTTCTCGTTCGGCGCCAATCTCGCGTCGCTGGCGCCGGCCGTGCAGGCGGGACGCTACGACGAGGTCGAACGCGTCGTCGCGCGATTCCAGCGGACCTCGCTCTCGTTGCGCTACGCGCTCGTGCCGACGGTCGCCGCGGTCCGTGGCATGGCGCTCGGCGGCTCGTGCGAGTTCATCCTGCACTGCGATCGCACGGTCGCGGCGCTCGAGTCCTACATCGGACTCGTCGAGGCGGGTGTCGGGCTCCTGCCTGGCGGCGGCGGTACCAAGGAAATGGCGCTGCGCGCCGCCGACGCGGTGAAGCAGGGGCCGACCGGCGGGCAGGCCGACCAGTTTCCGTTCGTCCGCGCGTATTTCCAGACGATCGCGACCGCGACGGTGGCGAAGAGCGCGTTCGAGGCCAGGGCATTGGGGTTCCTGCGGCCCGCCGACGTCGTCGTCGCCCATCCGCACGAGATCCTGCACGTCGCGATCGGCCAGGCGCGCGCGCTGGCCGACGCGGGGTACCGCCCGCCGCTCGTGCCGACCGCGGTCCCGGTCGCCGGACGCACCGGCATCGCCACGCTCGAGATGATGCTCGTCAATCTGCGCGACGGCGGCTTCGTCACCGGCTACGATTTCGAGGTCGCGCTCAGGATCGCTCGCGTGATCTGCGGCGGCGACGTCGACGCGGGATCGCTGGTCGACGAGCGCTGGCTGATCGATCTGGAGCGCGCCGAGTTCATGGCGCTCGTCCGCGACGCGCGGACGCAGGCGCGCATCGCGCACACGCTCGCTACCGGCAAGCCGCTGCGGAACTAGTCTGGATTCCATGTCACGCACACTGAACGACGCCTACATCGTCGCGGTCGCGCGCACGCCGGTCGGCAAGGCCCCGCGCGGCGCCTTCCGCGCGGCGCGACCCGATACGCTGCTCGCGCACGCGCTCTCGAGCGTGCTCGCGCGCGCGCCCACGCTCGACCCGGCCGCCGTCGACGACGTGATCGCCGGCTGCGCGATGCCGGAATACGAGCAGGGGATGAACGTCGCCCGGATCGGCGTGCTGCTCGCCGGGTTGCCCGACACGGTCGCCGGCATGACGGTGAACCGCTTCTGCTCGTCGGGCCTCAATGCGGTGTCGATCGCGGCCGACCGTATCCGCACCGGCGAGGCCGACGTGCTGATCGCAGCCGGCACCGAGAGCATGAGCATGATCCCGATGCTGGGCCGCCTCTCGCTCAATGCGGAGGTGTTCGCGCGCGACGAGAACCTCGGCATCGCCTACGGCATGGGCCTCACCGCCGAACAGGTCGCCGCGCGCTGGAAGGTGTCGCGCGACGATCAGGACGCGTTCGCGCTGGAGTCGCACCGCCGGGCGCTGGCCGCGCAGGCGGCCGGCGAGTTCGACGCGGAGATCGCGCCGATCGCCGTGCGGGAGCGGCGCCCCGACCTGGCGACCGGGCGCGTGAGCGAGCGCGAGACCAACGTCGCGAAGGACGAGGGACCGCGCGCCGATACCTCCGCCGAGGGTCTCGCGAAGCTCAGGCCGGTGTTCGCGGCGAAGGGATCGGTGACCGCCGGAAACAGCTCGCAGATGTCCGACGGCGCCGCGGCCGTGATCGTCGCGTCGCAGGCCGCGATCCGCGCGCACGGATTGACGCCGCTCGCGCGCTTCGCCGGCTACGCGGTCGGCGGCGTCGCACCCGAGATCATGGGCGTGGGACCGCTCGCCGCGATTCCCAAGGTCCTCAGGACGACGGGGCTCGCGCTCGCCGACATCGACTGGATCGAGTTGAACGAGGCGTTCGCCGCGCAGAGCCTCGCGGTGATCCGGGACCTCGGCATGGATCCGGCGCGGGTCAATCCGCTGGGCGGCGCGATCGCACTGGGCCACCCGCTGGGCGCGACCGGCGCGATCCGGACCGCGACGATCGTCGAGGGTCTGAAGCGCCGCGGCGGGCGCTGGGGCATGGTGACGATGTGCGTCGGCACCGGCATGGGGGCGGCGGGCGTTTTCGAGCGCGTGTGACCGGCGGGGCCAGGACGGCGCAGGCGCCGGACCGCACGGGGTCACGGAGGTCAACGGAGCGAGGAGGAAGCGATGCACGCAATCCGGGGAATACTGTTCGCGGCGGTGCTGGCGTACGGCCAGGCGGCGCCCGCCGCCGAGGTCGGCGGGGTCAATCTCGACGACCGGGCCAGCGTCGGTGGGCAGGAGGTCGTGCTGAACGGCGCGGGGATCCGCACGCGCGCGATCTTCAAGGTCTACGTCGGCAGCCTCTATCTTCCGGCGAAGGCCGGTACGCTGTCCGCCGTGCTGGCCAAGGGACCGCGCCGCATCCAGCTCAACCTGCTGCGGACGCTCTCGGCCGACCAGCTCGTCGACGCGCTCGTCGATGGCCTCAAGGACAACAACTCCGAGGCCGAGCTCGCCGCGGTCAAGGCGCAAGTCGACCAGATGGTCGCGACGATGAGGGCGTTCAAGGAGGTCAAGGAGAAGGACGTCGTGACGCTCGATTACGCCGGCGGCGCGACGCAGATCGCGTTCAACGGCCAGGCGAAGGCGACGATCGCCGGCGACGCGTTCAACGCGGCGATGACCCGGATCTGGCTGGGTGACAAGCCGGTCCAGTCCGATCTCAAGAAGGCGATGCTGGGGGGGTAGGTGACCCCACCGAAGCGCGCGTTGCGCGCCTCCCCCCAGGGGGCTCCGCGCGCTTGGGGCGGCCCGGCGCGCGCGGTGGTGATCCCCCCGGAGCGCGCACGAGGCTCCCGAGCGCGCGGCACGGCGTCCCGGCGGCGACGATGACCGACTGGTGGGCTTCCTGCGGCTATCGACGGCTGGTCGTCGGTGCGGACGGCCGTCTGACCGTGACCGACGACTTCCTGCGCGGCTACCTCGCGCGACCGGAGCTCGCGCCGATCGACGGTTCCTGCGATGCGGAGCTCGCCATCCACGACGCGCTGGTCGCGAGCCCGCGGGAGGCGATCTCCCCGACGGCGATCGCCGCGATCCGCGACGACGACGCGCGCGAGAACTACCGGATATGGCTCGCGTTCCGGCAGCGGCTCATCGACGCGCCTTCGCTCGAGGCCGCGTACGTCCGGCTCTTCCAGGGCGAGGGCGTCGACGTTCCGCCGATGTTCGTCCACGAACTCACCCGCGTCCTGCTCCGGCATATCCTCGGCGATCGCCCGGATCCGATCCACGCGCGCGCCGCCGAGATGCTGTTCCGGGCGCAGCGCGTGGCGATCCTCGACGACGGCACGCTGATGTCGGCCGACGACCAGACCGTCGACAGACATGCGACGACCGGCGGCTTCGGACACGTCGGGGAACTGCTCGCGAAGAACCGGGTCCCAATGCGGACGATGGATGTCGACGTGCTCTCGCGGGACAACGCCGAGGTCTACTGGTCCCGGGACGAGCGGCACGATCTCGCCGTCAGCCTGAACCGGGGCCAGCCGGCGCTCGACGGGCTGTGTCGAGTGATCGAACGCTGGGTCCGGCACTTCCTGCACGTCGAGGTGCGGGTCGCGCCGCAGCGCGCGATCGACGACGAGCACTGGGTCTGGCACGCGGGGCTCGACGCCGAGGCGTCGGGCATCCTGAACGACCTGTACAATCGCGCCGACGTCGAGTCCGACCGGCTCGGGAGGCTCGTGGCCTTGTTCCGTCTCGATTTCGCCGACCCGTCCGACATGCGGGCGTCGGTTTCCGGGCGGCCGGTGTGGCTCGCGATGGCGATCGACGCCGATCGCCGCCTCAAGCTCAAGCCGCAGAATCTCCTGCTCAACCTGCCGCTCGCGCGGCCCCAGTGACCATGACGCGATTTCCCTGGTTCAGGACCCGGTACGCCGCCCGGCCGCTCGCCGTGGCGATCGTGATCGCCTGCGCGGCTGCTCAGGCGGGCGCGCAATCGCCGGCGGCGCCCGTCGAGAAGGCGGCCGTCGAGAAGTCGGCGCCGACCCCTGCGGCCGCCTCCGTGCCGGTCCCCGCGTCTCCGGCGAAATCCGACGCCAGCGCTGCGGCGGGTTCGTCGTCAGCCGCGCCGTCGACAACTGCCCCGGACGCGACGCCGAAGTCGGACGCGGCCTCCAGGGGCGTTGCCCGCGCCGGCGAGTCGCCGCCTGCGACGGAGCCGGCGTACACCGGGCCGCTCGCACCGCTCGCGTGGTTGAACGGCTGCTGGAAAGGGTCGGTCGGCGTCGGCCGCCGGCAGCGCGAGTTCCGCGAATACTGGCACCCGTTGCGCGGCAACCTGATGGTCGGCGTGGGGCACAACGCGCTGCCGGACCAGACCGTGAGCTTCGAGTACCTGAGGCTCGAGCCGCGCGACGACGCCGTCTACTACGTCGCCGCGCAGGTCGGCAAGCCGGTCGTCGCCTTCAAGCTCGCCGAGACGCGCCGCGAGGGCGGGGACGAGATCTTCACGTTCCGAACAGGCGGGACCGGATTCCCGACGTACATCACGTATCGCCGGGCTTCGCTGGGCTGGCTCTACGTCGAGGTCGGCGGGCGCGTGAGCGACAAGGGCGCCGAGCGCGACCACAAGGTCACCTACCCGTTCCGCCGCGTCGACTGCGAGTCCGGCGAGTTCGTCAAGAAATAGCGGCCGGCAGACGCCGCCGCCGGTTCAGCGGGGCGGCACTCCGCGGTTCGCGAGCGCATCGGCGCGCAGATTGCCCACGTCGTTCGCGTGACCGCGGACCCAGTGCCAGCGGACGCGGTGCGCCGCGGCGAGCGTGTCGAGCGTGCGCCACAGGTCCTCGTTCTTCACCGGCTTGCGATCGGCGGTCTTCCAGCCGTTGCGTTTCCAGCCGTGGATCCAGGTCTCGATGCCGTTCTTTACGTACTGCGAATCGGTGTGGAGCTCGACTTCGCAGGCGCCCTTGAGCGACTCGAGCGCGCGGATCACGGCGGTGAGTTCCATCCGGTTGTTGGTCGTCGCGTGCTCGCCGCCCCAGAGCTCCTTCTCGCGACCGCCGGACAGGAGCAGCGCGCCCCAGCCGCCCGGCCCGGGATTGCCCTTGCACGCGCCGTCGGTGTAGACGACGACCTGGTGCGCGGTCGTCACCGCGAGCACACCGGGAGCGGGGGCCGCGGATCCCCGCGGACGGAGCGGGTCATCGCCGGCCGGACTCGCGCGTCGTCAGGCTTTCCCTCGCGCGCGCCGCCGGGGAGAGCGCCTTGTTGCGCCGCTCGCGCCGTTGCCAGGAGGGCGCGAGCATGCGCAGGCCGGCCACGTGCTTGGTCGCCCGCAGGAAGTAGACGCCGCCGGCGACCGGCCACCACCGGTCGCCCGCCTGCTCGAAGAACCCGCAGCGGGAGAGCCATTTCTCCCGCGCGAACGGCGGCGCGTAGGCGTCGAGCCGGCCGCCGATCACGTCGAAGCCCAGCAGCTTGAGCCAGTCCTTCAACCGCCACAGACCGATGAAATTGCCGTTCCACGGCGGAGTCTGCTCGCGACCGAAGTAGCGCTTGACGCCGTAGAGCGAGAACGGATTGAAACCCGCGATGATGATCTGGCCTTCCGGGCGCATCACGCGCCACGCCTCGCGCAGCATCTGGTGCGGATCGTCGGTGAACTCGAGCGCGTGCGGCATGACGACGAGATCGACGGTGTTCTCCGGCAGCGGCAGCGCGTGGGCGTCGGCGACGAGCGCCGCGGGCGGATCGTAGTCGACGGTCCAGCGCGAGGGAATGCGGCAGGCGGCCAGCGCGGGCATCTCGGGCAGGCCGATCTGCAGCGCGTAGAACCCGAAGATGTCGGCGACCGTACGCTCGAAGTAGGCGAGTTCGCGCTGTTGCAGGTAGTGTCCCAGCGGCGTTCGGAACCAGCCGGCAGGCGACGTTGACACGCTTGCGCCGCCCTCCGAAGATGCGTCCATGCCGGCGATTATCCCGTTGCCCGCGTTCAGCGACAACTACATCTGGGCGATCCGCGCCGGCGATCGCGCGGTGGTCGTCGACCCCGGAGACGAGGGCCCCGTCGAGTCCTGGCTCGAACGCGAACGGGTCGAGCTCGTCGCGATCCTGGTCACGCATCATCACCCGGACCACACGGGCGGCGTCGCCGCGCTCGCTCGCGGTCGCCCGATCACGGTGTTCGGGCCCGCCCGTGAGTCGATCCCGGCATGCACTCGGCCGGTCGGCGGCGGCGAGCGGATCGTCCTGCCCGGGATGGCCCTGTCGCTCGAGGTGGTGGACGTGCCCGGCCACACCGCCGGCCATGTCGCGTACGTCGGCGGCCGGCGGGATTGGGGCGATCCCGTGCTCTTCTGCGGCGACACGCTGTTCGCCGGCGGCTGCGGCCGGCTGTTCGAGGGCACGGCGGAGGTCATGCACGCGTCGCTCGCGAAGCTCGCCGCGCTGGCGCCGGACACGCGCGTCTACTGCGCGCACGAGTACACGATCGCGAACCTCCGCTTCGCCGCCGCGGTCGAACCGGGCAATCCGGGAATCGCGGCGCGCGTGGAACGGGAGCTCGCGAAGCGGGAGGCCGGCCTGCCGACGGTCCCGTCGACGCTCGCCGACGAGGCGGCGACCAACCCGTTCCTGCGCGCGCGGGTCCCGGCGGTCGCGGCGGCCGCCGTCGCGCGTGCCGGGCATGCGCTCGACGGCGAGGTCGGTGTCTTCGCGGCGTTGCGCGCCTGGAAGAACGTGTTCTGATCGGATGGCCCGGATTGCGCGGTCCCGGGTCGTCCGCCTACCATCGCGCGGCCGGCCCGAGATCGCGCCGTCGCCCGGAGTGAACGTTTGACACGACGCTGCTCATCGATTCCGTTGGCTGTCTGCGTCGTCCTGATCGCCGGGTGCGCGGTCGCGCCGTTCGAACCCGTGTCGCCGGCCGTCGCGCCGGCCGCCGCGCGCCCGTTGCCCGATCTCCCGGCGAGCACGCCCCCCGCGGATCCGGCGCCCGCGATCCGGGTAGGCGAGACCCCCGCGGACGTGCGCGAGACCGCGCTGCCGCCGGTCCTGCCCGCGCCGAGCGTCGCGCCGCGCATCGCGGTCGCGCGGCTGCACGAAGCGCTGAGCGGCATCCCCGCGGAGCCGTTTCCCGCGGCCGCGGGCGCCGACCTCGAACCTTTGCCGCCGCAGGCGCCGGACCTGTGGTCGCGGATCGTCAGCGGTTACTCGATCCCCGACCTCGTCGACGACCCGCGGGTCACCAAGTGGGAGCAGTGGTACTCGGAGCGTCCGGACTACGTGGCCCGGATGATCGACCGCAGCCGCCGCTACCTGTACCACGTGGTCAGCGAGGTCGAGTCGCGTCGCCTGCCCCTGGACCTCGCGCTGCTGCCGATGGTCGAGAGCGCGTTCAATCCCCTCGCGATGTCGCGCGCGCGGGCATCGGGCATGTGGCAGTTCATCCCGTCGACCGGCCGGCAGTACGGCCTCGCGCAGAATTTCTGGTACGACTCCCGCCGCGACGTGCTGGCGGCGACCGAGTCGGCGCTCGATTACCTGGAGAAGCTCCACGGCGACTTCGGCGACTGGCAGCTCGCGCTCGCCGCGTACAACTGGGGCGAGGGCAACGTCGCGCGCGCGGTGGCGAAGAATCGCGCCAGGGGCAAGCCGGCCGACTACGCGGCGCTGCCGATGCCGGTGGAGACGCGCAACTACCTGCCGAAGCTCCAGGCCGTGAAGAACCTGATTCGCGATCCGGAGCGCTACGGCCTCGTGCTGGCCGAGGTGCCGGACTCCCCGTACTTCACCGCCATCAAGACCTCGGGTGCGATCGACGTGAAGCTCGCCGCCGAGCTGGCGGAGATGTCGGTGGACGAGTTCGTGTCGCTCAACCCTCAGCACAACCGGCCGGTGATCGCCGGCGCGGACGAGCACACGATCCTGCTGCCGATCGACCGCGCGGAGATGTTCGCGGCGAAGCTCGAACTCGCGGACCAGCCCCGCGTCACCTGGCAGGCGCACCGGATGCGATCCGGCGAGACGCCGGCGCAGATCGCCGCGCGCTTCGGGCTGCCGGTGGAGACGCTGCGGGCGGTCAACGGCCTGGGGCCGAGGACACCGGTGCCGGTCGGGCACGCGCTGCTGGTGCCCGCGCAGATTCCCTCGGACGCGACCGCCGAGTCGCTCGCGAAGACGGTCTTCACCAGCGTGCCGTCCGGTCGGACGCTCTACCACACGGTCAGGCACGGCGAGACGATGTCGACGATCGCCTCCCGCTACGGGGTCACCGCCGAGGATCTGCGCCGCTGGAACGGCCTGTCCCAGAACGCGCTGCGCTCGGGTCAGCGGCTGCGCGTGACGACCGATGTCGTGACCGGAGGCCGAAGTCGCCCGAGGCCCGCCGCGGGCCCGCGCGCGCCGTCGACCGCGCCCAAGGCGCCCGCCCCCGTGCGCGCGCCGACCAACGCGAAGGCGAACGGGACGCGCGGGGGCTAGGCGGCGCCGCGCCGGGAGAATCCGGCCGCGGCGGATCCGGGCTCGGGGGGACCGGGGCGCCCGGCCGAGGCCCGCGCCGGAACCGGGGGCCGGAATGCAAACGGGCGACGCCGCTGGCGTCGCCCGTTTTCGTGGTCCGCTGCACGCTTGCGGCGGACTTTGTGGCCGCTCGCGCTGATTACTTCTTCGCGGCCTTGCGCTTGGTGGCCCGCTTCTTCGTGGCCTTCTTCTTCGGGGCGGCCTTCTTCTTGGTCGCCTTCTTCGCCTTGCGCTTGGTCGCCTTCTTCTTGGTGGCCTTGCGCTTGGTCGCCTTCTTCTTGGTGGCCTTCTTCTTCGTGGCCGTGCGCTTGGTCGCCTTCTTCTTCGGGGCGGCCTTCTGCTTCGTGGCCGTGCGCTTGGTCGCCGTCTTCTTCGGGGCGGCCTTCTTCTTGGTGGCCTTCTTCGCCTTGCGCTTGGTCGCTTTCTTCTTGGGCGCGGGGGCCGCGGCCGCCGGCGCCATCATCGACATCATGTCAGCCAACATCGTTTTCTCCTGTCTGAGTTTCTGGATCTGTTATGGACTACCCGGCAGGTGCGGGTCCTTGTCTCGGACCTCTTGACAAATCCTCTGGCACCTGCTGCCTGCATTCTAGCCGCATTTCAACGATTTGCAAGATTTGGAGCCGGCCGGATCGACCGGCGCGCGCGCGTGTTGCGTATCCGCACGTCCGCGGATGCGCCCCGCGCCGCATGCTCGGCGCGTCGCACGAGTCGGGAGAGTCAGGACCGCGGCAGCGGTGACTCGAGCGCGTAGAGATCGGCGGCGGTCTCGCGCCGACGGACCACGTGCGCGACGCCGCGGTCGACCATCACTTCGCAGGCACGAGGCCGGGCGTTGTAGTTCGAGCTCATCGACATCGCGTAGGCGCCGGCGGCCCCGATGGCGATCAGGTCGCCCGCCTCGAGCACGAGGTCGCGGTCGTGCGCGAGGAAATCCGCGCTCTCGCACACCGGGCCGACCAGATCCCAGCGCATCGGCGTGCCCGGACGCGGCCGCACCGGCGCGACCGGGTGCCAGGCGTCGTAGAGCGCCGGACGTACGAGGTCGTTCATCGCCGCGTCGACGATCGCGTAGTGGCGGACCGGACCCGGCTTCAGGTACTCGACGCGTGTGAGCAGGACGCCGGCCTCCGCGACGAGCCGCCGGCCCGGTTCGAGGACCAGCCGCTCCCGCCGGCCCGCGAACAGCTCGCGCACCATCGCGGCGTACTCGGGAAACGGCACCGGCGTCTCGTCCCGGTAGCGGATGCCCAGGCCGCCGCCCAGGTCGACGTGGTCGAGCGCGATACCCTCGGCCGCGAGCGCGTCGCACAGCGCGAACACCTTCCGGGCGGCTTCGGCGTAGGGCGCGAGCTCGGTGATCTGGGAGCCGATGTGCATGTCGATGCCGACGATCTCGATGCCGGTCATCGACCGCGCCCGCCGGTAGAGCGCCAGCGCGTCGTCGAAGGCGATGCCGAACTTGCTCTCCTTGAGCCCGGTCGAGATGTACGGGTGGGTCCGCGGATCGACGTCCGGATTGACCCGCAGCGAGACCGGCGCCCGGCGCGCGGACGCGCGCGCCACCGCGTCCAGGCGCTCGAGCTCCGCGGCCGATTCGACGTTGAAGCAGCCGATCCCCGCGTCGAGCGCCTGGCGCAACTCGGCGGCGGACTTGCCCACGCCGGAGAACACGCTCCGGCGCGGGTCGGCGCCCACGGCGAGCGCACGGGCCAGCTCGCCGCCGGACCCGATGTCGAAGCCGCTGCCCAGCCGCGCGAAGACGTCGAGGATCGCCAGGTTGGCGTTCGCCTTCATCGCGTAGCAGACGAGGTGCGGCACCCCGGCGAGCGACGCGTCGAGCGCGCGGTACGCCTCCTCGAGCGCCCGCCGCGAGTACACGTAGCACGGCGTGCCGTGGCGCGCGGCGATCTCGGCGAGCGGCAGGCCGTCGACGCCGAGTTCGCCGCCGCGCATCGCGAAGGCGCTCACTTCGGCTTGGCGGGGTCGGCGCGATCGCCGGGGTTCGCGGCCGGCGGCGCGGCGGGTGCGGCGTCCGGAAGCCTGAGCGGGCCCTTGATGCCGCAGCCGGCGACGAGGGCGGCGAGCGCCACCGCCGCGACCGCCACGCGGGCGGATCGGGAAACGCGCGGCGTGTCGCACGGATCGCGTAACATCGGCGGCGATGGTAGCACGCGACCCCGCCACGACATCACCGCCGCCATGACCGCCGACGCCCGTTTCCTCGCCGCCGCCGATGCGACGCTCCACGCGATCGCCGACGCGGTCGAGCGCGCCATCGAAGGGTCCGACGTCGACGCGGACTGGCGGCTCGCCGACGGCATCCTGGAGATCGATTCGGCGGGCGGCGCCCGGATCGTGGTGAACCGGCATGGACCGAATCGCGAGATCTGGGTCGCCGCGAAGAGCGGCGGATTCCACTACCGCGCCGTCGACGGCCGCTGGCGGGACAGCCGCGGCGGCGGCGAACTCGGCGCCGCGCTGGCGGCGATCCTCGAGCGCGAAGCCGGGCTCGCGGTCGACCTGCCCGCGCTCGCCGCGCCCGCGCAGGCCGGCTGAACGACCCGGGCGACTACGCGGCGAGCAGCGCGGTCCAGTCCTCGAGCGCGCGACGGTGCGCGTCGTGGCCGGGCATCAGCGTCTCGACCAGCGCCCAGAACCGCCGCGAGTGGTTGAGCTCGACCAGGTGCGCGACCTCGTGCGCGACGACGTAGTCGGCCAGCGCCGGCGGCAGCTGGATCAGTCGCCAGTTCAGCCGGATCTCGCCGCGGTGGTTGCAGCTCCCCCACTCGCCTCGCGCGTTCGACAGGCGGACCGGCGGACGCGCTTCGGTGAACCGCAGCGCGAAATCGGCGACGCGGGGCACGATCCGCCGGGCGGCCTCGTCGCGCAGCCATCGGGCGACCGTGTCCGCGACCGCGCGCTCGTCGCCGGACGCCGGGTGCAGCACGGTCAGGTCGAAGAGGTCCGGGCGCACGTGCATCGTCCGCGACGGGAATACGGCGAGCTTGAGCTCGGCGCCCAGGTAGAGGATCGGCGCGCCGGTTCGCCACTCGCGCGGCAGCACCTCGCGCCGCCGCGCCCGCCATTCGGCCAGCGTGCGGACGATCCAGGCGGCGCGCTCGACGAGGGCCTCCTCGATCTCGCGCAGCGTCACCCAGCGCGGCGCGCGGACGGACAGGCCGTCCAGGTCCACCGACATGCCGATCGAGCGGCGGCGCGCGCGGACGAGCCGGTAGTCGACGTGCTCGCCGGCGAGCACGACCCGGCGCAGCGTCGCCGCGCCCGCGTTGCGGGGGCGCCCGGTCAGCCGGGCGCGCCCAGCCGGGCGACCTCGCGTTCGATCCATGCTTCCACTTCCGCGGTGATCGCACCGGGGTCCTTGCCGTGCGTGGCGATCGGCGGGCCGAACACGACGGTGATCTCCCCGGGCCGCTTTCCGAACACGCCCTTGGGCCAGAGCCAGCCGGCGTTGTGCGCGACCGGCAGCACCGGGACGTCGAGCGCGAGGGCGAGCCGCGCTCCTCCGGTCTTGTACTTGGCGCGCGTTCCGGCGCGGATCCGCGTGCCTTCCGGGTAGACGACGATCCAGAAACCCTGGGCGAAGCGCGCCCGCCCCTGCTCGGCGATCTGTTCCATCGCGTCGCGGCCGGCCTTGCGGTCGATGGTGATCGGCGAGGCGAGCGCGAATCCCCAGCCGAAGAACGGGAGCCTGAGCAGCTCCTTCTTCGCGACGAACGCGATCGGCGGGAGGTAGATGCCGAGCGCCAGCGTCTCCCAGGTCGAGCTGTGCTTGGACATGACCACGTGCGGCGTCCGGGGGATGTTCGCGAGACCCTCGGCCCGCCAGCGGATGCCGCAGATGAGCCGCGCGCCCCAGGCGACGACCTGGCACCAGTTCGCGGCGATCCGGTAGCGGGCGAGCCGCGGCAGCCAGAACGTCGCGAGCATCAGCGCCGCGTACAGCGGCGTGACCACGAGCTGGAAGACGGTGAAGAGGAGGGCCCGGATCGCCTGCACGGCCGGCGCCGATCAGTCGCGCGCGAGCAGCGCCGAGGCCGCGAACGCGAGGTCGGGAAAGATGACGGTATGGGCCGGGAAGTTGCCGATGCGCAGCGTCTTCTCGCCCTTGCCGGTCAGCACGAGCATCGGCTGGGCGCCCACGGACTGCGCCGCCTCGAGGTCGCGCAGACTGTCGCCTATGCACGGCACCTGCGTGAGGTCGGCTCCGAAACGGCGGCCGGCCTCGGAGAGCATCGAGGTCTTCGGCTTGCGGCACTCGCACTGGGCGTCCCCGGTATGGGGGCAGAAGAAGATCGCGTCGATCCGGCCGCCGACCTGCGCGAGCTGGCGGTGCATCTTGTCGTGGATCGCGTTGAGCGTCGCCATGTCGAACAGCCCGCGGCCGATACCCGACTGGTTGGTGCAGACGGCGATCCGGTAGCCCGCGTGGTTCAGCCGGGCGATCGCCTCGAGGCTGCCGGGAATCGCGCGCCATTCGTCCGGCGACTTGATGAACTGGTCGCTGTCGGCGTTGATCACGCCGTCCCGGTCGAGGATGACCAGGCGCGCGGCGCGGGTCTGGGCGACGGTTTCGTTGGCGAACTGGACCACGGGCGTAACTGTAGCGGCAAATCGGGGTGCGCGACGAAGCCCGGTGGCGCCGGCCGTGCCGGCCGCGCTGCCCGGCCGCGCACGAACGCTGCCGGGGCGGCCGTCAGATCGCGAGCTTCGACAGGTCGGCGACGCGGTTCATCGTCCCGGCGACCCCGGCGAGCAGCGCGAGCCGGTTCGCGCGGATCGACGCGTCGTCCGCCATCACCATCACCTCGTCGAAGAACCGGTCGACGACCGGCTTGGACGCGGCGAGCGACTTGAGCGCCGTCGTGAAGTCGCCGCGGGCCAGGGCGCCTTCGACCGCCGGACCGAGGCTCTGGAACGTCGCCCACAGATCGTGCTCCGCGCCCGGCGCGAGCTTCGCGCGGTCGACGGCGGGCGCGGCCTCGGCGCCGGACTTCCTCAGGATGTTGACGATCCGCTTGTTCGCGGAGGCGAGCGCCGCGGCCTCGGGCAGCGCCTCGAACGCCTGGACCGCGGCCAGGCGCGCGGGCATCGTTTCGAGCGTCGCCGGCCGCTGCGCGATCAGCGCCTCGACCTGGTTCGCCGTGCCGCCGGCCTCCCGCAGGTATCCGCGCAGCCGGTCGAGGATGAAGGCGGTCAGCTCCGCCGTCGCCGGCTTGACCGCCGCGACGCCGGCGAACGCCCGGAACGCCGCGGCGATCGCGGCATCGAGCGCGAGGGCCGACCGCTTCTCGATCAGGATGCGCAGCACGCCCAGCGCGGCGCGGCGCAGGCCGAACGGGTCCTTGTCGCCGGTCGGCGTCTGGCCGATGCCGAACAGGCCGGCCATCGCCTCGAGCTTGTCGGCCAGCGCGACCGCCTGGGCGACCGGCCCGTCGGGCAGCGCGTCGCCGGCGTAGCGCGGCGCGTAGTGCTGCGCGATCGCGTCCGCCACCGCCGCGTCCTCGCCGTCGTGCCGCGCGTAATAACGGCCCATGGTTCCCTGGAGTTCCGGGAATTCGCCGACCATGTCGGTCACCAGGTCCGCCTTCGCGAGCGCCGCGGCGCGATCGGCGAGCGCCGGGTCCGCGCCCAGGACCGGCGCGTACGCCCGCGCGATCGCCCGGATCCGCTCGACGCGCTCGGCCTGCGTGCCGAGCTTGTTGTGGTAGACGACGGACGCGAGCCTGCGCAGCCGTGCGTCCAGCCGCTGCCGGCGGTCCTGGTCGAAGAAGAACTTCGCGTCCGCCAGCCGGGCGCGCAGGACGCGCTCGTTGCCGGCGACGATCGCCCGCGGGTCGTCGGTGGCGAGGTTCGACACGACGAGGAAGCGCGCGCGCATCTTCCCGTCGTCGGCGGTCAGCGCGAAATACTTCTGGTTCTGCTGCATGGTCAGGATCAGGCATTCCTGCGGGACCGCGAGGAACGCCGGGTCGAACGTGCCGGCGTAGACGGCCGGCCATTCGACCAGCGACGTGACCTCGTCGAGCAGCGCGTCGGGCGCGACCACGCGGTCGCCCTGCGCGGCCTTCGCGAGCGCGGCCTCGATCGCGCGGCGGCGCTCGTCGAACGGCGCGACGACCTTGCCGTGGTTCCACAGCGCGTCGACCCAGGCGTCGGCGCTCGCGATCTCGACGTCGCGCCGGCCGAGGAAGCGGTGGCCGCCGGTGACGCGCCCGGCGTCGAGGCCCAGCGCGCGCACCGGCACGACGGCGTCGCCGTGCAGCACGACCAGCCAGTGCGCGGGCCGGACGAACTTCTCGCGGTTGAAATAGCTGCCCGACGCGCCGCCGGACGGCGGCGTCGGGTAGCTCATCACCTTGGGGATCGGCAGTTTCGCGATCGCCTCGTCGAGCGCCGCCTGCAGGCCGCGCGCGAGCGGCTGGCCCTTCGCGAGGCTTCGCAGGTACGCGTAGTCGGCCTTGCCGTCGGACTCGACGACGATGCGGTCCGGTCCGCCGGCCGACTCATCCCGGCGGACGTCGGCGAGCCCCGCGCGACCCAGTTGCGCGAGCTTCCTGCGCAGCGCGTCGGTCGCGGACCCGTCGGCCGTCCAGGCGATTTTCGCCGGCATCAGCTTGTCCCGGACCTCGGTGTCCGGCGCGACCGCGAGCACCGCGGTGATCGTGACGGCCAGCCTGCGCGGCGTCGCGCAGGGCGTGACCTGCGACGACCCGGAGAGGTAGCCGCGCGAGCGCAGCCCCGCGGCGAGGGCCTCGGCGTAGGCGTCGGCGAGGCGGCGCAGCGCCTTCGGCGGCAGTTCCTCCGATCCCAGCTCGACCAGCAGCGTCGCGGCGGTCATCGGGCGGCCTCCGCCGCACCGGCCGGTTGCGCCGGCTCGCCGGCTTCCTCCGCGTAGCGCGCCGGCATCGCCGCGCGCTCGCGCTCGGCGAGCATCGGGTAGCCGAGCGCCCGGCGCGAATCGACGTAGGCGGTCGCGACCAGCCGCGACAGCGCGCGGATGCGGCCGATGTAGCCGGCGCGCTCGGTGACCGAGATCGCGCCGCGCGCGTCGAGCAGGTTGAACGTGTGGCCGGCCTTGAGGATCATCTCGTAGCCGGGCAGCGGCATCCTCGCCTCGAGCAGCCGCTTCGCCTCGCCCTCGTAGTAGCCGAACTGCTCGAAGAGCCTCGGCGCGTCGGAGAGATCGAACGCGTAGGTCGACTGCTCGACCTCGTTCTGGAAGAACACGTCGCCGTAGGAGATCGACTCGGTGTAGCGCAGGTCGAAGACCGACTCGACGTCCTGCAGGTACATCGACATCCGCTCGAGTCCGTAGGTGATCTCGCCGGTGATCGGATCGCAGTCGAGGCTGCCGACCTGCTGGAAGTAGGTGAACTGCGTGATCTCCATGCCGTTCAGCCACACTTCCCAGCCCAGTCCCCAGGCGCCCAGCGTCGGGTTCTCCCAGTCGTCCTCGACGAAGCGGACGTCGTTCCGGCGCAAGTCGAAGCCGAGCGCCTCGAGCGAGCCCAGGTAGAGGTCGAGGATGTCGGCGGGCGAGGGCTTGAGCACCACCTGGAACTGGTGGTGCTGGTAGAGCCGGTTGGGGTTCTCGCCGTAGCGGCCGTCCTTGGGCCGGCGCGACGGCTGCACGT
>JADZDA010000010.1 GCA_020851255.1 Burkholderiales bacterium | reverse complement strand
GGGCGTACGCGATCTGCTCCTCCGAAAACTTCGACTTCTTCATCGTCCTCTCCTCGGTTACCAAGGATCGATGAAGGCAGATTACCTCCACTTATGAACTGCCGTACATTCCGGGGCCAACGTCGCATCCGCCCGGCATGACTACGGTTCAATGGCTTGCGGCGCCTCCATCGCGAAGAACGAAGGCGGCAGTATCGCGCGTTCCAGCATGTCGAGGCCGCGCTGGTCCACGCCGTGACTCCGGTACCGGTCGCGCCATCCGCGAACGACGTCCAACATGCGGTCGATCTCCGCCTGCGCGGCTTCCTGCGACAGACCGAAAGGCGTCGTTTGCGAGAGCAGGTTGTACAGGCTGGCTGCGCGCCCGAAGCGGCCGACGGTGAGCGCGAGGTCGCGCCGCTCCAGCGACATCTGCGCCTGCGGCACGAGATCGTAGGCGGGCGACAGGCGCCAGCCGGACCCCGCGGCCAGCAGGGCGTGATTGCGCGGATGGTCGTCGGTGTTGGTGACCATGGCGTTGAACACCATCCGGCGGAATAGCTCGCGCCGGTCCGCCTGCGGGTCGCGCGACCAGCGACGCAGTTCATCGGCGAGCAGCGGATACGACCAGCGTTCGCGGCCCGTGATTCCGTCCTCCGCGTCGAGCACCGTGAGGCCGGAGACGAATCCACGGCGCGCGCAGGCGCGCCGGTCCGGGTTCCATTCGCGGTCGAAGCGCTCGAGCATCAGCACGTCCTGGGTGCCGACGCGCTCGATTCGCGCGCGGCACACGTCGAGCCCGGCCGCACGTGCGAGCTCGAGCGTCGCGTACTCGATGCGCTGCCAGTTGTGGCGGTCGCTCTCCTCGGGGAACTTCGCGAGCCAGATGCGCTGCTCGTCCTCGATGCTCACCTTCGGCCTCGCGCCGCCCATGCGGGTGCCGGGCTCCAGCGATTCGAGCAGCTCCCAGGGCAGCGTTCCGTCTTGATCGAGCTTCTGGGACGCGTCGATGAGCGCCTGCAGTTGGTGCGTCCGATTGATCTTGCGCGGGTGCGGCGCCGGGTCGCGCGTCAGACCGAAGCGCAGATTGCCCGCGGCATCGTCGGGCCCGTGGAGCAGGTACTCGGTTTCGCCGATGTCGGCGTCGGGCCGATGCAGCTTCGCCTGTATGACGCGGCGCCCCCAGGCGTCGGGACTCGCGTCACGGACGGCGCCCGGAATGCCCTTCAGCCTGGTGACCCGGTGCGGGGCTTCCTGCAGCGGCAGATGGAAGGGATCCAGCGCGACCACGCCGGACCGCTTGAGGTAGCGCTGACCGTACGTGAACGTGCCCTCGAACAGGTTCGCTCCGGGCTCGCGAACCACGAGCGACGCGCAAGGCACCCAGTCGAAGCTCCCCGGCAACTGGATGTAGACGTAGACGCGGGGATGAGCGAGCGCCACGGCGGGATGCTAGAAGTCGCTGTCTTCCGTGTCGGCCGTCGAGCCGCGCACGACGCGTTTGACGCGTCGCGCGGCCTCGAGGGTCTTGCCATGCTGGTCGGCGTCCGGGTCGGCCACCGCGCGGGTCGAGGTCAGCAGGCCGAGCGCCCACAGCACCGCGTAGACGTTGCCGATGGTGGTACCCGGCGAGCCCGCCTCGATCCGATGCAGGGTCGTGCGACCGATCCCGCAGGCGCTGGCGAGTTCCGCCTGCCCCTTTCGGCGCCGGATGCGCGCGACCCGGATGTGCTCACCCAGTACGCGAAGCTGCTCGGCGACTTCGAGGGGAACATCTGGCGACTGTTTCATTAACGAAACTCAACAGGACACAGGGGTTCACCCAAGTATCATCGCTCTCCCTCGGTTGCCAAGCGCAGAGTGTCATTAACGATACGCCTACAGCCTCTTTATGTCATTTATGAAACATACCCGCCACTCGCTCCTCCTCGCCCCTGGCGAACTTGCCCGCGAGCGCGACCGCGGCGCCGGTTTCCAGCATCCGCGCGAAGGCGTCGCGCACCTGCGCGGGCGTGACGGCGGCGATGCGGGCCAGCGACTCCGCGCGCGGGCGCACGCGGCCCAGCGCGTAGAGGTCGAGCGCCGCGATCTCCAGCCGCTGCGCGGGCGCTTCCTGCGCGCAAAGGCCGCGCACCGCGATCTGGTTGCGCGCGCGTTCGAGTCCGACCGGATCGACGGCGTCGACGTGCTCGCGCAGCATCCGGGTGACCTCGACGAAGTACTCGCCGAGATTCTCCGGGGCGGTCGACGCCTCGACGACGAACTGGCCGTACGCGTCCCTGACGTCGGTCGTGCAGTCCGCGTGGTAGACGAGGCCGCGTCGCTCGCGGAGCCGATCGAGCAGCGGTGAACTCATGCCTTCGCCGAACAGCGCGGCGGCCACGACGTGCGCGTGGTGCTCGTCCGCGAGCGCCGGAATCGGGAAGCCGAGCACGACATGCGCCTGTCCGCAGCCGGCCAGGCGGCGTGCGCGCAGGCCGCGGACGAAGCCGGGCGCGGTGACGCGGTTTTCCGTTCCGCGCGGCATGTCGCCGAACGCCTCGCGTGCGGCGGCGACGACCCGGTCCGGATCGACGTCGCCGGCGACGCCGACGATGGTGTTGACGCCGGTGAAGTGGCGCTCGACATGCGCGACCAGGTCGGCGCGGGTGAGCCGGCGGATGTTCGCGCGGGTCCCGATCACCGGACGCGCCGCGGGGTGATCGCCGTAGCACGCCTTGTCGAACAACCGGTACGCGGTCTCCAGCGCATCGTCCTCGACCTCGGCGTACTCGTGCAACAGGACCTCGCGCTCGCGTTCGAGTTCGACCTCGGGAAACGTGCTCTTGCGAACGATGTCGCCCAGCATCGCGACGAAGGCCTCGGCGTCGCGCGCGAGGCCGCGCATGTGGACCGCGGTGTGGTCCTTGTCGGTGTGCGCGTTGACGTCCGCGCCCAGCCGCTCGGCGTCGAGGTTGATCCGCTGGCAGTCGCGCGAGGCCGTGCCCTTGAACGCCATGTGCTCGATGACGTGGCTGATGCCGTTGTGCCGCGCGCTTTCGTGCAGGCTGCCGCTGCGCACGAAGACGCTCACCGCCGCGGTGGCGAGATGGGGCGTAGCGAAGACGACGACGCGCACGCCGTTGTCGAGCGTGGCGATCTCGGGCATGTCCGGGGCGTCGGACGTGACGGGGAAAGCGGATGGCGAGGGTGGACGCGGCATGACGATGACATCGTACAGGGTGCGCGTGCCGGGCCGGCTCCCGGCCGGCCGCGGCGGGCCGCGCTTGCGCCCGGGCGTGCGCCGGGTCTAGAGTCCGCCTGCTCGAAGTCGCACACGTAGCGCCGCGCGCCCCCGACGCGGCCTCGACCGGAGGAAGCCATGGCAACGATGACGACGGCCGTCGACCCGGCCGCGGCCGAACGCCGTTTCTACACCGGCATGGCGATCGCGATCCTCGCGGTCGTGTTCGTCGGGTTCGCGCGCAGCTTTTTCCTGCGGCCCTGGTTTCCCGACCATCCGGCGCCGCCCGAACGCTTTTTCACCGTGCACGGACTCGCGTTCGCCGCGTGGATCGTGTTGCTGGTGACGCAGGCGTCGTTCGTGCGCGCCGGGCGCGTCGACCTGCATCGCAAGCTCGGCATGGCCGGCGCCGGCCTCGCGCTGGCGATGCTCGTGCTGGGCGTCTGGGGCGCGTTGATCGCCGCGAAGCGGTCCACCGGATTCGTCGACATTCCGGTCCCGCCGCTGCAATTCCTCATCGTGCCGTTCGCCGACCTGCTGTTGTTCGCGACCTTCGTCGCGTACGCGATCGCCCGGCGCGGCGACCCGCAGACGCACAAGCGGGCGATGCTGCTCGCCACGATCTCGATCCTCGGCGCCGCGGTCGCACGCCTGCCGGGCCTTGCGGCGCTCGGACCGCCGGCGTTCTTCGGCCTGACCGACCTCTTCATCGTCGCGATCGGCGTTTGGGACTGGCGCACGCGCGGCCGCCTGCACCCGGTCACGCTATGGGGCGGACTCGCGCTGATCGTGTCGCAGCCGCTGCGGCTCGCGGTGATGGGAACCGAGGGCTGGCTCGCGTTCGCGCGCTGGGCGACGGGGTTGATCGGGTAGGGGGTCGGCGCCTCGGCCGCCATCGCCTGCCAGGGGCGCGTGCGGCTCCTTGCCGCTGGGAATTCGTGGCGTGTGCCGCCGTAGCGCGCGACGGGATCCCGTGCGCGACCCGATAGCGCGTCACGCGACGCACCCGGAGACCGGCTTCGCGCCACAGCCCCGCGGACGCGCTGACCTGGATCACTTCGGATGCGGCCAAGTGGGCGAAACCGATTCGCGACACGGGCATCGGCGCCGGACGAAGCGGTGTGGCGCCCGACCCCGATCGCCTCTGCCGGTCCGACGGCGATCGGGTTACTCCGGCTTGAACCCGGCGCTCCTGAGCAGGTCCGCGGACTGGGCCACGTCGGAGGCGATGAAACGCTTCATCTGATCCGGTGTTTCGTTCACCGGGTCGATGCCGAGCTTCGCCCAGGCACCGGCCTTGGCGAGGTCCTGCACCGCGGCGTTGATCTGTCGGTTCAACTGCGCGACGACGTCGGGCGGCGTGTCCTTCGGATCCCAGACGCCGTACCAGGAAACGTAGGCGGTGTCGGGGAAGCCGGCTTCGGCGACCGTCGGCACGTCCGGCGCGAGCGGACTGCGCTGTTTCGCGGTGATCGCGAGCGCCTTCACCTTGCCGGCCTGCGCGAGCGGCAAGAGCGAGATCATCGAGTCGAGCAGGAGATCGGTATGCCCGCCGGCCACATCGGTGACCGCCGGCTGCGTGCCCTTGTAGGGGACGATCATGAACGTCACCTTGCCTTGCTTGGCGAGGAGCAGCGTCGCGATGTGACTCGCGGCACCGGCGGCGGGGATCGCGGCCGACCATTTCTCCGGCTGCTTGCGCGCTTCATCGAGCAGCGCCTTGAGGTTCTTGACGTCGTGCTTGGGCGCGACCACGAGCATCAGCGGCGCCTCGCCGACCCGCGCGACCGGCGCGAAGTCGGTCTGCGGATCGTAGGGCGGTTCGCGCAGCACCTGTTTCGCCATCACATGCGTCGACGCGGAGAAGAGCAGCGTCGTCCCGTCGGCCGGGGCGATCTGTACCGATTTGCCGCCGACGGAGCCGCTCGCGCCGGCGCGGTTCTCGACCACGACAGCGACGCCGAGCCGGGTGCGCAGCTGGTTGGCGAGCACGCGCGCGGCGTTGTCGACGCCGCCGCCGGCGGCGAACGGGACGACCATGCGGATCGGCTTGTCCAGCGGCTTGGTGGCTTGCGCGCAGGCCGTGGACGCGAAGGCGAACGTGGCGATGGCGGTCAGGTACGCGAACAGTTTCATGGAGAACCTCGCTCGTGCGGAGGCGGCCGAACGTCGCCGTCCGGCCGTGTTGCGTGACGGATCTGCGGCGTACGTCCTCAGGCGGCGGCGCGTGCCGCGCCCGCCCGGACGATCGCCTGGCCGAGCCCCGAGGAACGCATCGCGTTCGCGATCTCGACCTCGGCGCCCGGGTCGAGCGGCAGCAGCGGCGAGCGTACGGTCGCGTGTTCGAGGATGCCGCGCGCGACCAGCGCGTGCTTGAGCGCGACGGTCCCCTCCATGTGCGAGCCGCGGTGGTAGACGTTCGCGGTCACCGGCAGCAGGCGGTCGTGCAGCGCACGAGCCTTCGCGTAGTCCTTGGCCTTGCCGGCGGCGATCATCTCGATCAGCGGTTCGGGCGCGATGCAGCCGTAGCCGACCAGCGCTCCATCGACATCGAACATCGTGTGCAGCAGGTACTCGTCGTGGCAGGTGAGGACTTGCAGGTTCGGGCGCTCTTTGCGGATCACCGGGATCTCGCGGTCCCAGCGGCGCATGTTGCGCACGCCGTTCTTCATCGCGAACACGCCGGGCTGCGCGGCGATGTCGAGCTGCGTTTCGAGGTTGTAGGTCGCCTTGGTCACGTCCGGGTACTGGAACAGGATCAGCGGCAGCCCGCTCTCCTCGAAGATCGCGCGGTATCGGTCCTGCGGCGCACCTTTCTGGTAGCCGAAGCGCAGCCAACCGTGCGAGGGGTAGACGAGACCCGCCGAGGCGCCGGCCTTGACCGCGCGCCTGGCTTCGGCGGCGGCGACCTTGGTGCCTTCGAGCGTGATGCCGGCGATGACAGGAACGCGGCCATCGGTCGACTTGACGAAGCTTTCGATCACCGCGCACTGCTCGTCGGGCGACAGGAACGTGCCTTCGCCGGCGTGGCCCAGGACCACCAGGCCTTTGACGCCCGGGAAGCCGCCGAGCCAGCCGCCGAGTCGCTCGATCGCGGCGTGGTCGACATCGCCGTTACGGGTGAACGGGGTAACCGGGGCAGGAACGAGACCGCGTAGGTCCAGAGGTTTCATGGGGAGGCTCCAGGGGAAGGGGTCGGGTTGCGTACCGGGAGCAGTCTAGCGATCGGCGCGATATATCAGAACTGGCACGACAAGTATTTCAGACATGCGATATTGGATATATCATCGTGGCGATGGACTACGCCGCCTGGCAACTCTTCGTCGATCTGACCGAAGCCGGCAGCCTCTCCAAGGTCGCCCTCGCCCACGGTACGAGCCAGCCACGAATCAGTCGCCGGCTCGGTGACCTGGAGCGGGAATGCGGCGGCCGCCTGTTCGAGAGAACCGGGCGAGGCGTCGTGCCGACCGAACTGGGTCGACGGATCGCGCCCCGGGTACGCGCGTGGCTCGCGAGCACCGATGAGCTCGCCAATGACGTACGCACGTCGGCCGGCACGCCGATCGGGCGGGTCCGGATCGGGAGCCTGCCGTCGACGGCGCATCCGCTGGTCACCACGCTCTACTACCGGCTCAAGCGCAGCTATCCGCAGATCCACCTGTCGGTGCGCGAGGGCCAGGGCGCGCAGATCGAGACCTGGCTCGACGAGGGCAGTGTCGATCTCGCGTTCCTGTACCGGACGAGTCCGGCGCCGTGCGACGGCGACATCTACCTGGTCAAGACCGAGACGTACCTGGTCGGCGCCGAGGGCGATCCGGTCACCGCCGGGCCGACGATCCCGTTCGTCGCGCTGCGCGGGTTGCCGCTCGTCCATTTTTGCCGGCCGAGCAGCTGGCGCGATCGGTTGGACGAATTGGCCGCCGAGCGCGGATTCGCGCTCGACGTCGCGCTCGAGGCCGATTCGCTCAGTCTGCAGACGCAGGCGGTCGCCGACGGAGGGCTCTACGCGCTGCTTGGTCCCTACGCGATCTCGGCGGCCGTCCGCAATTGCCGATTGCAGTCGTCGCGAATCGTCGATCCGCCGGTGACACGGCACATCGCGCTCGCACTGTCACGACACGGCGTCACGACGCTCGCATCGCGCACGGTGATGCGGATCGCCAGGGAGATCGCGACGTCGGGTGCGTCGGGGCTGCCGGTGGTTTGACGGAGTCGACGACCGAGCGCGCCGCGGTGACCGCGAGCGCGTTGAGCGTGCCGTTGATCGCGTGCGTGCCGACGCAGGACATGAGCAGCGGGTAGCCGTCGGCCGGCGACCTGGCGACGACGTCCATGCCGCTATTGCCGCCGGATTCGGCGGGTACTGTTCTCGACGCGGAAGCGGATCCGTGCGGAGAGACCGAACCGATCGACGCTACCGGCGACCGCCGCGGGGCCGAAGCCCGTGGTCTCGTCGAACGCCCGACCGGTTGCGTCGATGTCCAATCTGACATAAACTGAGTCGGTGTCCGCTACGGACAAACCACTCGTGTGGCTGCGGGGCGAGGTCAAGAGTGGCTGCGGGGCGAGGTCAAGACACCACCGTTCTCGCTTGCCGCCCGCGTCCAGGCGGGCGTGCTGCTGCGGCAGTTGCAGGGAGGCGCCAAATTGGGTCTGCCGCATTCGCGACCGATGCCCGGGATCGGCGCTCGTTGCCATGAATTGCGGATCGTGGATGAAGGCGCGACCTGGCGGATCATTCTTCGCCTCGACGAGGATGCGATAGTGATCGCCGACGTCTTCAGCAAGAAGACCCGTCGGACGCCCGGGCAGGTGATCGTGGACTGCCGACGCCGACTGCGCCTGTACGACGAGCTACCGCGATAGTCAGGCTGATCCGGACCGAACATGGACAAGCAAGAACGCGCAAGACTCAGGGCCGCGGGCTGGACTGTCGGGCCGCCTCGCGAGTTTCTCGGGCTTTCCGACGAAGAGGCCGCCTTTGTGGAGTTCAAGCTCGCTCTGAGCAATGCGCTGCGGTCGTTGCGCACCACCCAGGGATTGTCGCAGGTCGACGTTGCAAGACGCCTGCGATCCAGTCAATCGCGCGTTGCCAAGATGGAGGCTTCGGACGCCAGCGTATCCGTCGACCTTCTCGTGCGGTCGCTGTTCAAGCTCGGAGCGCAACCGGGCGACATTGCGAGAGCCATTCGACCACGCCGGAAGGTGGCGGCCTGACGTCGCCGACACGACCCGGGTGGCGCTCAGGGCGAACGGTACGGACCGCTCGGTCTTTGCGTTCCAATCGACCTCCGATCGCGAGGCTGCGAATCGAATGGGTCTGCTCGCGCCACTCGACTCGGTGGGCAACGCCTGGGGCGACGCTCACGGCTGTCGAGCCTCAGTCCACCTTCGCCCCCGACTCGCGCACGATCTTCGACCACTTGGCGATGTCGGCGTTGAGGATCGCGGCGAACTGCTCGGGCGTGGTCTCGTAGACCTCGGCGCCCTGCGCGGCGAACTTGTCGACGGTGTCCTTCTGTTTCATCACCGCGTTGATGTCGGCGTTGATCTGCCTGATCACCGCCGCCGGCGTGCCGGCCGGCGCGAACAGGCCGAACCAGGGGTTGACGTCGAAGCCGGGATAGCCGGACTCGGCGATGGTGGGGATGTCCTTGAACGACTCGGAGCGCCTGGCGCTGGTGACCGCGAGCGCGTTGAGCGTGCCGTTGCGCACGAACTGCGCGACCGACGGCATGCTGGTGAACACGACCTGGATCTGGCCGCCCAGGAGATCCTGCAGCGCGGGCGCGGCGCCCTTGTAGGGGACGTGCACGAGCTTCACCTGCGCGGCCGAGCCGAACATCTCGCCCAGCAGGTGGTTGACCGAGCCGTTGCCGGCGGAGCCGAAGGTCACCTGCGAGGTGCGCGCCTGCGCGACCAAGTCCTGCACGCTCTTCGCCGGGTTCTTCGGATTGACGACCGCGACGAACGGCAGCGTGGCGAGCGTGGCGACCGCGGCGAAGTCCTTCTCCGGGTCGAAGGGCAGCGACTTGTAGAGCGCGCCGTTGATCGCGTGCGTGCCGACGTAGGACATGAGCAGCGTGTAGCCGTCGGCCGGCGACTTGGCGACGACGTCCATGCCGATGTTGCCGCCGGCTCCGGCGCGGTTCTCGACGACGACCGGCTGGCCCCACTTCTCCGAGAGCTTCACGCTCATGATGCGCGCGAGCGCGTCGGACGCGCCGCCGGGCGTCTGCGGCACGACGATGCGCACCGGCTTGGCGGGGAACGGCTGTGCCTGCGCGTCCGGGTGCGCGGCCGCGAGCAGCGCGAGCGCGAGACCGGACAGGACCAATGCGACGTTCTTGAGCTTCGCGATCATGGTTCCTCCTTGCACGGGTCGGCGTGGGTCGCGCCGACGGAATCGGATGTCGAACTCGCCGGGAGCATCTTCAGGCGCCTCGCGGATTCGAGGGGCTCCCGGACACGGCGAACTGCGCGACCGCCCGCGCGTACTGCTCGGCGAGCGGACGATCGAACGCGTCGTCGGGCAGCGCGCGCACGATCTCGCCGGCGCGGCGCTCGATGAGGCTTTTCAGGCGGTAGCGTGCACAATCGGTGCGCCTCTGCGTCGGCCCGGCCGGCCCGGCGCGCTGGTGCTCGTCGATCGCGAGCGACAAGGCGGCGATCGACGCGGGATCCTGGATCGACGCGAGCAGCACCGGCGGGCGCGCGCCCCGTGCCTGCGGGACGAGCGCGAGCGCGCGGCGGATCTCGGCCGCGGCCTGCGCGGCGCCCGGAAGGTCGGCCTTGTTGACGACGATGAGATCGGCCACCTCGACCAATCCGGCCTTCATCGCCTGCACGAAATCGCCGCTCCCGGGCACGGTGACGAGCACCAGCGTGTCGACGAGCGCGCGGACCGCGTGCTCGACCTGACCCACGCCGACCGTCTCGACCAGCACTTCGTCGAAGCCGGCGGCGTCCATCGCCGCGAGCAATTCGGGCAGGTTGTCGGCGAGTCCGTCGGCGGCGCTGCGCGAGGCGAGCGAGCGCACGAAGATCTCGTGCGCGCCGGCGAGCTCGTCCATGCGGATGCGGTCGCCCAGGATCGCACCGCCGGTGCGCGGACTCGTCGGGTCGATCGCGAGCACGCCGACCTCCGCGCCCTGCGATCGCCGCGTCGCGAGCCGCCCGACCAGGCTGCTCTTGCCCGCCCCCGGCGGACCGGTGACGCCGATGCGGCGCGCGCGGGTACCGGGCTCGTCGGCGGCGAGCGCGAGGACGTCATCGACGCTCGCGTTCGCGAGCCGCGTCAACGCGCGGCCGAGGCGCCGGCGGGCGGCGGCGTCGAGCGTCATGCGGAGGGTCCCAGGACTTCGGCGCGGTGCTCGTCGAGCCCGGGCGGCGCGCCGTACGCCGGTGTACGGCCATCGCACTTGACCGCCGCGCCGACCGCGCGCAGCCGCGCGCCCTCGCACGGCAAGTCGACGACCATCGCGCGGCTGGCGGCGAGATCGCTCGCGAGCGCGGCTTCGAGCGTCTCGACCGGCGAGACGACGATGCCGAGCGGTTCGAGCCGGTCGATCCACTCGCGCGTCGTGCGGCCGATCAGCGCTGCGCCGACCGCGGCGAGCACGGTGTCGCGGTTCGCGCGCCGCGCCTCCATGGTCGCGTAGCGCGGATCGGTCGTCCATTCGGGGTGCCCGACCTCGTTGGCGAAGCGACGCCAGAAGTCGTCGTGCGACACGAACAGCATCAGCCAGCCGTCGGCGGTGCGGAAGAGCTGCGCCGGAACGATGTACGGATGCGCCGAGCTCGCGTGCCGGCGCTGGACCTCGCCGGCGTTCAGGCTGGCGCCGGCGAGGTAGTTCAACTGCGAGAGCATGACGTCGACCATCGCGACGTCGACCTGGCCGCCCTTGCCTTCGACGATCTTGGCGAGCAGGCCCATCGCCGCCATGATCCCCGCCGAGTTGTCGACCGCCGAGTAGCCGGTCTTGGTCGGCGGCGCGTCGGGCTCGCCGGTGATCGCCATCACGCCGGTGATCGCCTGGATCACGTAGTCGTAGGCGGGCCGCTCGGCGTAGGGCCCGTCGAGCCCGTAGCCGGTCAGCGCGACGCAGACGAGCCGCGGATTGTGGACCGCGAGCGCCTCGTAGGTGAGCCCGAGCTTCCTGATCGCCGAGGGTCGCAGGTTGGTCACGAGCGCGTGCGCGGACGCGGCGAGTTTCGCGAGCGCCGCGCGGCCCGCGTCGCTCACGAGGTCGAGGACGACGCTCTTCTTGCTGCGGTTGAGACTCGCGAAGTAGGCGTTGTGCGGGCCGACACGGTGCGGGCTCACGCGCCGGGCGATGTCGCCCTCGGGCGGCTCGATCTTGATCACCTCGGCGCCCAGGTCGGCGAGCAGCAGCCCGCAATACGGGCCGGCGAGCATGTGGCCGACTTCGAGGATGCGGATGCCGGCGAGCGGTCCGGCGGCGGTGCTCCCGGTCACGCGAGCTCCCGCGCGAGCGAGGCGACCACGGCGGCGAGCGGCTGCTCGCTCGTGTAGATGCCGCGCACGCCGAGCGCGGTGAGCGCCGGGTGGTCGGCGGCGGGGATCGTGCCGCCGACGAACACCGCGATGTCGGCGGCGTCGAGCCGGCGCAGCTCGTCGACGACCTGCCCGACCAGCTCGAGATGGCTGCCGGAGAGGATCGAGAGCCCGACCGCGTCGACGCCTTCGTCGATGGCGACGCGCGCGATGTCGGCGGGGCTCTTGCGCAACCCGGTGTAGATCACCTCGGCGCCGGCGTCGCGCAGCGTGAGCGCGATCACCTTGGCGCCGATGTCGTGGCCGTCGAGGCCCGGCTTCGCGATCAGGATGCGCTTGCCGCGCAGCGCGGAGACGCTCGCGCCGGCGGGGGCGCGATCGGAATCGTCGGGAACGTTCATAGCCGGACCGGCTCCTGGAAGTCGCCCCAGTACGCGCGCAGCGTGGCGACCATCTCGCCGACGGTCGCGTAGGCGTGGCAGCAGTCGACCAGATAGGGCATCAGGTTCTCGCGGTCGTCGGCCGCGGCCCGGCCGAGCCTGGCGAGGCTCGCCTCCGCGCGCGCGCCGTCGCGGGTGTCGAGCACGCGCCGGTACTTCTCCAGCACGCGGCCGGCGGCCCCGGGATCGAGCCGGAAGACCTCGCCGAACTCGTGGGTCTGGTCGTCGCGGCGGAAGTGGTTCTGGCCGACGATCACGGTTTCGCCCGAGTCGACGCGCTGTTTGCGCTCGAGCGCGCGCTCGGCGAGCCGCATCTGCAGCCAGCCGTCCTCGATCGCCTTGACCACGCCGCCGTAGTCGTCGATCTCCCGCATCACGCGCTCGATCCCGGCCTCCATCCGGTCGGTGTGCTGCTCGATCACGTAGCTGCCGCCCATCGGGTCGACGCTGCGGGCGATGCCGGCCTCGTAGGCGACGATCTGCTGCGTGCGCACCGCGAGCTCGGCCGAGAATTCGGTGGGGATCTGGAACGCCTCGTCGAACGCGCAGGTGAAGATCGACTGTGCGCCGCCCATCACCGCGGCCATGGTCTCGATCGCGACGCGCGTGATGTTGTTGTACGGCTGCGCGGCGGTGAGCGACGAACCGCCGCAGACCACGCCGAAGCGGAAGTGCTGCGCCCTGGGGTCGGTGACCCCGTAGCGGTCGCGCATCAGTCGCGCCCACAGCCGGCGGCCGGCACGGAACTTCGCGACCTCGTCGAAGAAGTCCATGTGGACGTAGAAGAAGAACGACAGGCGCTTGGCGAACTTCTCGATGTCGCCGCCGCGGCGCGCGAGCTCGTCGACGTAGGCCAGCCCGTTGGCGAGCGTGTAGGCCATCTCCTCGACCGCGGTGGAGCCCGCGTCGCGGACGTGCGCGCCGGCGATCGAGATCGGGTTGAAGCGCGGCGTGACCTCGTTCGAGTAGAGGATCGTGTCGGCGATCAACCGCATCGACGGGCGGACCGGGAAGATCCAGGTGCCGCGCGCGACGTATTCCTTGAGGATGTCGTTCTGGATCGTGCCGGTGAGCTTCGCGCGGGGCACGCCCTGCTTGTCGGCGACCGCCAGGTACATCGCGTAGATGATCGCGGCGGTCCCATTGATCGTGAACGAGGTCGAGATCTTCGCGAGGTCGAGTCCGGCGAACAGCGTCTCGGCCTCGGCGAGGCTGGAGAGCGACACGCCGACCTTGCCGATCTCGGGGCGCGCCATCGGCGCGTCCGGGTCGTAGCCGCACTGGGTCGGCAGGTCGAGCGCGACCGAGAGCCCGGTCTGTCCCTGGTCGAGCAGGAAGCGGTAGCGCTCGTTGGATTCCTCGGCGGTGCCGAAGCCCGAGTACTGGCGGATCGTCCACAGCCGTCCGCGGTAGCCGTCGGCGAAGATGCCGCGGGTGAACGGGAATTCGCCGGGCTCGCCGATGCGCTCGGCATCGACGGCGCCGGGACCGACGCGCGCGGGCACGTCGATGCCGGACGCGCTGGTCTGCGACAGGCGCGGCGCGGGCTCGGCGCGCGCTTCCGGAGTCGAGGTCATGGAGGCTCCCGGGGTGATGGCGGTCGCCGTCAGCCGGACCGTTGCCGCGACAACAGCCGGTCGACGGCGGCCCAGTGGTCGTCGTGGGTCCAGGTCACGACGAACGCGTCCAGCTCGATCGCCAGGCGCTGGTCGACCGGCGCGCCCCGGCGGGCGGCGAGCGCGAGGGCCTTGCCGCCGCGCAGCGCCGCCGTGGATTGCCTGAGCATCGGCGCGATGAATTCCTGCAGCGTCTCTTCGAGCCGGTCGGCGGGCGCGACCGCGTCGGCGAGCCCCCACGCGAGCGCGGTCGCCGCGGGCACGAGCTCGCAGCGCGAGGTCATCCGCAGCGCGCGCGCGGGACCGACCAGCATCGGCAGGTCGACGCCGCCGCCCCAGGCGCTGGTGATCGCGAGCCGGCCGTGGATGAAACCGATGTGCGCGCCCTCGCGCATGACGCGCAGGTCGCAGGCGAGCGCCAGCTCGGCGCCGCCGCCGATCGCGTCGCCGTTCAGCCGCGCGACGACCGGCACCGGGTACGCGCGGATCGCATCGAGGGTCGCCCGGGCCTGCGTGGCCATCGCGCGGGTTTCTTCCGCCGTGCGCACGCCCGCGAGGTCGCGCACGTCGCCGCCGGCGGCGAAGTACCTGTCGCCCTCGCCGGTCAGCACCGCGCAGGCGACGTCATCGGCTCGCGTCGATTCGAAGATCTCGCGCAGCCGGTCCAGCACCGGCCGCGACAGCGGATTGTGCTTGTCCGGCCGGTTGAGCGTGACGCGCATCGTGCGGCCGTCACGCTCGACGCGCACGTCGTCATCGGCCATCGGGGGTCCCTCGCGCGGCGCGTACGGTGTCGAGCAGCCGCGCCGCGTGCCTGCGCTGCGCGCGCTCCATCCGGTGCAGCGGTCCGGCGACCGCGACGCCCAGCGCCGCCGAACCGATCGACAGTGGCGCGGCGATCGCCATCACGTCGGCGACGTTCTCGCCGGAGGTCACGTAGGTGCCGCGCGCCCGGGCGGCCGCGAGATCGCGCCTGAGCTTCGCGGCCGACGTGATCGTGCGGTCGGTGATCCGCGGGAGCGTCCGTCCGGCGAGCCAGGCGTCCAGCGCGGACTCGGTCATCGATCCGAGCAGCGCCTTGCCGATCGAACTCGAGTGCAGCGGCTTGCGCTCGCCGGCGCGCGCCGTGTAGCGGATCACCTGCGGACCTTCGAGCACCCTCAGGTAGAGGACCGCGTCGTCGTCGCGCAGGCCCAGGATCACGGTCTCGCCGGTGTCGTCGCGCAGCCTGGCGAGCAGCGGCGCGAGCCGCTCTCCGATCGGGTCGTGCGCGTCGATGTCGCGCGCGAGGTCGTAGAGCCGGCGGGTCGGGTAGGTCTCGTTCTGCGACGGGTAGTAGAGGAAGCCCCGGCGCTCGAGCGTGCGGAGGAGCCCGTGGCAGGTCGATACGGGGATGCCCGCGAGACGGGCGAGCGCCGAGAGCGACAGGGGCTTGCGTGCCGTGCGGAACGCCTCGAGCAGGTCGAGCGTGCGCGCGGCGGCGGGGACGAGGTCGATGTCGGCGGTGGCCACGGTTTCAGGCGGCTGAAAGGCGTTTCGTCATCTTGAAAGTCCCCGGCGGCGCTGTCAAGCACCCGCCGGCGGGCGTGCGGGGGCCTCCGCTGCGGGCGGGATCCGGAGCGCCGGGGCGCGGGAACGGAGCGGGCCGGGAGAGCGGCGCGACCGGCGGTCAGCCGGCCGGCGGCAGGTAGCGGTCGACGAGCGCGAGGAACTGATCGGGCCGGAACGGCTTGGCGAGGAAGTCGACCATGCCGGCGGCGAGGCAGCGTTCGCGGTCCTCGTCGAAGGCGTTCGCGGTCATCGCCACGATCGGCGTGCTCCGCGCGTCCGGGAGCGTCCGGATCTTCTCGGTCGCCTCGAGGCCGTTCATCACCGGCAACTGCATGTCCATCAGGATGAGGTCGTAGCGATTGCGGCCGGCGAGTTCGACCGCCTGCGCGCCATCCTCGGCGACGTCGTAGGCGATGCCGCGCTCCTCGAGCAGGATCGCGACGATCTCCCGGTTGACCGGCTCGTCCTCGACCAGCAGGATGCGGGCCTCCCGGGCTCGCCGCGAAAGACCCGCGCGCGTCGACGCGAGCGGCGATCCCGTCGTGGCCGAACTCGGGCGCCTGGCGAGGCGCGCGGTGAACCAGAACCGGCTGCCTTCGCCCGGCGCGCTGGCGGCACCGGCGTCGCCTCCCATCAACTGCGCGAGCTTGCGGGTGATCGCGAGCCCGAGGCCCGTGCCGCCGTACCTGCGGGTCGTGCTGTTGTCGGCCTGCTCGAATGCCGTGAAGAGCCTCCCCAGGACATCGGGCGCGATGCCGATGCCGGTGTCGGCGACCTCGAAGCGCACGAGCGCGCTGTCCGGCCCCTCCTCGACGACGCGCGCGGCGATCGAGACCGTGCCGCGCTCGGTGAATTTCACCGCGTTCCCGGCGTAATTGAGGAGCGCCTGGCGCAGCCGCAGCGGGTCGCCCCACAGCGCCGGCGGCAGTCCTCCGATCGCGCGCTCGATCGAAAGGCCTTTCGGGGCCGCCCGGTCCTGGATGATCGACACCACGTCGTTGATCAGCGACTCGACGTCGACCGGGGCCTCGTCGAGATTGAATCGGCCGGCCTCGATCTTCGACAGTTCGAGGATCGCGTTGATGATCCCGAGCAGATGCGCGGCCGCGGCCTCGAGCTTGGCGAAACGGGCGGCCTGCTCCAGGGTGAGTCCGCCGCGCCGGATCAGGTAGGCCATGCCGGTGATCGCGTTCAGCGGCGTGCGGATCTCGTGCGACATGTTCGCGAGGAACGCGCTCTTCGCGATGCTGGCGGCCTCGGCGGCCTCCTTCGCGACGACCAGCGCCGTGGTCCGCTCGGCGACGAGTTTCTCCAGGTGATTCTGGTGTTCGCGCAATTCCGCCTCGGCCGTCTTGCGCTGGGTCACGTCGACGTCCATGCACACGAAGACCTTGTCCTCGGGCGCGTCCCCGGGGATCGCGAAGATCGTCGATTCGACGACGTGGCGGCGTCCGGCGCGGTCGTGCGTCGTGTACTCCTCGGGGCCGATCCGCGCGCCGGTCCTGTCGATCTCCGCGAGCGTGGCGACGAACGCCGCGGTCTCGTCGGGGGTGTGGATGAGCTGGTCGAGCGTGCGACCGATGGCGTCCTCCTTCGTCCAGCCGTAGAGCCGCGTGGACGCGGGGTTCCAGTAGACGACGCGACCGTCGCGGTCGTACCACTGGACGGCGACGTTCGGCGAGTTCTCCAGCGTGTGCCGCAACCGCGCCTCGCTCTCGGCGAGCCGCCGCTGCGCCCGCTTCTGCTCGGTGACGTCGTGCATGACCGCGAGCACGTGGATCTCGCCATCCGGCGAGGTGACGAAGGTCGTGTGGATCTGCACGTCGCGCGACCGCCCGTCCTTGCGGGTGATCGTCCACTCCTCGCCCCGGAGGTGGTCGCCGTCGCGCATCGCGTCCATCCGCCGTCGCGCGCGCTCCCGGGTCGTCGGGTCGGGGTAGACGGTCTGGTACCAGCCGAGCCGGTTGATCTCCTCGATCGTGTATCCGGTCAGCTCGAACATCGCCCGGTTCCACACGGTGAACCGCACGTGCGGCGGCGCTTCGGTGGCCCGGCAGACCGAGACGCCATCGACCTCGGCGTCGATCAGCGATTCGGTGAACGCGACCTGGCGCTCGAGCGCCAGTTCGATGCGCTTGCGCTCGGTCAGGTCGACGTGCGTACCGACGAGCCGGCGCGGCTTGCGGATCTCGCCGAGCCGGTCGCGCGCGAGTTTCGCGCGGGACAGGACGTGGACCCACTGGCCGTCGCGGCGGCGCATCCGGAACTCGACCTCGAAACGGTCGGACCGGCCGACGATGCAGTCGGCGGCGAGCGACAGCGTGCGCTCCCGGTCGTCCGGGTGGACGAGTCCCGCCCACGCCTCGATCGTGCCGGGTACGCCGCCGGGCTCGTAGCCCAGCATCTCGAGCCAGCGGGGCGAGTAGTAGATCTCGTCGGTCTCGAGGTTCCAGTCCCAGAAACCGTCGTTGGCGCCGGAGAGGGCGTAGGTGAGCCGTTCCTCGTTGTCCCGAAGCGCCTCGGCGAGCGCGCGCGCCTCGGTGACGTCCTGGAACGTGCCGGTGAGGGTGGTCCCGCGCGGGTCCCGGACGCGGCCGATGCAGCGGAGCTCCGCCCAGAACTCGCGGCCGGAGCGCGCGATCATCCGGCACTCGAGCTGGAACGGCTCGCCGGTGGCCATCGCGCGCGCGAGCGCCTCGCGCACCGCCGGCAGCGACTCGGGCGCGTAGTAGCGCAGCCCTTCCTCGAGGTTCTTCGGCGGCGTATCGAGCGGATGCTCGCACAGCCGGTAGACCTCGTCGGTCCAGAGCAATTCGCCGGTTTCGGGATTGGCCTTCCAGCCGCCGACCTTGGCGATCGACTGCGTTTCCTCGAGGAACGCGGTCGCTTCGTCGAGCCTGGACTGCTGGCGCTTCTCCTCGGTGATGTCCCGCCAGATCGAGACCACGTAGGTCCGTCCGCCGGTCTGCACCGGGCGGTTGCTCACGCGGACGTGACGGACGCTGCCGTCCTTGTGGCGGTGGGTCGTCTCGAACTCGGAACTGCCGTCGTCGACAATGCGCGCGAGATTGCGGCGGATCGCTTCGACCGCGAGGTCGCGGTTCACGTCCGGCAGCGCGAGCGCCGCGAACTCGTCGCGGGAGTAACCCAGTCCGGCGCAGGCGGCGTCGTTGAACTCGGCGAATCGCAGGGTTTCGATGTCGATGAGGCCGATGCCGTCGCCGGCCTGCCGCAGCAGCGCCGACAGCCGCTCCTCGCTGGTCTTGAGCGCGAGCGCCGCGCGGCGCTGCGCCGTGACGTCGTCGAAAGTGGTGAACACGCGGAACGGCTTGCTCTCGCCGGGGTGGAACTCCGGGATCGCGCTGACGACGATCCAGGCCGTGTGGCCGCCGGCGCCGTGCCGGACGCCCATCAGCGTGTCGAGTATCGGTTGGCCGGCGGCGAGCGCCAGCATCGACGGGTGCCGCTCGCCGGCCAGAGGCTCGCCGTGTTCGTCGACGGCCGCCCAGCGAGGCGTCATCGACGTCAGGCCGAGCATCTCGTCGCGACTCAGACCCAGGATCGTGCAGGCCGCGGGGTTGGCGTCGGTGATCGCTCCGTCGGCGGCCTGGTAGACGACGCCCAGCCGCATGTGGGTGAACAGCGCGCGGAACTGCGATTCGCTGGCGCGCAGCGCTTCGTCGGCATGCTTGCGCGCGGTGATGTCGCGGACGACGGCGAACTCGTAGGTGGTGCCGTCGATCTCGGCGCGGCTGACCGACACCTCGGCGTCGTAGGTGGTCCCGTCCTTGCGCCGGTGGCGCGTCTCGAAGCGCGTGTTCGCGAGTCCCTTCGAGCGGCGCATCTCGCGGACGTCGGATTCGGTGGCCGATGCGTCCATCTCCCACGGGCGCATGCCGACCAGCTCGTCGCGCGTCCGGCCCAGCATCTCGGCCATCCGCGGGTTTCCCTCGAGCACCCGGAAATCCTCCCCGAAGATCAGGATTCCGTCGTGCGATGAGTTCATCAGTTCGTAGCGCGTCGCGTCGGCCTTGCGGAGCGCCCGCGCCTGCTCGCGCGCCTCGGTGATGTCGTGCGCGATGCTCAGCACGCCGATGACCCGGCCGTCCGGAGCGAACATCGGCGTCTTGGTCGTCTCGAAGAGTCCTCGCGAGCCGTCGGGAAAATCGAGCCACTCCTCGTTCTTCCGCGGCCCGCCGGCGGCGAGCGCCGCGCGGTCGTTGGCGCGGAAGAAGTCGGCCAGCCCGGCGGAGACGAAATCGTAGTCCGTCTTGCCGACGATGGCGGACTCCGGCGCCCCGTAGAGGCGTTCGAATTGCGTGTTGCACGAGAGGTAGACGCCGTCGGGGTCCTTGAGCCACACCAGATCGGGAACCGTCTGGACCAGCGTCTTGAGGAACCCGCGCTCATGGTCGAGGGCCTCGGAGAGACGCTTGGCGGTCGTGATGTCGGTCATCGTGCCGACCATCCGGAGCGGCCCCGCGGAGGCGGGGTCGTTTCCTTCCCATTCGACGACGCGACCCTGGTCGAGGATCCACAGCCACTCTCCCGACCGGTGCCGGACCCGCAGCTCGCAGACGTAGCGCGCGGTCTCGCCGCGCACGTGCGCGGCGACCGCCGCCTGCGAGCGCGCGAGATCGTCCGGGTGGACGAGCCTGCGCCAGGTCTCGACGTCGAACGGCGCGAGTTCATCGAGCGTGTGGCCGAGCATCTCCGCCCAGCGCTCGTTGAGCTGCACCGCGCCGGTCGCCATGTTCCAGTCCCACAGGCCGACGCCGGAGCCTTCGATGGCGAACTGGAGCTGCTCGCGCGCCCGCGCGAGGTTGCCGGCGGTCTCGCGCGCCGGTGTCTCGTCGGTGACGTAGCCGCGCAGGCGGACCGCGCGCCCGCCCGCGTCCCGTTCGGCGACGGTGAAGTCGTAGAGGTGGCGGACGCGCCCGTCGGGCCAGACGATCCGGTAGTGCTGCTCCCAGGTCCGGCGCGACGCGTCGGCGAGGTACTCGCTCACCTCCGCGGCGACGAGCGGGAGGTCGTCGGGGTGGATGCAGTCCGAATAGCGGAAGCCCGGAGTGAGCATCTGCCCGGCCGTGTAGCCGAACACGTTGTGGATGTTGGCCGACGCGTAGTCCAGTGGCCAGTGTTCCTCGATCCGCCAGATCAGCACGCCGACTGGGCCGCCGATGAAGAGCTCTCGCTCGGCGTGGAGATTCGCGAGGGCCTTCTCCCGGCGGGTGACGTCCCGGAACGACCAGACGCGTGCACGCTCCGCCCCGAGCCTGAGCGGGACCGTGTAGCGCTCGAAGATCCGGCCGTCCTTGAAACGCAACGTGTCGAAGGTGGTGTCGTCGCTCCGGTAGAGCTTCTGCACGAGCGCGAGGAACGCCGGGGCGTCTTCGAGCTGTTCGAGCACGAACGCGAGGAGCGCCTGGTCCTCGCGGCGCTCGAGGAGCGCGGCGGGAATGCGACACAATTCCTGGAAGCGCAGGTTGGTGGCGCGCACGCGCCCGTCCTCGCCGACGACGAGGATGCCGTCCGCGGTGGCGTCGAGAGTCGCGCGCAGCATCGCCTCGTCGGCGACGCGCGCCGCGTGCGCCGCGATGCGGTCGGTGACGTCCTGCACGGTGCCGATGCTGCGCAGCGGCCTTCCGCCGGCGTCCAGTTCGATCTGCGCGCGCCCCCGGATCCAGCGCTCGCCACCGGCGACGACGATCCGGTGCTCGACGTCGTACACGCCGCCGGAGAGCGCGGCGTTCCACGCGGCGAGTACGCGCTCGCGGTCGCCGGCGGGCACGCACGACAGGAAGCGTTCGACGTCGATCGTCTCGCCGACCGGGATGCCGAACATCCGGTAGGTCTCGTCGGACCATTCGAGCCTGCCGGAGGCGAGGTCGAGCGTCCAGATCCCGACGTTGGCGACCTCCTGCGCGCGCTTCAGCATCTGCTCGCTGCGCTTGAGCGCGGTTTCGGCCTGCCGGCGATCCCGGACCTCGCGGACGAGCCGGGCGGTGTTGTCGGCCAGCGCGTCGATCATGCCCAGCGCGACGCTCAGGAATCCGCCCGAGTCCTCGCGCATCCGTTCGGTCGCGCGGGCGCGCGCCATTTCGGGAGACAGCCCCGACCGGAGCGCGAGGACCAGGTGGGCGAGGTGGCGGTCCGATTCGAGGATGTGGGAGACGAGCCAGCGGGCGAGATACGCCGCGACTTCGCGGGCGACTTCGGTGACCGGTCTCACGCGCGCCTCGACCGCGAACGCGTGCACCCGCGCCTCGAAGGCGGCGTGCGTGGCCCGGTGGCGCTGGACCTCGGGACTCTCGCGCAGGTGACGGTCCCAGATCGACTGCTCGTGGCGCAGGTGCCCGACCGCGTAGGCGGCCAGATCGTCGAAGACCTGCCCGAGCCGGGGCTCGTCGGGGGCGATCGCGAGTTCGGTCGCGAGCCGGTTCAGCATTGCGACGAGGTTGCGGTGCTGCGCGTCGATCTCCGGCAGGCCGGTCTCGAATTGGGTGCTCCACGGGAAGAACTCGATGCCGTCCACGGGGGTGCCCGGCGACGGTTCCCGCGCGCCGGCATGCCGCGGGGGCGCGGGGACGGTTTCCGGCGGTCCGACATCCGCAGTCATCAGGGTGTCCGGGAGGATCGCGTGGCGCATCGGCCCGGCGATCGGGCGAGCGGGCGGTGTTGTGGGCCACAGAAACGGGCGGCCGCCACGACGAAGTCAACGCACATGCTAGGCGGCCGGCGGCCCGATCCAATTGACGCAAGTTAACGGCGTTGCGGAAGGGCGCGGTTTCCCGGGCGATTCCCCGGGTACCCGGTTCCGGTGCCGGGTACGCGGCGAGTTCCCGGACGGGCGGCGCGGACGGGCCGGCCCTTGCGCGTCGGCTGGCCCCGACCGGACACTTGCGCCCATGGGCGGAAAGGGGACGGACGCGATCGTCGTCGGTGGCGGCCTGCTGGGCGCGGCGATCGCGTGGGGCCTCGCGCGGCACGGAAGATCGGTGCGTCTGCTCGACGAGGGCGACGACGCGCTGCGCGCGGCGCGCGGCAACTTCGGTCTCGTCTGGGTGCAGGGCAAGGGCGCCGGCTGTCCTCCGTACGCCCGCTGGACCCTGCGCTCGGCGGCGGCCTGGCCGGCGTTCGCGCGCACCCTCGCCGAAGAGACCGGCATCGATGTCGAGCTGCGGCAGCCCGGAGGACTCAAGTTCGCGCTCGACGAGCGCGAGTGGCGCGAGCGCGCGGCGACGCTCGAAGCGCTGCGCTTCGCGCTGGACGGCGACTATCCGTTCGAGATGCTCGATGCCGCGGCGATGCGCACGCGCTGCCCGCCGGTCGGGCCGGCGGTCGCCGGCGCGAGCTACTGTCCGCTCGACGGCCACGTCAATCCGTTGCGGCTCCTCCGCGCGCTGGTCACCGGCCTGATCGGCCGGGGAGGGACGGTCGAACCGGAGAGCCGCGTCACTTCCATCGCCGTGCGCGGCGGGGTCTTCGAGGTGGGGACCGTGCGCGGGCGCTGCGCCGCCCCGGTGCTCGTGCTCGCGGCCGGACTGGGCAACCGCGAGCTCGCGCGCCGCGTCGGCCTGCGCGCGCCGGTCGGGCCCAACCGCGGGCAGATCCTCGTCACCGAGCGGCTGGCGCCGTTCCTCGACCTGCCCACCGAGTTCGTCCGCCAGACCGGCGAGGGCAACGTGCAGATCGGCGATTCGATGGAGGACGTGGGTTACGACGACCGGACCACGCGCGACCAGATGGCGAGGATCGCCGAGCGCGCGGTCCGCGTGTTTCCGCGGCTCGCCGGTGTCGACGTCGTGCGTGCCTGGGGCGCGCTGCGGGTCATGACGCCCGACGGCCTGCCGATCTACGAGGCGTCGTCCGAGCGGCCGGGCGCGTTCGTCGCGACCTGCCACAGCGGTGTGACGCTCGCGGCCGCGCACGCGGGCGAGCTCGCCGACTGGATCGCCGGCGGCGAGCGGCCGGCCGACACCGGGGCGTTCGTCGCCGCGCGCCTCCGCGCGCCCGCGCCGGGCGGGGCTTGAGCGTGTTCCGCCGGCTCGCCGGCGCGAAGGCGCGCGCCGAGGTCGTCATCGACGTCGACGGCGAGCGCGTGGTCGCGCGCGAGGGGGACACGCTCGCCGCGGCGATGCTCGTCGCCGGATGCGTTCCGTTCCGCGCGAGCGAGCGGTCGGGCGCGCCCCGCGCGCCGCTGTGCATGATCGGTGCCTGCTTCGAGTGCCGGGTCGAAGTCGACGGCGCCGGCAGCCGGCGCGCCTGCCAGGTCGTCGTCGTGCCGGGCATGCGCGTGCGCCGCTCGCGCGCCGCGAGGCCGGGGGCATGAGCGAGCGCACCGCGGGCGAAACCGACGTCGTCGTCGTCGGCGCAGGTCCCGCGGGCATGGCGGCGGCGACCCGGGCGGCGTCGCTCGGCCTGCGCGTGCGCGTGGTCGACGAGCAGCAGAGCCCGGGCGGACAGGTCCACCGGGGCGTGACGCGGGGCGACGAGGGCGTCGGCCCCCGGTTCGGCGACGAACACCTGCGCGGACGCGAACTCGTGCGGGCGCTGCACGCGAGCACGGCGACGGTCGAGCCGGGGGCGACGGTCTTCGACGTCGATCCGGAGCTGGGCGTCGCGGTCCTGCGCGACGGCATCGCGCACGAAATCCGCGCGCGGCACCTGATCGTCGCGACCGGCGCGATCGAGCGCGCCGTGCCGTTCCCGGGCTGGACGCTGCCCGGCGTGATGAACGCCGGCGCCGCGCAGGTGCTGCTCGAGACTTCGGCGTGCGTGCCGTCGGGGCGTGTCGTGCTGGCCGGCTGCGGGCCGCTGCTGCTCCTCGTGGCGAGCCAGCTCGCGGACGCCGGCGCGAACGTCGTCGCCGTCGTCGAGACCACCGGCGCGATCGACCACGCGCGCGCGCTGCCGGGGCTGCCGCGGGCGTTGGCGACGCCCGCGACGTTCGCGCGCGGCCTCGCGTGGCTCCGCGCGCTGCGTCGGCACGGCGTCGAGCGGATCGGCGGCATCCGCTCGCTGGCGGCCGAAGGCGCGGGCCGCGTCGAGCGCGTGCTCGTGGGCGTCGGGGACCGCGCGCGCGAGATCGCGGTCGACACGCTGCTCGTGCACGCCGGTGTCGTGCCGAACCCGCAGCTCGCACGGCTGATGCGTCTCGAGCACCGCTGGGACGAACGCGCGCTCGCCTGGCGTCCGCGTGTCGACGCGTTCGGACGATCGTCGGATCCGCGGGTGAGCGTCGCCGGCGATGGCGCCGGCATCGGCGGAGCGCGCGCGGCCGAGACGGACGGGGCGATCGCGGCGATCGACGCGGCGCATGCGCTGGGCGCGATCGACGCGCGCGTACGGGCGCGGCTCTGCGCGCCGCTCCTGCGCGAACGCCGGCGTCACCTGGCGGTGCGTCCGTGGCTCGACGCGCTCTACCGCCCCCCCGGCTGGCTGGTCGACCCGCCGGACGCCGCGATCGTCTGCCGCTGCGAGGACGTGACCGCCGGCGAGATCCGTTCGGTCGCACGCCTGGGCGTGCGGGGGCCGAACCAGGCGAAGGCGTACACGCGTTGCGGCATGGGGCCGTGCCAGGGACGGGTCTGCGGAACCGTCGTGACGACGATCCTCGCGCGCGCGGCCGGCGTGGCCCCGGCCGCGGTCGGCTACTATCGGATCCGTCCGCCGCTCGTTCCGGTGCCGCTGGCGGCGCTCGCGCGGATGCCGGGCGGCGGGAACCGGCGCGACGAGCGCACCGGTGGGGCGATGTGAGTCCAGAGCGGCGGATCGACCCGGGAGACGACGCGGCACCGCCTTCCGGGCGGCGCGCCGACGGAGCGGACGAAAGGCGAAGACGGGCATGCGGGTACTGATCCTGGGCGGCGGCGTCATCGGCGCGACGGCCGCCTACCATCTCGCGCGCGACGGCCACGAGGTGACCGTCGTCGAACGCCAGCCGGGCGCGGGGCTGGAGACCTCGTACGCGAACGCCGGCGAGGTTTCGCCCGGCTATTCGTCGCCGTGGGCGGGGCCGGGCATGCTGTGGAAGGCGGTCAAGTGGCTCGCGATGCGCCACCGGCCGCTGGTCGTCTGGCCGCTCCTCGATCCGGCGCTGTGGCGCTGGGGCTTCGCGATGCTCGCGAACTGCACCGCCGAGCGCTACGAGATCAACAAGAGCCGGATGCTGCCGCTCGCCGAATACAGCCGCGATTGCCTGCGCGAATTGCGCGCCGCGACCGGCATCGCCTACGACGAGCGCGCGCTGGGCACGCTGCAGCTCTTCCGCACGCACAGGCAGCTCGACGCGACCGGCGCCGACACGGCGATCCTCGACCGTTTCGGCGTGCCCTGGGAGCGGCTCGACCCCGACGGCTGCATCCGGCACGAGCCCGCGCTCGCCCGCGTGCGCGAGAAGTTCGTCGGCGGACTGAGGCTCCCGGGCGACGAGACCGGCGACTGCCACAAGTTCACCCGGGCGATCGCGGCGCTCGCGGCGGGCGCGGGCGCGCGGTTCCGCTACGGCGTGAGCGTCGAACGGCTGCATGCCGACGGCGATCGCCTGGGCAGCGTGATGACCGACGCGGGCGCGATCGTCGCCGATCGCTACGTCGTCGCGCTGGGGAGCTACTCGCCGCTGCTGCTGCGGCCGATCGGCATCCGGCTCCCCGTGTATCCGGTCAAGGGATACTCGATCACGGTGCCGATCGTCGATCCCGCCGGCGCGCCGGAGTCGACGGTGATGGACGAGACGCACAAGGTCGCCGTGACACGATTGGGGGACCGGATCCGCGCCGGCGGCACCGCCGAACTCGCCGGTTATTCGACGCGGCTGCGCGTGGCGCGGCGCGGCACGCTGGAACACGTCGTTCGCGATCTCTTCCCGGGCGGCGGCGATGTCGCGCGCGCGGAATTCTGGACCGGATTGCGGCCGATGACGCCCGACGGTCCGCCGATCGTCGGCGCGACGCGCTACCGGAATCTCGTCGTCGCGACCGGCCACGGCACGCTGGGGTGGACGATGGCGGCGGGCACCGCGCGTGTCGTCGCCGACCTGTGCGCGGGACGCGAGCCCGCGATCGCGATCGACGGCCTGTCGCTCGATCGCTACCTGGCGGAAGGGGGCGGGGCGGTCTCGGGCGCGCGCTAGACTGCGCCGTCGCCGCACCGACTCGCCCGACCGCCTTTCATCGCCACAGGATCGCCGCCGTGGATTGGCTGCAACCGATGCGCATCTTCGTGGCCGTCGTCCACAACGGCAGCCTGTCGTCGGCCGGGCGACTGCTCGGGTTGTCGCCGGCTTCGGTGTCCCGGCATATCAGCGCGCTCGAGAAGAGTCTCGGCGCCCGTTTGATCAACCGCAGCAGCCGCCGCCTGACGCTCACCGAGGCCGGGGAGCTCTACTTCTCGAAGGTCGAGCGCATCCTCCAGCAGGTCGCCGAGGCGAACGACACGGTCGCCCAATGGCAGAAGGTCCCGCGCGGGACGCTGCGGGTGCACAGCCGGATGCTCGTCGGCCACCTGATCGTCGTCCCCGCGCTGCCGGCGTTCCTGGCCTCGCACCCGGATATCCGCGTCGACCTGCTGCTCTCCAACCAGACGGTCGACCTGGTCGAGCGCAACGTCGACGTCGACATCCGCATCGGGAAGCTCGTCGACACCTCTCTGGTCGCGCGCCGGCTCTCGCCGGCGGAGCGCATCCTGTGCGCGGCGCCGGACTATCTGGCGGGGCGGGCGCCGATCGACGCGCCGGCCGACGTCGCGAGGCACAACTGCCTCACCTACCGGATCCACGAAGGCCGGACCGTGTGGCGCTTCATCGAGCCCGGCGGGGCGATGCAGGAAATCCCGGTGACCGGAAACCTGCAGTCGGACAACGGCCTCGCGCTGCTCGAGGCGACGCTCGCCGGCGTCGGCGTCGCGCTGATGCCCGACTGGGCGGTCCGCGACGCGCTCGCGTCGGGCCGCTTGAGGCGCCTGCTGCCGCAGCACCGGATCAGCCACCGGGAGTTCGACAACGGCGTCTACGCGGTCTACCAGCGCGCGCACACGAGCGCCAAGGTCCGCGCGTTCGTCGAGTTCCTCGAGGCCTCGTTCGCCGGACGCGCGCGACCGGCGACGCCGGCGGCGTCCGGCGGGGTTCAGCCGACGAGCCTGCCGCCGTCGACCGGCAGGACAGCGCCGGTCACGAACGACGCCTCGTCCGACGCGAGGTAGACCGCGGCCGCGGCGATGTCGTCGGGCGTGCACAGCCGCCCGAGCGGAATCGTCGCCACGACCCGGTCGATCGAGGCCTGGTCGTCCGGTCCGAACATCGACTGCAGCATCGGCGTGGCGCCCACGGCCGGCGCGATCGCGTTGACGCGGATGCGGTCGGGGGCGAGCTCGGCGGCCATCGTCTGGGTGAGCGAGACGACCGCGGCCTTGGTCGCCTGGTACCACGCCATGCCCGGCCGCGGCCGCACCGCGGTCACCGACGCGATGTTGACGACCGCCCCGCCTCCCCGCTTGCGCAGCACCGGGAGCGCATGGACCGCCAGGTGGTAGAAGCTCTTGATGTTGACCGCGAGCAGCCGGTCGAGATCGCGCTCCGGCGTCTTCGCGAGGCGCGCGGGCTTCTGCGTCAGCGCGGCGTTGGCGACGATCGTGTCGAACGGACCGAAGCGCGCGGTCGTCTCCGCGACCATCATCGCCCAGGAGGCCCCGTCGGCGATGTCGCAGCGGAACGCGTGGCCGCCGGGACCTTCGAGCGAGTCGGCGACCGCGCGCGCCGCGTCCAGGTCGATGTCGACGCAGGCGACGCGCGCCCCCTCGCGGGCGTAGCGGCGCGCGATGCCGGCGCCGAAGCCGCTGCCCGCCCCGGTGACGATCGCGACGCGTCCTTCGAGTCGGCCGGGCACGATCATCGCCCCTTGAACACCGGTTTGCGCTTCTCGAGGAACGCGCGCTTAGCCTCCTGCGCGTCCTCGGTCCTGACCAGCGCGAGGGTCATGTCCTGCTCGAGACGGTAGCCGTCGCCCAGCGAGAGCTCCTCGACCGCGTTGAACGACTCCTTGAGCATCCGCACCGCGGGCGGACTCTTCTCGGCGATCTCGCGGGCGAGCGCTCCCGCGGTCGCCGCCAGCGCGTCCGCCGGCACGACCGCCTGCAGCACGCCGAGACGATACAGCTCCGACGCGGGAACGCGCCGCCCGGTCAGGAGGAGCATCCGCGCCTGCGACGGCGTGAAGTAGCGCTGCAGGAACTTGACCCCGCCGGCCATGCCGACGTCGACCTCGGGCATCCCGAAGGTCGCGTCGTCCGACGCGACGATCAGGTCGCAGCACAGCGCGAGCGCCATCCCGGCGCCCAGCGCCGGGCCGTGGACCGCGGCGATCACCGGCTTGCTGCACTGGATGATCGAGTGGAACACCTCGCGCACCAGCCGATTGAGCTCGCGACCCTCGCCAGGCGCGCCGGACAGCGTCGCACGCTCCTTGATGTCGGCGCCGGCGCAGAAGCACTTCCCCCGCGCCGCGAGCACGACGGCGCGGACGTCGTCGCGGTCGTGCAACTGGTCGAACGCCCGCAGGATCTCGCCGCGGGTCGCGCGGTCGAGCGCGTTGACCGGCGGCCGGGCGAGCGTGAGCGTCGCGACGAAGTCGGCGACGGCGAGATCGATGTGCTGGAAGCTCATGCGGGACCCTCTCCACGGCGTAGTCGGCGCGCGAGGTCCGCGCGGATCGCCTCCCCGTGCTCGTCGAGCGCGGGAGGCGCGGTCATCGCGGCGTCGTCGCGCCCGCCATCGAGGAAGACCGGCGTGCGCAGCGTCCGCACGGCGCCCTCGACCGGATGATGGAGCCGCCGATCCATCGCGAGATGACGCATCTGCGGATCGTCGAGCGCCTCGTCGAGCCCGAGGATCGGTGCGTGCGGCACGTCGGCGGCGGCGAGCCGGTGCGTCCATTCGTCGCGGTTGCGCGTCGCGAACACCGGCCGCAGCGCCGCCGCGAGCGCTTCGTGATGGCGGACGCGGTCCATGCGGCCGGCGAAGCGCGGATCGGACGCGAGGTCCGGGCGCTCGATCGCGGCAAGCAGGCCGGTCCAGAACTTCGGCGGCGAGGAGAGGTGTATCGCGATCAGCCCGCCATCGGCGCAGCGCAGAGCGAACGACTGCGCGACCCGCCCGCGATCCGACGGCCCCGGGACTTCGCCGGTCGCGAAATAGCGGTGGTACTGCTCGATCGAGAAATGCGCCATCGCCGCGACCATCGGCACGTGGACGCAACGGCCGCGCCCGGTCCTCCCCCGCTCGAGCAGCGCCGCGAGGATGCCGTTGGCCGCGTACAGCCCGCTGACCGAGTCCGCGGTGGCCGGACCGACGATTCGGGGCGACGAGGGATCGACGAACATCGACAGGAATCCCGAGAGCGCCTGGCCGACCGTGTCGTAGGCCGGGCGCTGCGCGTACGGTCCGTCCGGGCCGAATCCGCTGATCGCGCAGTAGACGAGCCGCGGGTTGATCGCGTGCGCGGCATCGGCGCCGGCGCCGAGCCGCTCGGCGACCCCGGGGCGGAAATTGTGGATGTAGACGTCCGCGGTCCGCAGGAGGTCGTGCAGCGTCGCCCGCTCGTCGTCGCGCTCGAGATCGAGCACGAGGCTCTTCTTGTTGCGATTGAACGCCTGGAACTGGGGGCCGTAGGATCCGTGCTCGAAGTGGCGGAAGCGGTCGCCTCCGGGGCGCTCGACCTTGACGACCTCGGCGCCCAGGTCGCCGAGCAGCATCGCGGCGTAGGGCGCGGTGATGAACTCGCCGTGGTCGACGACGCGGTACCCGGCGAGCGGGCCGCTCACCGGATCGCCTTCCGCGCAGCGCGCCCAGGGCCGGATTCGCCCTCGGGTCGGGCCACAAGGCTCATGCCACCTCCAGCACGAGCTTGCCGATGTGCTCGCTGGCTTCCATCCGGGCGTGCGCGAGCGCCGCGTCGGCGAGCGGGAATCGGCGGTCGATCACCGGCGCGCAGCGGCCCGCGTCGAGGATCGGCCAGACGCGTTCGGCGAGCTCGACGGCGAGCGCGGCCTTTTCGTCGACGCTCCGGGGCCTGAGCGTGGAGCCGGTGATCGTCAGGTGCTTGACGAGCAGGCGCCGGAAATCGAGCGCTTCGGCGATCGCGCCGCCCATGAACGCGATGATGACCAGCCGCCCGCGCTGCGCGAGGCACTGCAGGTTGCGGGAAACGTAAGGCCCGCCGACGATGTCGAGCACGACGTCGACGCCGCGACCCCCGGTGATTTCGCGCACGCGCGCCACGAAGTCCTCGCGCCGGTAGTCGATCGCGGCGTCCGCGCCCAGCCGCACGCAGGCCTCGCATTTCGCGGCGGTGCCGGCGGTCGCGATCACGCGCGAACCCAACTCGCGCGCGAGCTGGATCGCGGTGGTACCGATGCCGCTCGTCCCTCCGTGGACGAGCAGCGTCTCGCCGGGGCGCAGGCAGGCGGTCGCGTAGAGGTTCGCCCAGACGGTGAAGAACGCCTCCGGCAGCGCCGCCGCCCTTGCGGCATCGTAGCCCGCGGGCCAGCGCAGGCATTGGCGTTCGGGCGCCGCGCAGTATTCGGCGTAGCCGCCGCTCTCGACCAGTGCGCAGACGCGGTCGCCGACCCGCAAGTTGCGAACGTCCGCGCCGAGCGCGACGACGTCCCCGGCGACCTCGACGCCCAGGATCGGGCCCGCTCCCGGCGGGGGCGCGTAGCCGCCGGCGCGTTGCTGGCAATCGACGCGGTTCACGCCGGCGGCCGCGACGCGGATCAGCACCTCGCCGGCGCGCAGGGCCGGCAGCGGTCCGGTCGCGAGGGCGAGCACCTCGGGTCCGCCGGGTCCGCTGGCGGCGATGTGGCGCATCGTGGCGGGCAGGGTCGTCATCGGCCGTCGTCCTAGCATCGGCTCACGCTCAGTATGTCGCCCGGCCGCCGGACAGATCGAATGCGGCGCCGGTGGAGAACGAGCACTCCTCGGAGGCGAGCCACGCGATCATCGCCGCGACCTCCTCGGGCGTCCCCGGCCGACCCATGGGCACGCGCGACACCCACAGCTTGCGCATCTCCTCGGGCTGATCGTGATAGAGGTTCTTCGTCGCGATGATGGCCGGCGCGACGCAATTGACCCGGATGCCGGTGCGCGCGAGCTCCTTGGCGAGCGACTTGGTGAACGAATGGACGGCCGCCTTCGAAGCCGAATACGCGGCGGAGTACGGATTGCCTTCCTTGCCGGAGATCGAGCCCAGGTTGACGATGCGCCCGTAGTCGCGTTCGAGCATCGGCTCGACCACCGCGCGGCAGGCGAGGAATGTCCCGGTGAGGTTGATGTCGACGATGCGCCGCCAGCTTTCCAGCCGGGTCTCGGCGATCAGCGCCTTGGGTGCGGTGATGCCGGCGGCGTTCACCAGGATGTCGATGCGGCCGTGCCGTTCGACGACCTCGGCGGTCGCCCGACCGATCGATGTCTCGTCGGTGACATCGACCTCGTGGCCGGTGAGCGCCGGGTTCCCGCGCAGCGCGTGGTCTAGGGCTGCCCGGCCCTGGTCCCACAGCACGACCGTCGCGCCCGAGGCGATCATCCGCTCGGCCGTGGCGAGCCCGATGCCGCCGGCGCCGCCGGTGACGACGGCGACGCGTCCGTCCAGGTCGATGCGATTCATGTCGGGTCGGGAACGAGCGCGCGAATCGGTGCACCGGCGAGCCACGCGAGGATGTCCTCGACCGCGTCCCGGTACCACACGCGGTAGTTCTCGCGGGTCACGAAACCCAGGTGCGGCGTCGCGACGACGTTGCGCAGCGTCCTCAACGGATGGTCGGCCGGCAGCGGCTCGCGGTCGTAGACGTCGAGCGCGGCGCCGGCGAGCGCGCCCGACCGGAGCGCGGCGACCAGCGCGCTCTCGTCGACGATCGGCCCGCGCGAGGTGTTCACGAGGACGGCGCCGGCCTTGAAACGCGCGATTTCGCGCGCACCGATCATGCCCCGGGTCTCGCGCGTCAGCGGCACGTGCAGCGTGACGATGTCGCCGGCCGCGACGAGTTCGTCGAGCGACGCCGCGCGCTCGATGCCCAGCGCCGTCGCCCGCTCGCCGGTCAGGCTGCGGCTCAGGCCGACGACGCGCATCGCGAACGCGCGTCCGACCGCGGCCATCTGCGTTCCGATCCGGCCCAGGCCGACGACGCCCAGCGTCGAGCCCGCGAGGCTGCGGCCGACCGTCGATTGCCAGCCGCCGCCACGAAACGCCGGCAGCTCCACGTCGAGGCGCCGGACGAGCGCGAGGATCAGGGCCCAGGTGTGCTCGGCCGCCGTGCCCGGGTGGCTGCCGGTGCCGCACACGGTGATGCCGCGGCGCGCGGCGGCGTCGATGTCGATCGCGGCGTTGCGCGCGCCGGTGGTGACGACCAGACGCAGGCGCGGCAGCGCCGCGATGACCGGCGCCGGGAACGGCGTACGCTCGCGCATGGCCACGACGATATCGTACGGAGCGAGTGCGGTCACGGCCTCGCCCTTGTCCCGGAAGGGTCGGTCGAAGACGTCGAGCGATACCCGGCCGGCGAGCGGCGACCAGTCGGCGCATTCGAGCGCCGCGCGCTGGTAGTCGTCGAGGATCGCGCAGCGGAGCACCGGGGCGGGCTCGTTCAGTCGGCGGCGCGCGCCGGCGGCGACCCGAACGCCCCTTCGGCGTCGAGCGCGGCGATCTCGGCGGGCGAGAACCCCAGGTCGGCGAGGATCGGACCCTGGTCCGCGGCGAGCGCCGGCGGGGGCCGGTCGGGCGCGCGGGGCGCGCCGTCGAGCGCGAACGGCGACGCCACCGCCTTGAGGCGGCCGCCGGCGGCCGCCATCTCGATCACCCCGCCGATCGCGGCGAGCTGCGCGTCGTCGGCCGCCGCGCCGATGTCGTTGACCTTCGCGACGTTGACCCGTTCCCGGCCCAGGCGCTCGACCAGCGCGTCGCAGGTCATCGTCCGCGTCACGGCGCTGATCGCCTCGATCACATCGGCGCGGTGGCGCTGCCGGTCGACCGTCGTGCGCCATTGCGGCCGATCGAGCGCCGGGTCGAGCGCTCGCGCCATGCGCTCCCACATGACGTCTGACGGGGCGATGATCACGACGCTGCCGTCGGCCGCCGGGAACACCTGGTTGGGCACCGACAGATGGTTGGCGGTGCCCATCCGTCCGCGCACGACGCCGGTCGCCCAGTACTCCCCGTAGAAATAGTTCATCAGATGCGCCGAGCTCCGCAGCAGCGAGGTCTCGACGCGCTGGCCCTCGCCGGTGCGCTGGCGGTGGAAGAGCGCGGCGAGGATCGCGGAGACGAGCGCGAGGCTCGCGTGCAGGTCGACGACCGACGTGCCGCAGCGCACCGGCGGTCGATCGGCCTCGCCGGTGATGCTCATCATTCCGCTGTGCGCCTGGAGCGCGAGGTCGTTGGCGCCGATGTGCGCGAGCGGGCCGGTCTCGCCGTACGAGTAGAACTCGCAGTAGATCGCGTCGGGCCGCACGGCGCGCACGGCGTCGTACGAGAGCCCGAACTTCGCCATCGCACCGGGCCGGAAGTTGTGGATCAGCGCATCGCAGCCCGCCGCCATCCGGAGCACCGCGCGCCGGCCGGCGTTCGACGAGAGGTCGATCGCGATGCTGCGCTTGTTGCGGTTGAGCGCGAGGAACGACGGACTCGCGTCCCGGTGGCGGCCCTGGGTGGCCGGGGTGATGCCGAAATGGCGCGCTTCGTCGCCGCGTCCGGGCTCCTCGACCTTGATCACGTCGGCGCCGAGGTCGCCCAGGATCTGCGTGGCCGCCGGACCGGCGAACACGCGCGACAGGTCGAGGACCCGGATGCCGTCGAGCACCTTCCACATGGCGGGCGGGGAGCCGGATTGCCCGGAGCGTTCGGACGGCGTCGCGGGGGTCAGCGCGACGTCGAGTGGACGACCGCCTCGCCGACGGTCACCTTCTTGCCGGCGTCGTCCTCGCACCAGACGTCGAGTTCGTAGACCGACACCCCGGCCGCGTCGCGAACCGCGTTCCGGACGCGCGCGCAGGCGATGATCACCTGGTCTTCGTACACCGGCGCGATGTACTTGGTCCGCAGCCGGCCCCGGCCGGCGGCCTCCGGGCCGAAGGCGTCGACGAGCAGTCCCAGGATCCAGTTGGTCGAGATCATGCCGTCGGCGATGATGCCGGGTAGCCCGTTCTTCCTCGCGTAGTCGTCGTCGTCGTGGATCGTCGGCGGCTGCGTGACGATCCGACCGGTGTCGGCCTGGACGGTGTCCTGGATGTCGACGTACCAGCGCATGCGCTCGCGCGTCATCGGCCGGGGCGGCGCGCGCAATTCGTGGCCGGGCGCGAGCATCGCGCGCGAGGTCCGGGCGTTCATCGCGACGCTCCGGACGCCTGGGCCTTGAACGAGAGGATCACGGTGTCGCGGTAGGAGATCAGCAGCCGGTCGTCGTCGGCCGCGCGCATCTGCATGTCGGTGATCACGTAGTCGCGGCCGTTCCTGGTGTAGCGCTGCGTGACACGCCCGCGCGTGCGGATCCGGGTGCCGACCCGGATCGGCTCGTGGATGGTCGCGTCGAACTCGTAGTGGATCCGCGCGCTCGGTCCGGCGCCGGCCGGGCAGGCGACCTTGTAGAGCCGCAGCTTGTCGATATGGACGAGCGTCGGCGGCGCGATCGCGTCGTCGAGTCCCTGGAAGCAGGGATGGTGCAGCTCGTTCGCGTGCCCGTACTCGCGCGCGATGAAGCGGCTCATCGTGTACTCGACCGGGCCCAGCTCGTCGCCCTCGGTCAGGTCGCTCGTGTATCGGCCGGTCGCCACGGTCTTCCTTTCGCTGTCCGCCACGTCGTTCCCGAGCAGGCGTTATACGCCGAGCCGCGCGCGTCGGGTACCGCCCGCGGCCGAGCAGCTGCTTTGCGCGACGCGCAAGACGCTGCGGCGCAGCAACCGCCGGGCGGCGCGGCCGGCGGCGTGGGTTTCGCGGAACGCAAAGATGCTTCTCGCGGACCTGCTAGCCGCGCGCCCCCCCGCGGTGTTAGCGTTCGTCGTTCGTCACCCCGCGGGAACGTCGTCGCGATGGAATTGCTGTACAGCCCGCTGTCGCCGTACGTCCGCAAGGTGATGGTGGTCGCGCACGAGCTCGGCATCGCCGATCGCATCCGGACCACGCGAATCGACACCCGCGCCGAGCGGGACCGGATCGTGGGATCGAATCCGCTGGGCAAGATCCCGGCGCTGATCACCGGGGCCGGCGCCGTGATCTACGATTCCCCGGTCATCTGCGAATATCTCGACGCCGAGCACGGCGGACACCGGTTGCTGCCGGCGAACGGCGCGAGGCGCTGGGAAATCCTCACGCGCATGGCGCTCGCCGACGGATTGATGGACGCGGCGATCCTCGTGCGCCACGAGCGGGCGCGGGAACCGGCGAAGCGTTCCGACGAGTGGGCGGCCTGGCAGCTCGCGAAGGTGTCGGCCGGACTGGACGCGCTCGAGGCCCGCGTCGACACGTTCGGTGACGCGATCGACCTGGGGCAGATCGCGGTCGTCTGCGCGATGGGCTACATGCCGCTGCGCCTGGACGAGCTGGTCGGCTTCCCCCGCTGGCCGGGTCTGCGCGCCTGGGCCGATCGCCTCGGCGCGCGCGACGCGTTCCGGCGCACCGTGCCGGTACTCTGACGCCGTCCGCGCGCCGCACCGACCGTACGCCGCATCGACGTCCCATGTCGCGACCGCAGCGCGTCATCCACGTGGGTATCGGCGTCTTCGGGCGCCGCTGGTGCGGCGAGTTCCTGAAATCGAACGTCGACGACGGCACGATCGAGGTCGCCGCGATCGTCGACATCGACCCCGCGGCGCTCGAGCGGGGGCGCGCAGCGCTCGGGCTCCCCGCCGAGCGCTGCTACACCGACGCGAAGGAGGCGTTCGCGCGCACGCCGGCGGACTTCTGCACGATCGCCGTGCAGCCGGTCCATCACGAGGCGATCGTCGACCTCGCGATCGCGCACGGGCTGGACATCCTCTGCGAGAAGCCGATCGCCGATACGATGGAGGCGACGAACCGGATCGCGCGCAAGGTCGCCGCCGCCGGGCGCAGGATGGCGGTGACGATGAGCCACCGGTTCGACCAGGACAAGACGACGCTGCGCCGGGTCGTCCGCTCCGGCGTCCTCGGGCGGATCAACGCGATCGGCATGCGTTTCCACGGCGACATGCGCCAGCACATGGCCTGGAGCTCGCGCTTCCGTCACGAGATGGCCGATCCGCTCCTGATCGAGGGCTCGATCCATCACCTCGACATCGTCGCCGACCTGGCCGGTTCGCGGTGCAGGACGCTCTACGCGACGACCTGGAGGCCCGACTGGGCCGAGTACCGCGGCGACACCGACGGGATCGTCACCCTGCACTTCGACAACGGCGTGCGCGCCGTCTACGAGGGTTCGGTCTCGCACCCGGTCGGGCTCAACACGTTCTACAAGGAGTACATCCGGGTCGACGGCGAGCGCGGCAGTGCGATCCTCGCGCACCGCGACGTCGAGGTGTTCGTGCGGCAGGATTTCTGGCGCCAGCAGCACCGCGAGGGACAGGGACAGAAGATCGCGCCGCTCGCGCAGCCCAAGTGGATCAACCACTGGCTGATCGAGCAGTTCGCGCGCTGGCGCGACGGCGGCCCGCCGATGGAGACGCGGGTCGAAGAGAACGTCCAGGCGAGCGCGCTCGTGTTCGCGGCGATCGAATCGAGCCGCAGCGGCGCGCCGGTCGACGTGCAGCGGCTGGTCGCCGGCGGCTGAGCCGGCAGGGAGCGACGATGAAGGTGCGGCGGCTGGGAACGAGCGGGCTCAAGGTCTCGGAGATCGGACTGGGCTGCAACAACTTCGGGCAGCGCCTCGACCTCGAGGCGACGCGTCGGGTCGTGCACCGCGCGCTCGACCTGGGCATCACGCTGTTCGACACCGCCGACGGGTACGGCAACCGCGGCGGATCGGAGACCCAGCTGGGCGAGGTCCTGGGCACGAAGCGCCGCGACATCGTGCTCGCGACCAAGTTCGGCTGGCCGATGGACGACATCGGGGTGTTGCGCGGCGGATCGCGGCGCTACCTGATGCGCGCCGTCGAGGACAGCCTGAGACGCCTCAAGACCGACTGGATCGACCTCTACCAGTTCCACACGCCGGATCCGGAGACGCCGCTCGAGGAGACGCTGCGCGCGCTCGACGATCTCGTGCGGCAGGGCAAGGTGCGCTACGTCGGCTGCTCCAACTTCGCCGGATGGCAGGTCGCCGACGCGGCGTGGATCTCGCGCTCGGAAGGCCTCGCGCCGTTCGTGTCGGTGCAGAACGAGTACAGCCTGCTCGTCCGCGACGTCGAGTCCGAGGTCGTCCCGGCGATGCGGAAGTTCGGACTGGGGCTGCTGCCGTTCTTCCCGCTCGCCGGCGGATTGCTCACCGGCAAGTACCGGCACGGCGAGCCGCTGCCCGCGGGCGCACGACTGACCGAGACCAAGCGCTCGGCGGACCGGTTCCTCACCGAGCGCAACTGGCGGATCGTCGACGCGCTGCAGGGGTTCGCCGACAGCCGGGGACGCAAGCTCGTCGACGTGGCGGTGGGCTGGGTGCTGGCGCGCCCGTGGGTCGGGAGCGTCATCGCCGGCGCGACCTCGGCCGAGCAGATCGAATCGAACGTCGCGGCGGGCGCGGTCCGGCTCGCCGACGACGAGATCGCCGAGCTGGATCGACTGACGGCGCCGGGCGCCGGCTGAGGGCCGGCGCGGCACCGCGGTTTTCGACGACCAAACGCGAGGAGAACGAACATGCGTATCGCACTGGCAATGGCGGCCCTGGCCTTCGCGGCGTTCGCTCCGACCGCGCCCGGGCAGGAATTCCCGAAGGCGGGCCCGGTCAGGATCGTCGTGCCTTTCCTGCCGGGCGCGGGCAACGATCTGCTCGGCCGCCTCACCGCCGAGCACCTCACGCCACGGCTGGGGCAATCGGTGATCGTCGAGAACAAGGCGGGCGCCGGCTCGCAGATCGGCATCGACTTCGTCGCCAAGAGCAAGCCCGACGGCTACAACCTCGTGTGGGCGGCGTCCGACGGCATCACGATCCTCCCGGCGGTCAAGTCGAACATGCCCTACCGGGTGCCCGACGACTTCGCGTTCATCTCGCGCATCGTCCTGCTGCCGTTCGTGCTCGCGGTGAGCCCGCGGCTGCCGGTGAAGTCGGTGCCCGAACTCATCGCCTACGCCAAGGCCAATCCCGGCAAGGTCCGGTACGGCACGTCCGGCATCGGCGGCGCCCCGCACATGGGGACCGTCCTGATGGAGAAGACCGCGGGCATCGAGATGCTCCACGTGCCGTTCGCAGGCATCTCGGCGGTGATCACGGCCCTGCGCGGCGACACGATCGACATCGCGTTCATCACGCCGCCGACGGTCAAGCCGCACACCGACGGCGGCGCGTTCCGCGCGATCGCGACCGCCGGCAAGGTCCGCCATCCGCTGTTCCCCGACGTGCCGACGCTGGAGGAATCGGGCCTCGCCGGCGTGGTCGTCGTGGTCTGGTACGGAATCCTCGCGCCGGCCGGTACGCCCGAGCCTGTACTCGCGCGATTGCGCACCGAGGTCGCCGACATCCTGAAGGACCCGAAGGTGACCACCCGGCTCGATCAGCTCGGCTACCAGATCTCGTACCTCGCCGGCAACGATTTCCGCGACTACATCGTCGGCGACCTCGAGCAATGGAAGAAGGTCGCGCGCGACGCCAACGTGAAGCTGATCGACCAATGAACGCGCGACGCGCACAAACCCTGGCGGCGCGGGTTCTCGCCGCCGGCATCGCAGGGCACCTCGCGGTCACAACGGCCGCGCCCGCCGCCGCCCAGCCGTTTCCGCACCGGCAGATCCAGTTCGTCATCCCGTTCGCCGCCGGCGGCGGATCCGACGTGATGGCGCGGATCATCGCCGAGCCGCTCGCCCAGCGGCTCGGGCAGACGGTGTTCGTCGACAACAAGCCGGGTGGCGGTGCGACCATCGGCGCGGACTTCGTCGCGAAGTCGGCGCCCGACGGACACACGTGGCTGCACACCTCGCCGGGGCCGCAGATCATCAACCCGTATCTGATGGCGAAGCTGCCCTACGATCCGCAGAAGGACCTGCTTCCGGTCGCGCGGCTGGGCACGTTCACCAGCGTGCTCGCCGTCCATCCGGGCGTGCCGGCGAGGACGGTGCGCGAACTGATCGACTACGCGAAGGCGAATCCGAGGAAGGTCAACTTCGCCAGCGCGGGCATCGGCTCGGGCAGCCACCTCGCGAGCGAATACTTCAGGACGGTCGCCGGCATCGACATCGTCCATGTGCCGTACAAGGGGACCGGCAACGCATTGCAGGACCTCGTCGCCGGCAACGTGCAGATGACCATCGACAGCATGGCGGCGCTGCTGCCGAGCATCAAGGCCGGCTCGTTGCGGGCGCTCGCGGTCACGACGCTCGATCGATCGCCGAACCTTCCGGACGTCCCGACGCTCGCGGACACGCTGGCGGGATTCGACGCCTCGCCGATGAACTACCTTTCGGTCCGCGGCGGCACGCCCAGGGAGGTCGTCGACCGGATAAACCGCGAGGTGAACGCGGTGCTCGCGATGCCGGCGATCCGCGAGCGGCTGCTCGCGCTCGGCGTCGTCGCCACGCCGAGCACCCCGGAGGAAATCGCCGCGCAGGTCAAGGCGGAGCAGGTCAAGTGGAAGCGCGTGATCGAGCTGTCCGGCGCGAAGGCGGAATGAACGGCCGTCGCCTGGCCCATGGGGGCCGCGCGGCGAGGAATCGGAGACCGACATGGTGAATCGTTTCGAGGGCGCGCGTACCGGGCGCCACTGGTCGCTGGTCGCGGGGGTCGTTGCGCTGGCGGCGGTGTCGTTCGCCGGGTCGCCGGCCGCCCAAACCGCAGGCGCCTACCCGGACCGGCCGATCAAGCTGGTCGTGCCCTATCCTCCCGGCGGCTCGACCGACCCGGTGGCGCGGCTGCTCGCCGCGGACATCGGCTCGCGCATCGGCCAGCCGATGGTCGTCGACAACAAGGCCGGCGCGGCCGGCTCGATCGGCACCGAATTCGTCGTGCGCGCACCGGCCGACGGCTACACGCTGCTCCTGCACACCTCGGTCATTTCCACCGAGCCCAGCTTCAAGAAGAGCCTGTCCTACGACGCGCGCCGGGACCTCGCGCCGGTCACCCTCGCGGTGACCGGGCCGTACCTGCTGGTCGTGCATCCGACGCTGCCGGTCGCGAACGTGGGCGAACTGATCGCCTACGCGAAGGCGAACCCGGGCAAGCTCAACTTCGGGTCGGCGGGGCAGGGCTCGTCGGGCCACCTGATCGGCGAGATGTTCAAGGCCGCGGCCGGCATCGACATGGTTCACGTGCCTTTCAAGGGCGGCGGCCCGTCGATCGCCGCGCTCGTGGCCAACGAGATCCAGGTCCTGTTCGACACGGTGAGCGGCAGCAAGGCGCTCGCGGAGTCGGGGAAACTGCGCGCACTCGCGGTGACGAGCCCGGAGCGTTCGCCGGCGATGCCCTCGGTGCCGACGGTGAGCGAGAGCGGACTGAAGGACTTTTCGATCGTCTACTGGCTCGCGATCTTCGCGCCGGCGAAGACGCCTACGCCGGTGGTCGATCGCGTCTACGCCGAGTTCAGGACCACGCTCGCGAAGCCCGAGATCGCAGCCAGGCTCCTGGAGACCGGATCCGTCGTCCAGGCGATGCCGCCCGCCGAGTTCGGCAAGGTGTTCGCCAACGACATCCAGCGCTGGAAGGTCGTGATCGAGAACGCGAGGATCGAAGCGCAGTAATACCCCTGCCGTCCGAATGGGCGATGTTTCGTCCGGACGGCCGGTGTTCGCCGCGCCACGGCCTGCGTCCTGCGGATTCATCGCACTTCGCGCCCGATTCCGCTGTTACGCTCCGCGCTTCGGCAACCGACTCGCGGAGATGTCTCCATGTCCAGGGCCCGCCCGCTAGACCGGCACGCACGCGCGTTCGTCCCGGCCGCCGTCCTGCTGCTGGTGGTAGGCCTCCCGGTCGCGGTCTGGCTCGATATCCGCGACCTGACCGAAGCGGCGCTGCGCCGGCAGGCGTCGGACCTCAACTCGGTGATCTCGAGCATGCGCAGCTTCTACGGCACGAATGTCGTCGGCCGCGTGCTCGCGTCGCCCGGGGCGACGCAGGTGAGCCACCTGTACGAGTCCATCCCCGGCGCGATCCCGATCCCGGCGACGTTGTCGCTCGAGCTGGGCAAGGTCATCAGCGAGAAGCAGCAGAACATCGCCTACCGGTTCGTGTCCGACTACACGTTCAGGAACCGCGCGCCGCACACGATGGACGACTTCGAGAAACGCGCGCTGGCGGAGTTGCGCGCCGGCCGCAAGGACGTGATCGTCGACGTGAAGGAGTCGCTGTTCAGCGACCGCGTCCGCCTGGTGGCGCCGGTCGTCATGGCCGCGCCCTGCGTCGAATGTCACAACCGGCACGCGGAGAGCACCAAGACGGACTGGAAGGTCGGTGACATCCGCGGCATCCAGGAGGTGACGATCACGCAGCCGTTCGCCGAGAACCTGTTCTCGTTCAAGTACCTGTTGGTCTATTTCGCGCTGGTCGCGACGACCGGTCTCGCTTTCTTCCTGCTGCAGCGGCGGGACGCCGGCCGGATCCGCGCGATCAACGGCGAGCTCGAGACCGCCAACGAATTCCTGGCGACGCTGTCGATGAAGATCTCGCGCTACCTCTCGCCACAGGTCTACAAGAGCATCTTCTCCGGCCAGCGCGACGTCGTCATCCAGACCGAGCGCAAGAAGCTCACGATCTTCTTCTCCGACATCAAGGACTTCACCGCGTCGGCCGAGCGGCTGCAGCCCGAGCAGATCACCGCGCTGCTCAACGAGTACTTCACCGAGATGTCGGCGATCGCGCTCAAGTACGGCGGCACGATCGACAAGTTCGTCGGCGACGCGATGCTGATCTTCTTCGGTGACCCGGAAACGAAGGGCGAGGCCGAGGACGCGAAGGCCTGCTTGCGGATGGCGCTCGAAATGCAACATCGGGTCGCCGAACTGGCGGTCAAGTGGCGACGCGAAGGTATCGAGCAGCCGTTCCGCGTGCGGATGGGCGTGAACACCGGCTACTGCAACGTCGGCAACTTCGGCAGCGCCGACCGGATGGACTACACGATCATCGGCGCCGAGGCGAACCTCGCCGCGCGACTGCAGTCGATCGCCGAGGCGGGCCGTGTCGTCCTGAGCTACGAAGCCTACGCGCTGGTGCGCGACATCCTGGTCGCGAGGCCGCTCGCGCCGATCACGATGAAGGGCATCAGTCGCGAGGTGGTGCCCTGGGTCGTCGAAGGGATGCTCGACGCCAAGGGCGCGGCGCAGCAGATCTTCAGCGAGCACACGACCGGCGTCGACTTCTACCTCGACCCGTCGATGATCGACACGCGGACCGCCGACCGCGTCCGCGAAGTGCTGCGCGAAGCGTTGTCGACGCTGGAACAGCGCCGTCCGGCGACCTGAATCCGCGGGCGACGCGCAGGCGGCGCGTCAGACGACGTTCAGCTCGACGAGCGGGCGGCGCTCGGCGTAGCGCTCGAAGCGCAGCGGCGAGAGGTCGAGCGTCCGGTAGCCTCCGTGGACGATGCACTCGGCGATCCCGCGGCCGACCGCAGGCGATTGCTGGATGCCGTGGCCGGAGAAGCCGGCGGCGAAGTAGAGGTTCCGCCAACCCGGATGCGGGCCGACGATGCCGTTCTGGTCGACGGTGTTGTACTCGTAGTAGCCGGCCCAGGCGCTCAGAAGGCGAACCGCCTCGAACGCCGGCACACGCCGGGCGAGCGCCGGCCAGAGGACATCGTCGAACAGCGCGTGATCGACGGTGAGCGGCGGCTCGTCGGGGTCGTCGGCTTCGGCCGGCGCGACGCCGGCGATGAATCGCCCGCGGCCTTCCGGCCGGAACCACGCGCCGGACGGGTCGATGACCAGCGGCGAGCGTTCGATCGGCGTCGGGCAGGAGAACGAGAACACGCAGCGCCGGCGCGCGCGCACCGGCAGGTCGATGCCGGCCCAGCTCGCGACCTCGGCGGCCCAGGGGCCGGCGGCGTCGACGAACAGGTCGCCCGCGATCGTGGATCCGTCGGCCAGTCGCACGGCGGCGATGCGACCGGCGGCGGTCTCGAATCCGCGCGCCTCGGCGGTCACGTAAGACGCTCCGCGCGCCCGGGCGTGGCGGCGGAACGCCTGCAGCAGGCTCCAGCCGTCGAACCAGCCCTCGCCGGTCAGTCCCAGCGAGCCGAGCGTGATCGCGTCGGTCGAGAGCCAGGGAAAGCGCGCCCGCAGCGCGGCGGGGACGAGCAGGACGACATCGACGCCGAGCGAGCGCTGCAGCGCGTGGTTGCGCTCGAGCGTGGCGACGCCGGCGGCGGACGCGAGGAACAGGTAGCCGGGCTCGACCAGTCCCACATCCGGCCTGTCGCCGCCGACGGCGAGCTTCGCGCCGGCCTCGCGCAGGAACTCGATGCCGTAGCGACCGATCGCGATGTTGATCGACGTCGAGAACTGCTGGCGGATCGAGCTCGCCGACAGCGCGGAGGAGGCGCGCGCGTAGGTCGGGTCGCGCTCGACGACGGTGACGCTGCCCCGGAACGCCGGATCGGCGAGCGTGTACGACGCGATCGCGCTGCCGATGACGCCGCCGCCGATGATGACGACGCGGCGATTCACCGGTACGCTGACACGAGGGCGCCCATCGGAGCCCGATCATAGACGACCCGGATCGACATGAGCGACTCGCTGCCGGCGATCGGCGCCGATCTCGTCCACGCGGCTCTCGAATGGCGCCCGCTGGTCGACGCGCTGCGCGAGGCGTTCGTCGCCGGCGTGACCGCTCCCGTGCGCTCGAGCCACGAAGTGACCGGCGCGGGCGACCGGTTGCTGCTGATGCCGGCGTGGGACGGCCGGGGCGGCCTGGGCGTGAAGATCGTCACCGTGTTCCCGGGCAACCGCGAGCGCGGCCTGTCGAGCGTCGCGGCGCTCTACGTGCTGATGGACGGCGCAACCGGCCATCCGGTGGCGCTGATCGACGGCGAGGCGATGACGCTGCGCCGGACCGGGGCGGCCTCCGCGCTCGCGTCGACCTGCCTGTCGCGACCGGACTCGCGCACGCTCCTCGTCGTCGGCACCGGGGCGCTCGCGCCGTTCATGGCGGCGGCGCATTGCGCGGTACGACCGATCGAGCGGGTGCTGGTCTGGGGGCGTCGCGCCGATCGCGCGGCGCGCACGGCGGCGGCGCTGGTCGCGCGGGGCCTGCCGGCCGCGGCCGTCGCGACGATCGACGCCGGCCTGCGCGAGGCCGACATCGTGACCTGCGCGACGACTTCGCGCGAGCCGCTGGTGCGCGGCGTGCAGGTGCGCGCGGGGACGCATGTGGATCTGGTCGGCGCGTTCACGCCGGACATGCGCGAGAGCGACGATGAACTGCTCGCGCGCGCCGAAGTGTTCGTCGACACGCGCGCCGGTGCGCTCAAGGAGGCCGGCGACCTGGTCATGCCGATCGCCGCCGGCGCGTTCGGGCGCGAGCGCGTGCGCGCCGAGCTGGCCGAGCTGTGCGCCGGCGCGCATCCGGGCCGGCGCACGCGCGACGAGATCACGCTGTTCAAATCGGTCGGCACCGCGCTCGAGGACCTGGCCGCGGCGCGGCTGGTCGCACGCAGCCAGGGCGCGTCGCCGCAGCGAACGCCGGGCGCTACCGGCGGCTGATCCGACGCCCAGGCCCGCTCCGACGGCCGCAGCCGGTCAGGCCGAACCGGTCGGCCGGTCGTGCGCGAGCGTCACCGGCTCGAGCGGTACGGGCGCCGGGTCCGCATCCACGTCCTCCGCGTCCGCCGCCGGCGGGCCGGTCGCGACGACGGCCTCGGACTCGTCCAGGTCCTCGGCGAGGAATCCGCCGCTCTGGTGTTCCCACAGCCGCGCGTAGAGTCCGTCCTTCGCGAGCAGGCTCGCGTGCGTCCCTTCCTCGACGACGCGGCCGCGGTCGAGCACGATCAGCCGGTCCATCGCGGCGATCGTCGAGAGCCGGTGCGCGATCGCGACGACGGTCTTGCCCTCCATCAGACGATAGAGGCTCTGCTGGATCGCGGCCTCGACCTCGGAGTCGAGCGCCGAGGTCGCCTCGTCGAGCAGGAGGATCGGCGCGTCCTTGAGCATCACGCGCGCGATCGCGACGCGCTGGCGCTGGCCGCCGGAGAGCTCGTCAGGGAAGCGATCGGCGAGCCGCGCCGGCAGGCTGACCATCTCCATCGCCTCGATCACCTTGCGCCGCTCCTCGGC
>JADZDA010000009.1 GCA_020851255.1 Burkholderiales bacterium | reverse complement strand
GGAAATTCGAGTCTGACCCCAATTTGCCGGTAATTCGAGTCTGACCCCAATTTCACCTACGCCGCGTCGCCACCGAGCGCACCGGGGTAGAGGCCCTCGAGGATTTCCATCGCGGCGCCGCCGAGGACATCGGCCAGGCGCTCCGCGAGCGCATCGCGATCGATGGCCTCGCGTAGGCCCCACAGGTCGGACAACGCCGCGGCGCGGCCGTCGACGGCTGTCGCGACGCGTTCGTGCCAGAACGGCGGAACCTCGGACTCGGCCCACTCGCCACGACCTCGTCCGAAGTGCGCGACGGCGAGATAGCGGAGCAACGCCGCCGCGACGAGCCCGTCGAGGAAGCGCGCGTCCCAGCGCAAGTACGTGCCGTCCTGGCCGCGCGCGAGGTTGACGCCGCGCGCGAGTCCCGCGCCACCCAGCGCTCCGAGCACCGCACCGGCCAGCATGCCGGCGCCGAACGTGAGTCCGCCGGCCGCGAGATCGGCGGCGAGTCCGCTGACCGCGCCGGACACCGCGCCGCCGACGAGCGCCGCCTTGCCTTCGTTCACCGGCGCCACCAGCGCGGTCGCCCGGGCGATGCGCCCGGCCAGGACCTCGCGCGCATGGCCTTCGAGGCCGTGGATCGCGATCACGCGGTCGGCGGCGGCGGCGAGATCGGTCGCGAGCCGGGTCTCGAGCGCGCGCGCGGCAGCCGACCTCGGGTCGTCCTCGGACGTGCCGGTGACGCCGATCGCGCGCCCGAGCTGGCGCAACGCGCTCTTCACGCCGGACTCGGTCACGGCTATGCGATCGAGCGCGGCGCCGGCGATCGGTCCTGAGAGCACCGCCATCGAGGAGTCGAACTCGGACAGGCGTTTCGCCTGCCAGGCGCGGGTGAGCCGCGCGCAGGTCTCGCGCCCGGCCGCCGGCAACGCGGCCTCGATCGCGCGCAACAGCACGATTTCCTGTACCCAGCAGCGCGCGAACGCGTCGAGCGCGAGCACCGTCCGCACGCCCTGCCTGCCCGCGAGCGCGCGTCGCCAGCGTTCCGCGTCGGCGGCCTCTTCGTCGCGCGGGCCCGGCGGTCCGGTCTGGTTGAGCAGCACGACGATCGGCTTGCCGATCCAGGCGAGCACGTCCATCTCGGGCGCGAGCCAGCCCGCGTCCGCCGGCGCTTCCGACGCGTTGACGAGATAGAGGACGACGTCCGCCCGGTCGCGGACATTGCGCACCGCCTGCTGCGAATGCCAGAACGCGCGGTCGCGGAACCGGTCCCAGACTTCGGACAGGAACCAGCCGATCGGATTGCCCTGCTGCGAGAGCCGGCGCGCGAGCCGCGCGCTGTCGCCGAAGCCGGGCGTGTCCCAGAGCACGAGCGAGTCGCCCTCGGGCGTGCCGATCAGCGGATACGCGGTCGCTTCATGCGTGACGTGCGGTGCGTCGCGCACCTCGCCGACATCGCGGCCCAGGAGCGTGCGCGCCAGCGTCGTCTTGCCGGCGTTGGTGTGCGAGACGAGCGAGAGCGCGATGTTCCCGCTCAATCGTCGTCCTCCCGCCCGGTCATGCGCCCGCCCCACCCAGCGCGTCGTCGAGCGCTTCCTCGACGTCGGCGAGGTCGGGATCGGCGAGGCCCGCCGCGACCAGCGCGACGCCCGCGTCGCGCGCGACCGCGCGCCACGCCTCGATCCGCGATTCGACCGCCGCCGTGTCGCCGCCGCGCACGCGCACGAGCGCATCGATGTCGACCAGCGCGACGAGCGCCGCGGCCCGCGAGCGGATCGCCGCGAGGAACTCGCCGTGTACGTCGGGCTCCGGCGTCGCCGTGGCGTTGAACAGCGCCAGGACGGTGTCGCCCGGATCGACGAGCGGGGCTACCGGCTCGTCGCTGCCGTAGGCGACCGGCGCAACGATCGCCAGCGCGGCGCTGCCGCCGAACACGCGCGCGACGATGCGCTCGATTCCGACCCGCGCCTCCGCGGTGGGCGTCGTGCTGTAGGGAACGACGCGTACGCGGGCCGGCCCGCCGCGGAATCCGCGCAGCAGCCGCTGGAAGTACGGCGTGTCGAGCCCGACCGGCATCGTCCGCGACCGCCGCGTCTCGACCCAGCCGGCGACGAGCGCGAGCAGGATGCGCGGCACGACGACCACGACGATCAGCGTCGCGGCGATCCGATGGAGCCAGCCCGCCGCGATCTCGCCGTCCGGCGCGCGGATCGCGGCGATCGCCTCGACCGGCGGTACCGCGAGGCCGGTGACCGCGGCGCCCGGTGCGTAGAGCGCCGCGACGATCGCGCGGACCGCCGGCGCTTCGAGGAACGTGCTCTCCCAGCCGGCGCGGTATTCGAAGGCGATGCCGCGCAGGTACAGGCCGGCGACCACGCCCATCGCGAGCGCGGCGGCGGCGAGATGGAGGATGCGCGCCGACCGGGCCGCGTACAGCGGCGCGGCCAATGCCGCCCAGTCGCGCGCGAGGGCGCCCACCGCATCGGCCGCCGCTCCCTTGGCGTCGCGCGCGCTGCCGCCGGCCACCCGCGCGACCAGCCGTCGCAGGCCGCCGGAGGCGACCGGCTCGCCGTAATGGACGACGAGGCGCGCGACCAGGATCGCGTAGATCGCGAGATTCCAGGCGAGAAGCGCGAGCACCGGCGGCGCGAGGATGTTCACGCGCTGGGCGTCTGCGATCCGGTCGGCGGCGAAGCCGGCCACGAACCCGCCGGCGACGAGCGCGGCGCCGATCCACGGCCGCCACCCCAGCGCCGCGACCGCCCGGCCGATCGCCGGCACGCGATCGTCCAGGCGCTCGAGCGCGAGCCGGGCGCGGCGCGCGAGGAACGCCTCGCCGGACGCGGACTCGCCGACGACCTCCGCCGCCGCCCGGCTCGCCCACGCGCGGTCGGCGTCGGTCCAGGGCTGGCGCAGCGCGTCGGCGGTCTCGGCGGCGCGAACCGCGGTGACGACGAGGGCCGATCGTTCATCCATCGCGGGACGATTCTACGCGGCGAACGACCGGCGGCGAGCGGCGCAGGGCGGCGGGCGGGCGCGGCGGCGTCGCCGTGGGCCCGGGAAGCGGCCTCTGGCCGCGGGGCCCGGCCACCGACCGGGACGGAACCGTGCGCGAATGGCACAATGACGCCCCTCCCGGGGCCCACCGGCCCGAACCCGCGCGCCACGAGCGTGCCACGACCCGCCATGCTCGCTCCCGTCGACAACCCGATGCTCGGTCCCTGGACCGCTCCCTACGGCCTGCCGCCGTTCGATCGCATCCGCCCGGAGCACTTCCCGCCGGCCTTTGACGTCTCGATGCGCGCGCACCGCGACGCGGTCGCCTCGATCGCGGGCGATCGCTCGCCGCCGACGTTCGACAACACGGTCGCGGCGCTCGATCGCGCCGGCCGTGCGCAGGCGCGACTCGAACACGTCTTCCACACGCTGACCTCGTCGGCGACCTCGCCCGAGCTCGAGGCGGTCGAGCGCGAGATCGCGCCCAGGCTCGCCGCGCACCGGCAGGCGATCCTGACCGACGCCGGCGTGTACGCGCGGCTGGACGAGTTGCACTCGCGGCGTGACGCGCTCGGGCTCGACGCCGGGTCCCGGATGCTGGTCGAGCGCTTCCACCTCGATTTCACGCTCGCCGGCGCGAAGCTCGACGAAACCTCGCGCCGCCGCGTGGCCGCGATCGTCGAGCGGCTGGCTGCGCTCAACACCGCGTTCCGGCAGAACGTGCGGCACGACGAGGAGACGCGCGGCCTGCTGCTGCGCGACGAGGCCCAGCTCGCCGGCCTGCCCGCCGAGCTGCGCGCCTCCGCCCGCGAGGCGGCGATCGACCGGGGCGAGCCGGACGCATGGTTCGTCACGATGTCGCGCTCCGCGGTCGTGCCGTTCCTCAGCCACGCGGACCGGCGCGACCTGCGCGAGCGCGCGTTCCGGATGTGGACCTCGCGCGGCGAGCACGGCGGCGAACACGACAACCGGCCGGTCGCGCGCGAAATCCTCTCGCTGCGCCGCGAACTCGCCCGGCTCCACGGACACCGGACCTACGGCGACTACGCGCTGGGCGACCGGATGGCGCGCACGCCCGGCGCGGTCGCGGGCCTGCTCGAGCGGGTCTGGCGCCCGGCGCGCGAGAAGGCGCTCGCCGAACGCGACGCGCTCGCCGACCATGCGCGCAAACTCGGCGCGACCCACCCGATCGAGCCGTGGGACTGGCGCTACTACGCCGAGAAGGTCCGGCACGAGCGCTACGCCTACGACGAGGACGAGGTCAGGCCGTATTTCCCGCTCGAGCGGATGTCCGAGGCGATGTTCGATTGCGCGGGGCGCCTCTTCGGGCTCGCGTTCGTGCCGCGCGCGGGGCTCCCGGTCTGGCATCCGGACGTGCGCGCCTACGAAGTGCGGCGCGGCGGGCGGGTCGTCGGGCTCTTCATGGCCGACAACTTCCTGAGGCAGGGCAAGCGCAGCGGCGCGTGGATGTCGTACCTGCGCGAGCAGTCGAATTCCGACGGCGAAGTGCTCCCGGTCATCCTCAACAACAACAACTTCGTCGAGGCACCCGCCGGCGAGCCCACGCTCCTGTCGGCCGACGACGTGCGCACGCTGTTCCACGAATTCGGGCACGGACTGCACGGACTGCTCTCGAACACCGCGTGGGAGCGCCTGTCCGGCACCAACGTGCTGCAGGATTTCGTCGAGCTGCCATCGCAACTCTACGAGCGCTGGGCGTTCGAGCCCTCGGTGCTCGCCAAGCACGCGCGGCACGCGCGCACCGGCGAACCGATTCCGGCGGCGCTGGTCGAGCGGATGAACGCGGCGCGCCGGTTCAACCAGGGCTTCGAAACCGTCGAGTACGTCGCGAGCGCGCTGGTCGACATGGCGCTGCACTCGGCGGAGGGCGGCGACGTCGACATCGGGACGTTCGAGCAGAACGAGCTCGCCCGCATCGGCATGCCGGGCGAGATCGTCATGCGCCACCGGTTGCCGCATTTCGAGCATGTGTTCGCCGGATCCTGGTACGCGGCCGGCTACTACGTCTACCTGTGGGCCGAGGTGCTCGAGGCCGACGGCTGGGACGCGTTCGTCGAGGCGGGCGACGTCTTCGACCGCGCGACCGCCGGAAGACTCGAGCGCTACGTCTATTCGGCCGGCGGCACGCTCGCCCCCGACGCCGCGTACCGCGCGTTCCGCGGTCGCGATCCGGTCGTCGAACCGATGCTCGCCGATCGCGGGCTCGTGGCAACGCCCGGGCGCTAGCGCCGCCGGGCACACGTCGCGAACGAACCGCACGCTCCGATGGCCGGCACCGGACTGATCGCGCTGCTCGACGACATCGCGAGCGTCCTGGACGACGTCGCGCTGCTCACCAAGGTCGCCGGCAAGAAGACCGCCGGCGTGCTCGGCGACGACCTCGCGCTCAACGCGCAGCAGGTCGCCGGCGTGCGCGCCGAACGCGAGTTGCCGGTCGTCTGGGCGGTCGCGAAGGGTTCGACGGTCAACAAGGCGATCCTCGTGCCGGCGGCGCTCGCGATCAGCGCGTTCGCGCCCTGGGCGATCGCGCCGCTGCTCATGATCGGCGGGGCTTTCCTCTGCTACGAGGGCGTCGAGAAGCTGGCGCACCGCGCACTGCACGGCACGCAGGACGACGCGGAGCACGAGGCGCTCAAGGCCGCGCTGGTCGATCCGCACGCGGACTTCGCGGCGATCGAGCGCGACAGGATCAAGGGCGCGATCCGGACCGACTTCATCCTGTCCGCCGAGATCATCGTGATCGCGCTGGGCACGGTCGGCATGCAGCCGTTCCCGACGCGCGTCCTCGTGCTGGCTGCGGTCGCCGTGCTGATGACCGTCGGCGTCTACGGGCTGGTCGCGGGTATCGTCAAGCTCGACGACGCCGGACTCTGGCTCGCCCGCCGCGAAGGCGACGGCGCGTGGGCGCGGTTGCAGCGGTCGTTCGGCGCAGCGATCCTCGCCGGCGCGCCCTGGCTGATGAAGGGGCTGTCGGTCGCCGGAACCGCCGCGATGTTCCTGGTCGGCGGCGGCATCCTCGTCCATGGCGTGCCGCCGTTGCACCATGCGGCGGTGTCGGTCGCCGCCTCGGTGAGCGGCGGACCCGGCGCCGGTGCGGCGCTCGCCGTGGTCGTCTCGCTCGTCTACGACGCGATCGTCGGTGTCTCCGCCGGCCTCGCGGTTCTGGGCGTGGTCGCGGCTGCGAAGCGGATCGTGGCCACGGCGCGCGGGGCCGCGTAGCCGGCGACACGAATCCCGCGCCCGATCGCGACCGCCGGACCCGGCCGGAGCCCGCACGTGGCAGAATCCGGCTGCCCGGGGGGCCCGGCGACGATCGCCGCCGCCGGGTGCCGCGCCGCCAGCGACCTACGCCCGCCCACGACCTCCGCCCAGCCCGCGCATGCCGCACGACGTTTCCATCATCGCCACGTTCGCCGTGGGATTCGTGCTCGCGTTCATCTTCGCCTGGATCGCGACCCGGCTGCGCTTGCCCCCGCTCGTGGGCTATCTGGTCGCCGGTGTCCTGATCGGGCGTTACGCGGCCGACATGGTCGCGACGAGCCAGATCGCCGGGCAGCTCGCCGACATCGGCGTCATCCTGCTCATGTTCGGGGTCGGATTGCATTTCTCGGTCGCCGACCTGATGGCCGTGCGCCGGATCGTCGTCGTCGGTGCGGTCGTCCAGATCGCGATTGCCACCGGTGTGGGGATCGTGCTCGCGAAGTATTGGGGGTGGACGCTGGGCGCGGGTATGATCCTCGGCTTGTGCCTGTCGGTCGCGAGCACCGTCGTGGTGCTGAAGGGGGTCGAGGAGCGCAACTAGATGTCGGCCCCCAACGGCCGGATCGCGATCGGATGGCTGGTCGTCGAAGACCTGACGATGGTCATGGTCCTCGTGCTGCTGCCCGCGCTCGCCGAGGCGCTCGGCGGCAAGGTTCCCGGCGGTGCCGGCGAACACGGACTGGTCGCGTCGCTCGCGCTGACGCTGGTGAAGGTCGCCGCGTTCGGCGCGATCGTCCTGCTGGTCGGTCCCCGGGTGCTGCCGTGGATCCTGCGGCAGGTCGCACGGACCGGCTCGCGCGAGCTGTTCACGCTGGCGGTGCTCGCGTTGTCGCTCGGCATCGCTTTCGGGTCGGCGGAGCTCTTCGGCGTCTCCTTCGCACTCGGCGCGTTCTTCGCCGGGGTCGTGCTGAACGAGTCGGACCTGTCGCACAAGGCGGCGGCGAACTCGCTGCCGCTGCAGGACGCGTTCGCCGTGCTCTTCTTCGTGTCGGTCGGCATGCTGTTCGACCCGTCGATACTCTGGCGCGAGCCGCTGATGGTCGCCGCGATCCTCGCGTTCATCCTGGTCGTGAAAGCGCTCAACGCGACCGCGATCGTGCTGGCGATGGGCTTTCCATTGAGCACGGCGACGTACGTGGCCGGGTCGATCGCGCAGATCGGCGAGTTTTCGTTCATCCTCGCCGGGCTGGGCATCGGCTTCGCGTTGCTGCCGCCGGAGGGCCTGTCCCTGCTGCTCGCCGGATCGATCATCTCGATCACGCTCAACGGACTCGTGTTCGCCGGCCGAACCGCGATCACCGCCGCGGCCCTCGCGCGACCCGGCGTCCGGACGATCGTCGAGGACGCGCGGGCCCCGAAGTTCGCGCTGCTCGTGCAGGACCTCGAGAACGCCCGTATCGCGGCCGAGGCGAAGGCCGCCGCGCACAAGACGATGTCGCCCGAGGAGCTGGTCGCGCACTTCCCGATGTTCTCGAGCCTGACCTCGGAGCAGCGCGAAGTCGTGCTGCTGCACCTGCTGCCGCACGCGGCGCAGCCGGGCGAGCGGATCATCCGCCACGGTGACGAGGCCGACGCCGTGTTCTTCGTTTCGTCGGGCGAGGTCGAGGTGGTCGTCGCCGGCAAGCACATACGGCTCGGCGCAGGCAGCTTCTTCGGCGAGATGGCGCTCATCAGCGGCGGCACCCGCTCCGCCGACGTCACGGCGCTCGACTACTGCAAGTTCCTCAAGCTCACGCGCAGCGACTTCGACGAAATCCTGCGGCGCTATCCCGCGATCCGCGAGCAGGTCACGAAGATGGCCGAGCAGCGCGACGAAATGAACCGCAAGCTCGCCGAGGCGCAGGCGGCCGGCCACCGGTCCTGACCGGGGGCGTCCCGCAACGGACGCGCCGCGCGGCCTTCGCGCGCGCCTGCGCGCCGGATCAGAGCAGGATCAGCGTCGCGAGTCCCAGGAACGATCCCATGCTGACGACGTCGGTCGCGGTCGTCAGGAAGATGCTCGAGGCGGTCGCGGGGTCGGCCCCCATCCGCTGCAGCGCGGTGGGCACGAGCACGCCGGAGACACCGCTGACCACGCAGGCGACGATCATCGCGAGAAAGGTGACGAACGCGAGCGTGAGCGCCTGCGCGTTGCCCTGCATCCAGGCGTAGGCGAACATGCCCAGGCCGGCGGTCACGCCGACCAGCGCGCCGTTGCAGAGGCCGAGGATCGCTTCCTTGGTCACCGCGGCCGGCGTCCCGCCCGGCTTGAGTTCGCCCAGCGTCATGCCGCGCAGCGTGACCGCGAGCGACTGGCAGCCGGTATTGCCCGACTGGCCGGCGAGCACCGGCAGGAACACGGCGAGCAGCACGATCTTCTCGAGCGTGCCCTCGAAGGCGCCGACGACGCCGGCGGCGACGAACGCGGTCAGCAGGTTGAGCTGCAGCCAGGGGTGGCGGAACCACAGGCTGCGCAGCCACGGGGTGGCGAGCCGTTCCTCGCCGGTGACACCGACCATCGCGCCGGCCTGCGCGGTCAACTCGACCGCCTGCGCCTCGAACATCTTCTGGCCGCGCACCGTGCCCAGGAGCCGGCCCTCGGCGTCGACGACCGGGTAGACCGGGAAATGCTTGTCGAGCGTGAGCTTCATCGCGTCGAGCATCGGCAGGTCGGCGCGCAGCGCGAACACCTGGCGCAGCATCACCTCGCCGAGCTTGGCGCTGCGCTCGGAGAACAGGAGGTCGCGCATCGTGATCACGCCGACCAGCTTGCCGTCGACCTCGAGCACCCAGGCGTAGGTGATGAACGCCTGCTTGACGAGTTCGCGGATCGAATCGATCGCCTCGCCGACCGTCTGCTCGGGGACGAACACCGCGAGCGGCGGTTCCATCATCCGGCCGACCGAGCGCTCCGGATACGGATGGTCGTCGGCACCGGCCTTCTTGCGTCGCAGCCGCATCGATAAACTCCCTCTGGTCGGATCGGGTGCCATCCGGCGACATGCAACGACCCGGGCCGGCGCCGGATACCGCGCCTTATACTCCAATTCGGCGCATCGCGAACACCCGGCGGTGGGCCAGGGCGCGGCTGCACTCCGGGCTTACGCCCGGCCACAGCTCCGAGGCGGCCGGACTCCGGGGCCGGGCGCCCATCGGCCGACCCGAGATATCCCCCCGTCCCTGGAAACGTTCCCGACGATGCGACGACAGACCGGCTACCTGTTCGTGATCTCCCACATGCGCAGCTACTCGACGCTGCTCACGCACATCCTCGGGAGCCACCCGGAGATCGACGGCTACGCCGAGCAGCTGCGGGCCTACGAATCGCGCTACGACCTGTCGGCGATGGGACCGCGGATCGAGCAGAACACCGGCGAGCGCCGCAAGGGCCGCTGGCTGCTCGACAAGATCCTGCACAACGAGGGGACGATGTCGGACGACGTGATCCGCACGCCCGAGCTTCGGCTGCTGCTGCTGGTGCGCGACCCGGTGACGACGATACCCAGCGTGGTCAAGGTCGCGCGCGAGCAGGCCAATAGTCCGGAGAACATCGCGACGACGCCCGAGGGCGCGGTGTCGTACTACATCGACCGGCTCGCCGGAATCGTGGCGACCGGCGCGCGCGCCGGATCGCGTGCGCTCTTCGTGGCCTCGGAGTCGCTCGTCGACGACACCGATGCCGCGCTCGCGCGGATCGCGCGCTGGCTCGGACTCGCGTCGCCGCTCGAATCGCGGTACCGGACGTTCCCCCTCACCGGGGCGCCCGGACTGGGCGATCCGTCGCCGAACATCCGTACCGGCCGGGTACTCGCGGACCCGGAACGCGAAGCCGGGTCGGGCGAGCGAATCCGGATCGATCCGGCGGTGCTCGCGCCGGCGATCGCCGCGCACCGGGAGGCCGTCTCGCTGCTGCGCGCGCGTCATCCGGGGTGAGCGCGGGCCGACCGCGCCGCCGTGCCGCCGGGCCGGGTCGCCCGCGACCGTAGACGCGGGGCCCGGGTTCGGGCGGAACGGTCGAAATGACCGGCGTCAAACCCGGACCGCGTCGATTCCCGCCGGGTTGACCTCCGTCAAGGGCGCCGGCGCCCGGTCGCCCAACGATGGCGCCTGCGGCGGGTCGCGTACACGAGCCCGCCCGACCGACACAGGAGGATGGCGACATGATCCAGGTCCGCATGCACGGACGCGGCGGCCAGGGCGTGGTCACCGGCGCGGAGATGCTGTCGATCGCGGCGTTCCACGAGGGACGCCACGCGCAGGCGTTCCCGAGCTTCGGCTCGGAGCGCATGGGCGCGCCGGTGATGGCGTTCTGCCGGATCGACGACAAGCCGATCCGCGTGCGCGAGCCGGTGATGGCGCCCGACGTGCTGGTGATCCAGGACTCGACGCTGCTCCACCAGGTCGACCTGTTCAACGGGCTCGCCGCCGACGGGTACGTGCTGCTCAACTCCCGGCGCGGCTACGACCAGCTCGGCATCGCCGACTTCGCACGCCGTATCCGACCCGGGCGGATCGTGACGCTGGCGGCCACCAACATCGCGGTCGAACACGTCGGGCGCCCGGTGCCCAACGTCCCGCTGCTGGGCGCGTTCGCCGCGCTGACCGGCATCGTCCACCTGGCCTCGGTAGAGGCCGCGATCGCCGCGAAATTCGCCGGTCGCATCCGCGACGCGAACATCGCCGCCGCGCGCGCCGCGTACGAGGCGACCCGCGCGCTCCTGGAGACATCGCATGCTCAAGCAGACTGAAGGCTCGCACGCGATCGCCGAGTCGGTCGCGCTGTGCCGGCCGAAGGTGATCTGCGCCTATCCGATCACGCCGCAGACGCACATCGTCGAGGGACTGGGCGAGATGGTCAAGGCCGGAGAACTCGCCGACTGCGAGTTCATCAACGTGGAGAGCGAGTTCGCCGCGCTCTCCGTGGCGATCGGCTCGTCGGCGGCGGGCGTGCGCACCTACACGGCGACGTCCTCGCAGGGGCTGCTGTTCATGGCCGAGGCGGTCTACAACGCGTCGGGGCTGGGCCTGCCGATCGTGATGACCATCGGCAACCGCGCGATCGGCGCGCCGATCAACATCTGGAACGACCACTCGGACTCGATGTCGATGCGCGACGCCGGCTGGATCCAGCTCTACGCCGAGACCAACCAGGAGGCGCTGGATCTGCACATCCAGGCGTTCCGGCTCGCCGAGGAACTCTCCTGCCCGGTGATGGTGTGCATGGACGGCTTCATCCTGACGCACGCCTACGAGCGTGTCGACGTTCCCTCGCAGTCGGAGGTCGACGCCTTCCTGCCGCCGTTCGAGCCGCGGCAGGTGCTCGACCCGGCCGAGCCGGTGACCATCGGCGCGATGGTCGGACCCGAGGCGTTCACCGAGGTCCGCTATCTCGCGCACCACAAGCAGATGCGCGCGCTCGAGCGAATCCCCGCGCTCGCCGCCGAGTTCGAGCGCCGCTTCGGGCGCGCGTCGGGCGGGCTGATCCGTCCGTACCGTACCGAAGGCGCGGAGACGATCGTCGTCGCGCTGGGCTCGGTCAACGGCACGATCCAGGAAGTCGTCGACGAGATGCGCGAGGCGGGCGTGGCGATCGGGTCGGTCGCGATCACCTCGTTCCGGCCGTTCCCGCTCGCCGCGCTGCGCGAGGCGCTCATGCACGCGAAGCGCGTCGTCGTGCTGGAGAAGTGCCTCGCGGTCGGTCTGGGCGGCATCGTGTCGGACGGCGTGCGCAAGGCGCTGTCCGGCATCCAGCTCAACGGTTACACGGTCGTCGCCGGCCTGGGCGGGCGCGCGATCACGCGCGCATCGCTGAAGCGCCTGTTCGAGGAGGCCGGGCGCGACGCGCTGGAGGCGGTGACCTTCCTCGACCTCAACACCGACCTCGTCGCGCACGAGCTCGACCGCGAGGCCGGCACGCGCCGCAGCGGTCCGACCGCCGAGGCGCTGCTGAAGCGCCTGGGCACGGTCTCGGCGCGGATCGGGTAGGGGAAAGCCATGGAGATGCAGACCGTCAGGTTCTACCAGACCGGCACGTTCACCGTCGGCAACCGGTTGCTCGCGCCGCACGAGCGCTCGGTCCAGGCGGAGGCGCAGCGCGCGAACGCGCTCACCTCCGGCCACCGCGCCTGCCAGGGCTGCGGCGAGGCGCTGGGTGCGCGCTACGCGATCGACGCCGCGATGCGCGCGACCGGCGGGAAGATCGTCGCCGTCAACGCGACCGGCTGCCTCGAGGTGTTCTCGACGCCGTATCCGGAGACGTCGTGGCAGATCCCGTGGATCCACTCGCTGTTCGGCAACGCGGCGGCGGTCGCCTCGGGTGTCGCCGCGGCGATGCGGCGCAAGGGCACCGACGACGTGCGCGTGATCGCGCAGGGGGGCGACGGCGGCACGACCGACATCGGCTTCGGGTGCCTGTCCGGCATGTTCGAACGCAACGACGACGTCCTCTATCTCTGCTACGACAACGAGGCGTACATGAACACCGGCGTCCAGCGCTCGAGCGCGACGCCGCCGGCCGCGCGCACCGCCACGACGCCGGCGATGGGTCCGGAACCGGGGAACGTGTTCGGCACCGGCAAGAACGTCCCGCTGATCGCGGTCGCGCACCAGATTCCCTACGTCGCGACCGCGAGCGTCGCCAACCTGCGCGATCTCGAGTACAAGGTGACGCGCGCGATGGAATTCCGCGGCGCGCGCTACGTGCACATCCACGTGCCCTGTCCGCTCGGCTGGGGCAGCGCGCCGGCCGACACGATCAAGGTCGCCCGCGCGGCGGTGGAGTCGGGCCTGTTCCCGCTGTTCGAGGCGGTGAACGGCGAGATCGTGTCGTCGACCAAGATCCGCCGGCGGACGCCGACCGCCGACTACCTCAGGCTGCAGAAACGTTTCGCGCACCTGTTCCAGCCCGGCGGCGAGGCGCGGCTCGCGCACATCCAGGCGATCGCCGAGCGCAACATCGTCAAGTTCGGCCTCGAAGGCACGGGGGCGTGATGGACAAACCGTTCGCGATCACGCTCGACGTCGGCACCTCGCTCGCCAACAAGACCGGGAGCTGGCGCACGACGCGCCCGGTCTACGTCGACCGCCTGCCGCCGTGCAACGACGCCTGCCCGGCGGGCGAGAACGTCCAGGGCTGGTTGTTCCATGCCGAGGCCGGCGACTACGAGGCCGCCTGGCGGCTGCTCGTCCGGGACAACCCGATGCCGGCGGTGATGGGCCGCGTCTGCTACCACCCGTGCGAGGGCGCCTGCAACCGCGGCACGATCGACGCGGCGGTCGGCATCAACTCGGTCGAGCGCTTCCTCGGAGACCTCGCGATCCGGCGCGGCTGGCGGCTCGACGCGCCGGCCGAGTCGACCGGCAAGCGGGTGCTGGTCGTCGGCGCCGGTCCGTCGGGGCTCTCGGCCGCCTACCACCTGCGACGCGCGGGCCACGCGGTGAAGATCGTCGAGGCCGGTCCGGCCGCCGGCGGCATGATGCGCTTCGGCATCCCCAAGTACCGGCTGCCGCGCGACGTGCTGGACACCGAGATCCGCCGCATCCTCGACATCGGCGTCGAGATCGAATTGAACCGCAAGGTGACCGACGTGCGCGCCGAGCGCGAGGCGGGTGGGTTCGACGCCGCGTTCCTCGCCGTCGGGGCGCATATCGGCAAGCGGGCCTACATCCCGGCGGGCGCCGCCGCGCGGATCGTCGACGCGGTATCGGTGCTGCGCGGCATGGAAGGCGAAGAGAAGCCGATGCTCGGGCGGCGCGTCGTCGTCTACGGCGGCGGCAACACCGCGATCGACGTCGCGCGCACGGCCAAGCGACTGGGTGCGACCGAGGCGATCATCGTCTACCGGCGCACGCGCGAGAAGATGCCGGCGCACGACTTCGAGGTCGAGGAGGCGCTGCAGGAAGGCGTGCTGATCAAGTGGCTGTCGACGATCAAGAACGTCGCCGGCGAGGCGACGCTGACCGTCGAGAAGATGGCGCTCGACGACAAAGGCTACCCGCAGCCGACCGGCGAGTTCGAGACGCTCGAGGCCGATTCGCTGGTGCTGGCGCTGGGCCAGGACGTGGACCTGTCGCTGCTCGACGGGGTGCCCGGACTGGTGATCCGCGATGGCGTCGTCGAAGTCGGGCCGAACATGATGACCGGCCATCCGGGGATCTTCGCCGGCGGCGACATGGTGCCCTCGGAGCGCACGGTGACCGTCGCCGTCGGCCACGGCAAGCAGGCGGCGCGCCACATCGACGCGTGGCTCTCCGGCGGCGAGTGGCGGCCCCCGGCGCGCCATGAGATCGCGAAAGCGGAGAACCTGAACCCCTGGTACTACGCCGACGCGCCCAAGACCGTGCGGCCGATGCTGGACGCGCTGCGGCGCACGTCGACGTTCGACGAAGTCCAGGGCGGCCTCGACGAGGGCAACGCGCTGTTCGAGGCGCGCCGGTGCCTGTCCTGCGGCAACTGCTTCGAGTGCGACAACTGCTACGGCGTGTGCCCGGACAACGCGGTGATCAAGCTGGGCGAGGGGCGCCGCTACCGGTTCAACCTCGATTACTGCAAGGGCTGCGGCATCTGCGCGTCGGAGTGCCCGTGCGGCGCGATCCGGATGGAGCCGGAGCGCAACTGACCCTCGCGCCCGCGGCGGTCAGTTTCGTTCCGGAGCGAACGCGACGCGCGCGAGCAGCGCGAGGAACCGCCGGCGCTCGGCGGCGTTGAGCGGCGCGAGCAGCCGGGCCTGCGCCCGCCGCACACCGGCGGCGGCGGCGCGAGCGAGCGCGCGTCCGGCCGGCGTCACGCGCACGCGCGTCCGGCGGCGGTCGTCGCGCGCGGGGGCGCGCTCGACCAGACGGCGTCGCTCCAATCCCTTCAGCACCTGTCCGGCGGTCGCGGCGTCCAGCCCGAGCGCCCGGGCGAGCCCGACCTGGTCGACCTCGCCCAGGGCCGCCAGCGCGTGGAGCGCGCCGTACTGGGCGGGCGTGAGCCCCAGGTCGCCGCACTCGGCCGCGAAGGCGGCCACCGAGACCTGGTGCGCGCGGCGCAGCAGGTGCCCGGGTCGCCGGTAGAGCGTCGCGAGCCGGGGGTCGGGCGTACCGCCGGCGCGGTCGCGACCGGCGCCCCCGCTCCGGGCCGCCGGGCCGTTGACCCCGGGTGTCCTTCGTGGTCTAGTGGCCGCCATCGGAAGAATAATACGTATACATACGATCGACCGGCGGCGCGGACCCCGCCGCAACCGGCCCGGAGGAGACGATGAAGATCGACATATTCAACCATTTTTTCCCGCGCAAGGCCTGGGAGCGGATGCAGAAGCTCGCGCCCGACGGCAAGGACATGCACAAGCGGGTGCGCGAGATCCCCTGCATCGTCGACCTGGACGAACGCTTCCGGATCATGGACCGCTTCGGCGAGGATTACCGGCAGGTGATCTGCGCCGGCTCGCCGCCGATCGAGGTGTTCGGCCCGCCGCGCGCGACCCGCGAGCTCGCGAAGATCATGAACGACGGCTTCGCCGAGCTCGTCGCGAAGCACCCGAAGCGCTTTCCCGCGTTCGTCGCGTCGCTGCCGATGAACGACCCGGACGGTCTGCTGAAGGAGGCCCGCCGCGCGATCGAGGAACTGGGCGCGGTCGGCGTGCAGGTGTTCACCAACGTGCTGGGCAGCCCGCTGACCGCGCCGGAGACGCTGCCGCTCTTCGACCTGATGGCCGAGCTGGACGCGCCGATCTGGATGCACCCGGCGCGCGGGGCGGACTTCCCCGACTACCGGAACGAGAGGAAGAGCCATTACGAGATCTGGTGGACCTTCGGCTGGCCGTACGAGACCTCGGCGGCGATGGCCCACATCGTCTTCGAGGGCCTGTTCGACAAGCACCCGGACCTCAAGATCATCACCCACCACATGGGCGGCATGATCCCCTACTTCGAGGGGCGCGTCGGGCCGGGCTGGGACCAGCTCGGCAAGCGCACGTCCGACGTCGATTATGGCAAGCTGCTCGACAGGCTCGAGAAGCGCCCGGTGGACTACTTCCGCATGTTCTACGCCGACACCGCGCTCTTCGGCGCGTGGGAGGCGACCAAGTGCGGGCTGCGCTTCTTCGGCCCCGACCGCGTGCTGTTCGCCTCCGACGCGCCGTTCGATCCGGAGAAGGGCTCGATGTACACGCGCACCACCATCGAGATCGTCGACCGCCTCGACCTCGCGCCGCACGAACGGCACGCCATCTACGAAGGTAACGCCCGCCGGCTGATGAAACGGGAGGTCTCGTGAACACGATCCGCCGCCTTCGCCATGCCCTGCCGCGCATCGCCGTGTCGTTCGCCGCGGCCGTCGCCGTCCTCGCCGCTCCGCCGGCGATCGCGCAGGCCTGGCCGACCGGCCCGGTCACGATCGTCGTGCCGTTCACGCCGGGCACCGGCATCGACATCATCGCGCGCGCGCTGGGCGCGCGCCTGGCCGAGAAATGGGGCCAGCCGGTCGTCATCGACAACAAGCCGGGCGCGAGCGGCAACATCGGCACCGAGCTGGTCGCCCGGGCCAGTCCCGACGGGCACACGCTGCTCATGCAGGTGAGCACGCTGGTGATGAACGTGAGCCTGTTCAAGTCCGTGCCCTACGACCCGGTGCGCGACTTCGAGCCGGTGTCGCTGACCGCGTGGGGTGCGCTGATGCTGGTCGCCCATCCGTCGCTCAACGTCGCGACGGTCGGCGAATTCGTCCGTGCGGCGAAGGCGGCGCCGGGGAGGATCAGCTACGCGTCACCGGGCATCGGCACGCCGCACCACATGTCGATGGAACTCTTCCGCAACGTGGCCGGCGTCGAGCTGCTGCACGTGCCTTACAAGGGCACGGCCGGTGCGGTCAACGACCTGCTGGGCGGGCAGGTGCAGGCGATGTTCCTGCCGGTCCACGTCGGCCTCCAGCACGTCAAGGCGGGGAAGCTGCGCGCGCTCGCGATCGGCAGTCCGCAACGCTCGGCGCTCGCCCCGGACGTGCCGACGCTGAAGGAAGTCGGCGTCGACGGCGTCGAGGTCGACATGTGGTACGGCCTGTTCGCGCCGAAGGCCACGCCGCGGCCCGTCGTCGACCGGCTGAACGGCGAACTGGCCGCGCTGATCGCGGCGCCCCAGCTCGCCGGTTTCTTCGCCGGCCAGGGGCTCGTGCCGGCGACCTCGACGCCCGAGGATCTGCGCGCACTGGTCGAGCGCGACCTCGCCAAGTGGGCGGGCGTGGTCCGGCGGGCGAAGATCTCGGCCGAGTAGGGGCGGCGCCACGAGGGCGGCGGCATCGCCGCCCGCGCCGGTCGTACCGGCCGGGCCGCGTCGATGCGACAATCCCCGCCGGCGGGCGGACCGGGCGACGAACCCGGCCGACCCGGCCCCCGTCGACGAGGAGGACCTCGATGCAGCGCAACCGGCCCTGGCGGCCGCACCATCACATCCCGTCGTGGTTCCCGCGCGGCGTCGCGCTGCTGCGCGAGCCCTCGCTCAACAAGGGCACGGCGTTCACGCAGGAGGAGCGTGACGCGCTGGGACTGCGCGGACTCCTGCCGCCGCACGTGTCGACGCAGGAAGAGCAGGTCTCGCGCGTGCTGGAGAACTTCCGCCGTCTCGATTCGCCGCTCGAGCGCTACATCCTGCTCGAGGCGCTGATGGACCGCAACGAGGCGCTGTTCTACCGCGTCGTGATGAGCCACCCCGACGAGATGCTGCCGATCATCTACACGCCGACCGTCGGTCTCGCCTGCCAGCAGTTCGGGCACATCTACCGCAAGCCGCGCGGCATCTTCGTCAGTCGCGACGACCGCGGACGCGTCGCCGAGGTCCTGCGCAACTGGCCGCAGCGCGAGGTCGCGATGATCGTCGTCACCGACGGCGAGCGCATCCTCGGACTGGGCGACCTGGGGGCGAACGGCATGGGCATCCCGATCGGCAAGCTCGCGCTCTACACCGCCTGCGCCGGCGTCGACCCGTCGCGCTGCCTGCCGGTGATGCTCGACGTCGGCACGAACAACGAGGTGCTGCGCCACGACCCGCTCTACCTCGGCACCCGGCTGCCGCGGCTCGAAGGCGACGAGTACGACGCGCTGGTCGAGGAGTTCATCGACGCGACGCAGCGGGTGTTCCCCGGCGTCGTCGTCCAGTTCGAGGACTTCGCCAACCACAACGCGTTCCGGCTCCTCGAACGCTACCGCGAACGGATCTGCACGTTCAACGACGACATCCAGGGGACCGCGGCGGTCACGGTGGCCGGGATCTACTCGGCGCTGCGGGTCACCGGCAAGCCGATGCGCGAGCAGACGTTCCTGTGCCTGGGCGCGGGCGAGGCGGCGACCGGCATCTCGGACCTGCTCACCCATGCGATGGTCGACGACGGGCTCTCCGAGCGCGACGCGCGCCGGCGCTGCTGGCTGGTCGATTCCAGAGGGCTGGTCGTCGCGAGCCGCGGCGATCTCGCCGCGCACAAGCGGCCGTACGCGCACGAGCACCTGCCCGCCGCCGACTTCCTGTCGGCGGTCGAGGCGCTCAAGCCGACGGCGATCATCGGCGTCGCCGCGACGCCTTCGACGTTCACGCAGCCGGTGATCGAGGCGATGGGCCGACACAACAAGCGGCCGATCGTCTTCGCGCTCTCCAACCCGACGTCGAAGTCCGAGTGCACGGCCGAGCAGGCCTACCAGTGGAGCGGGGGCCGCGCGCTGTTCGCCTCGGGCAGTCCCTTCGATCCGGTGACGCTCTACGGCCACCGGCACGTGCCGAGGCAGGGCAACAACTGCTACATCTTCCCCGGCGTGGGCATGGGCGCTATCGCCTGCCACGCGCTGCACGTGACCGACTCGATGTTCATGGCCGCGGCGCGCGCCCTCGCGGCGGCCGTCACCGAGGACGATCTCGCGCAGGGTAGCCTCTACCCGCCGCTCGCCGACGTGCGCGAGGTCTCGGCGAAGATCGCCGCCGACGTCGCCGAGGTCGCGTGGAAGGAGGGGCTCGCGACCATCGAGCATCCGCTGCACGTGCACGCGTTCGTGAAGTCGCAGATGTACGACCCGCACTACCCGGCGTACGTCTGAGCGGCGCGTGCGCCGCCCCCTGCCGCGGGAGTATCCGCGCCGGTCGCGGCGGCGAGCGCCGCGCGCAGTCGCGTGGCGGACTCGCGCCGCGTGCGGCCGAAACCTCGGACCGACTCCGCCAGGCGAGTGAGTTCGAGCGCCTTCGCGCGCCCGGCCGCGCCGGCGTACTCCACACAGGCCAGCACGGCATCCGCGTACTCGTCGGCGAGCGCGCGCTCGGCACGCCGCTCGGCGCCCGACCCGAACGGATCGAGGCGCGTGCCGCGCAGCACCCTGGCGGCGGCGACGAGCCCCAGCAGCGGTCTCGCCCAGCGTCCCAGCGCGATCTTGCGCGCGGGACGCCCGTCCGCGCGCCGGCGCACGAGCGCTTCCGGCGCGAAGTGGTAGCGCACGCGGCTCGTCTTCTCGTAGTCGCCGGCGATCGCGCGCTCGAGGCTGCCGTCGACATAGAGCCGTGCGACCTCGTACTCGTCCTTGACCGCGATCAGCCGTCCATACTGCGCGGCGAACGCGCGCGTCAGGGTTTCGGGGTCGCCGTCGCGATCCCCGGCGATCGCGCGCTCGGCGGCGCGCACGCGCTCGACCCGGGCGACGTAGCGCTGCGCACAGCGGCCGTCCTGCCAGGCGGTGAGTCGCGCGCGCCAGTCCGCGATCACGCGGTCGAGATTCCCGTCCGCGACCGACTTCCCGGTGCCGCCTTCGTCGCCCGCCAGCGAGTCCAGCGCCGGCGGATCGCCGACCGCGAGCCGGCCGATCGAGAACGCGAGCCGGTTGGCGGCGACGTCGACGCCGTTGAGCTCGATGACGCGCTCGAGCGCCGCGAGCCCGACCGGCACGAGGCCGGCCTGCCAGGCGGCGCCGAGCAGCAGTACGTTGGCGGTGATCGTTCCGCCGAGAAAGCGCCGGGCGAGCGCGTGGGCGTCGCGCGCGATCACCGCGTCCGAGCCGATCGCGTGCCGGATCTTCGCGAGCAGCGCCTGTGCGTGTACGCGGGCGTCCGGGTCGGACATGAACGCGGCGGTCGCCGCTTCGTGGAGGCTGGCGACGACGCGCGTGCGCCCGCGCGTGAGCGTGTCGAGCGCCTGGGGCGATGCGCCGACGACCAGGTCGCAGGCGAGCATCGCGTCGGCCTGCTGCGTGTCGATCCGCGTCTGATGGAGCAGCGACGGGTCGCGGGCGAGCCGGACGTAGGCGATCACCGACCCGCCCTTCTGCGCCATGCCGGTGAAGTCGAGTACCGATGCCGCGAGGCCTTCGAGGTGGGCTGCGGTCGCGACGAGCGCGCCCAGCGTGACGATGCCGGTACCGCCGACGCCGGCGACGACCAGATCGTAGGGTCCGGTCCAGCGCCACGCCGGCGGTCGGGATAACGCCGCGGCGGCGCGCTCGATGCCGCCGGCGTGCGCCGGATCGATCGCCCAGCGCTTCGGCACGGCGCCGTCGAGCGTGACGATCGCCGGGCACTCGGCGGGCACGCAGGCGAGATCGTCGTTGCAGGTCGACGGGTCGACGCGCCGCTTGCGTCCCAGCGGAGTGTCGATCGGCTGGATGGCGACGCAGTTCGACAGCGCGGTGCAGTCGCCGCAGTTCTCGCAGACGTCCGGGTGGATGAACGCCCGCGTCGAACGGGCCCGGGCGAGTCCGCGTCGAACCCGGCGCCGCTCTTCGGTGGCGCAGACCTGGTCGTAGAGGAGCGCGGTGACCCCCGGCGTGTCGCGCAGTTCGCGCTGCACCGAGTCCAGTTCGTCGCGACCGGCGTAGCGGGTTCCCGGCGGGAACTCGTTCGACCGCTCGCGCCAGTGGGCGGGATCCCGTGCGACCACGGCGAGCCGGGCCACGCCCTCGGCCTCGAGCTGCCGGGCGATCTGCGGGACCGTGAGCCGCCCCTCGACCGGCTGGCCGCCGGTCATCGCCACCGCGTCGTTGTAGAGGATCTTGTAGGTGATGTTCGCAGCGGCGGCGACGGCCTGTCGGATCGCGAGATATCCGGAGTGCGAGTAGGTGCCGTCGCCCATGTTCTGGAAGCGGTGCTTCGTACGCGTGTGCGCCGACTGGCCGACCCAGTCGACGCCTTCGCAACCCATCGGCACCTGCGCGAACGAGTTGCGGCGGTTCATCCAGCCGGACATGCCGTGGCAGCCGATGCCGCCGCTCGCGTCCGACCCGTCCGGGACCCGCGTCGACAGGTTGTGCGGGCAGCCGGCACAGAAGGTCGGCACGCGGCGCACGCCGTCCGCCTCGTTCGCGAGCACCGGCGTGGGCGCGAACACCGGCACGCGCGGGCGCCGGTCCAGTGCGGCGGCGTGGCGTGCGAGCCAGTCGGCGAGCACCGGCATCACCCGCGAGGGTCGGGTCTCGCCGGTCGCTTTCAGCAGCGCGCCGCCGTGCCCGTCGGATTTGCCGAGTACGCGCGGCCGCCGGTCGGCGTCGTAGAGCAGGGCGCGGACCTGCTCCTCGACGATCGGCGCCTTCTCCTCGACGACGAGGATCTCGGTGAGTCCTTCCGCGAACGTCCGCAATCGCACCGGATCCAGCGGGAAGACCTGTCCGATCTTGAGGAGGCGCACGCCGGCGGCGGCGAGCGCGCCCCGCGGGATCTCCAGCCGGCGCAGCGCCTCCATCACGTCCAGGTGCGCCTTGCCGCAAGTCAGGATGCCCACGCGCGCCGCCGGGGGCGCGATGACCAGCTTGTCGATCGGATTGGCCTGCGCGAACGCGCGCGCGGCGTCGAGATTGGCGGCGAGGCGCTCTTCGATGCCCGGGCCGGGCAGGTCCTGCAGCCGGAAGTGCAGTCCGCCGGACGGCGGTCGGAAGTCGGGCAGCGCGCCGAATCCGGTGCGTATCGCATCGAGGTCGACACCGCCCGTGCTCTCGACCGTCTCCGAGATCGCCTTCAGGCCGACCCAGGCACCGCTATAGCGGGACAACGCCCAGCCGTAGAGCCCGAATTCGATCATCTCGCCGAGCGTCGCCGGATGCAGGACCGGCATGCTCCAGGCGATGAACGCGCGGTCGCTCTGGAACGGCATGCCCGACGACACGCAGCCGTGGTCGTCGCCGACGACCGCGAGCACGCCTCCGGTCGGCGAGGCGCCGTAGGCGTTGCCGTGGCGCATCGTGTCGCCGGCGCGATCGAGGCCGGGCCCCTTGCCGTACCACAGCGCGAAAACGCCTTCGACCGTGCGCTCGCGATCCGACGCTACCCGCTGACTGCCCAGCGCGGCCGCGGCGGCGAGCTCCTCGTTGATCGCCGGCAGGAAGCGGATGCCGGCCGTGTCGAGCAACGGCCGCGATTTCCACAGGGCGAGATCGAGCGCGGCGAGCGGGGATCCCCGGTAGCCGGTGACGAAGCCGGCGGTCGCCAGGCCGCGGTCCCGGTCGAGGCGCGCCTGTGTGAGCGCCAGCCGGACCAAGGCCTGCGTGCCCGAGATCAGGATCCGCCCGCGCCCGGCGGTCAGCGCGTCGTCGAGGCGGAAATCCCGCAATTCCGCGGGCGGATCCGACGGGTCGCCGGTCGCCTCGGTCGTGTCGACTTGCACGGGGTCACGCTGCATCGGGTCGAGTTTCGCCCTCGGCATCGGAATTTAGTTGCTTTTCGACCTTTCAAATGCGATGTTATCGGTAGTTCATTCCAAAATTATGTAAGTATGGAGAATATTGTTCTAGACGCAGTTTCGCGGCGGCTCCTGCGCGAGCTCCAGCTCGACTCCCGGCAGACGGTCCAGGAGCTCTCGGCGAAAGTCGGCCTGTCGGCCTCGCCATGCTGGCGGCGCGTCAAGGATCTCGAGAGTGCGGGAATCCTGCGCCGCTACACGGCGCTGGTCGCGCGGGAGAAAGTCGGCCTGTCGACGTGCATCCTCGCGCAGGTGTCGCTCGCGCGTCAGACCGAAAGCGCTGCCGCGGAATTCGAGACGGCGATGCAGGCCTGCCCCGAGGTCATCGAGTGCCACAGCCTGACCGGCGATGCCGATTACGTCGTCAAGGTGGTCGTCCCCGACATCAAGGCCTACGACGCCTTCCTGCGGCGCGTGATGTACAAGATCCAGTCGGTCGGAACGATCCGGTCGAACGTCGTGCTGCGCGAAGTCAAGTACGAGACCGCGCTGCCGGTCTAGCGACGGGGTACGCGTGACAGCCGATCGGACGGATCAGTCCGATGCCGGGTAGCGAGGCGGGCTCCCGGCACTCGTTGCATCCTGCGTATCCGGCGCGTTCGGTTCGCCGGGGCCGAGCTCGACGGCGCGCATCGGCCTCGCGGGCGCGAGCAGGTCGAGTGCGGCACCGACGGCGGCTTCGCGGGCCTCGCGCTGGCGGTCGGGCGACGCGCGTCCGCACAGATTCGTGCAGACGCGATTCGTCGGTCCCTCGAAGTCGCAATGCGACGCACCGTCGATCCGGCGCATCCCCACGAGCGTCTCGAGCGCGCGACCCAGTTGGCGGCCGCTGCCGAACAGGTTGCAGCTCGAGTCGTCGGCGAGCAGGACCACGGCCGGTGCGCGCAGTTGGCCGGCGGCCAAGCGTCCCATGCCGGTGCTGTCGACCGGATCGAGCCCGATCCAGCCGGCGATGCCTGGCAGCCGTTCGGCTGCAATCAAGGTCGCGAGGCCACCGGCGGAGGTGCCGATCAGCACGATGCGCGCCCGCTCGATCGGCGCGAGTCCGAGCGCGCCGCGTTCCAGCGACTCCACCAGGTCGGCCACCGCGGTGCCGTTGCCTGCGTGATCGACGACGTTCGGCAGGTCCGGGACGACGGCGATCACGCCGGCCGCCGCGAGATCGCGGGCGAGATCCCGGTGCCGTTCGCGGGTGCGGGTGAATCCGTGCGCGACGATCGCGACACCGGCGACCGGTGCTTCGCGGGGCGGGTAGACATCGACGACGGTCTCCTGGCCGTCGAGCCGGGCGGCCTCGGTGCGCTCGGCACCGACGCCTGCCCGCTGCGCGGACGACGGCAGTGCGACGATCGCGGCGGCCAGGAACGCGATGCCGGTGCGGAAGCGTCGGGTCACCGAGCGAAGCAAGGGGCGCGGTTCGGAGGTGGGCGCGGCCGGCGAGACTACCGCCGCCCGCCCGCGCGGGTCAAACACTCGCCTGGCGACAATGAGCGTGTCGCCTCGCCGTGACAAGGGGGCGGCCGCGGCCGACAATGGCCGGACGATGGATCGTCTGGTGATTTTCTGCGCCCAGCCATCGGGCGTCCCGAACCTGCTGCTGCGCGCGACGCTCGCCGCGCTGGATTCCCGGGCCGATATCGAGGTCGTCGCGCTGGTGCTCGGTTCGCCGACGTCGCGCATCCGGCGGATGTCTCGGCGGCTCTGGCTCGATCTCGCGGTACGCGTGAAGTCATGGTTCGATCCGGCGCAAAGGCGCGTGCGCTCGCCGGCGCCGGTCGACGTCGAGCGGGAGGCGAAGCGGCGACGCTTCGAGGTGATCGTCGCGTGCGATGCGGCGGGCGACGAGGCGCTGATCGCGCGACTGCGGGCGCTGCACTGCACGCTCGCACTGTCCTACTACTGGCCGCGCCGGCTCGACGAACGGCTGCTCGACCGGTTCGATGTCGCGGTCAATTACCACAACGGACGACTGCCGGGCTGTCGCGGGCTGCGCGCGACCGCCTGGTCCGTCTATCGCGGCGACGCGACCAGCGGCTACGCCTTTCATCGGATGACGCCGGCGATCGACGCCGGTCCGGTGCTGGTCGCCGGAGAGGTGCCGACCGCCGATCGCGCGAGCACGGCGGACCTCGACCTCGCGAAGGCGTCGGCCGCGTCGGGTCACCTGCGCGACGTGCTGCGGATGATGGTCGAGCGCGCTCCGGGCGTCCCCCAGACCGGACCGGCCGGATACCGCTCCGAGGCGGATGCGCAGGCGATCATGCGCATCGACCGTCCGGGCGACCTGTCGTCCGACGAATTGCACCGCCGGTTGCGCGCGTTCGGCCTGTTGCGCATCGCGATCGACGGCGAGTGGCTGCCGGTGACTCGGCTGGACGCCGTGGCGGCGGGTCGCGTGGCCGACGCCCCGCTTTCGTTTCGCACGGCCGACGGCGTCGTCATGGCGACCCGCCTGCGTTACCTGCCGCCGGTGATCTACCGGGTGGCGCGGCCGCTGGGGCTCGTCGGCGATTGACGCGGGGAGAGAACGCCACCGTCCGCCGCGATCGGGACTGGCGCATCCGCACGCCCGTTCGCCGCCAGCGCAGGCAGGATCATGCGAGCCACCGGTCCGGCCGGAGGTGCAGAACGAGCAGGAACACGCCCCAGGCGCTCATCGTGATCGCCCAGGTCGGGCGCGACGCGGCCGGTATCCCGATCGCCTCCCGGCAGACGGTGCAGCGGGTGACGATGATCGGGATCGACGCGCCGCAGGCGGGGCAGTCGACCCGGGTGCGCAATGCGACGCCGGCTTGCCCGGTCGCACGCAGGGCCAGCGCGGCGGCGAGGGCGACGGCGAGGAACGCGATCCAGGCGCAGGCGAGCGCGACCAGCGGCCCGAAGACCCCGAGCGGGCCGGCACTGCCGATCTGCCCGAATCCGCTCATCACGACGCCGATCGCGACCGGCATCGCGGACAACCAGAGTGCGGCGTGGATCTGGTCGCGCATGAATGTCGGCGGCGGGTCGGAAATGCCGCACCCGCCGCCGCGGCGATCATCCGAGTCCGGCGGCGCGGGCGAACGCGCTGTCGATCTCGCGGCGCAGCGACGCGTATTCGCGCGCGACCGGATACTGCGGAAACTCGCGCACGACGTTGTCGGGCGGATGGAACAGGATGCCGCCGTGCGCTTCGCCCAGCATCGCGGTGTCGTTGTAGCTGTCGCCGGCGGCGACGACGGTGAAGCGCAGCTCCTTCAGGCGCCTGACCGCTTCGCGTTTCTGGTCGGGCATCCGCAGCCGGTAGTCGGCGATCATCCCGCTGCCGTCGACGACGAGCGAATGGCAGAAGAGCGTCGGCATCCCGAGCTGGCGCATCAGCGGTCGGGCGAACTCGTAGAACGTGTCCGACAGGATGATCACCTGGTAGTCGGCGCGCAGCGCATCGAGGAACGCGCGCGCGCCGTCCATCGGTCCCATCGCGTCGATGACCTCCTGGATCGCGGCGAGGCCGAGCCCGCGCTGGCGCAGGATCGCGAGCCGCCCGCGCATCAGTTTGTCGTAGTCCGGCTCGTCGCGGGTCGTGCGGCTCAATTCGGCGATGCCGGTGCGGCGGGAGAATTCGATCCAGATCTCGGGGACGAGGACGCCTTCGAGGTCGAGGCAGACGATGCGCATGGCGGGCGGTAGGGTCGGTCGGGGGCGGAGGAATGCGCCGCCCGGAGGGCCCGGGTGCGCGGCGGAGTGGCCGGCATTCTAAGACCTATCCTTCCGTCAGACACGCGAGCGAGCGGCTGTTTCGGTCTCGCCGGTCGACCGGCCGGTCGTCATGCGCCGGGCGATATCACGCACCGGTGGTGGGCGATGGGGGGATTTCCCCCGCGAAGAACCGGTGGCGCCGTCCGCGGCGCCGGTGGCAGGAGGACCGTCGAGTTCCTACGGATCAACGAGTTGAACGCGATCCGGGCCCGCGCGGCGCTCCGCGTGCGAGGCTGGCCCGAGTCGTGCGAGACGCAACCTGCCCGATCGGCTCGTTAGCGCGCGATCTCGATGGGCACGGGCGGGGCGCGCCCCCGCGCTCCGCCCGCCCAGCCAACTCGACCACGACGAGATCCGACATGAGCCATGCCACGCGTTCCACTCCCCGTTTCCCCGCGATCGCCAGGATCGCCGCCGCGACGCTCGCGGCGACCTGCCTGGGCGCTCCGCTCGCGGCGTACGCCGAAGACGTTCGCACCGTCGCCTGCGCGATGCAAGTCGACTACCTGTTCAACAACGTGCTGCGCTCGACCTACCAGCGCGACTTCACCGTGAGCGCCGGCGTGCCCTACAAGGAGGATTTCTCGACCGTGACGCGGTTCCGCTTCTTCGACGCGTCGGCCACGCACGAGGCGGACAAGTCCTACCGCGTGACGATCAGCTACTACAACGACGTCGGCGTCTTCGACTTCGTCGACTTCGGCACCGAGCTCACGCTGCGCGAGGACCGGCTCTCCGAAACCAACCGTGCGACGCATTCGTATTTCACGTCGATCGGAGCGCCGGGCGAGCGGACCACGAACTGGACGCTCACCTGCACTCGCGTGAAGCCCTGACCTCGACGCGCCCGCCCGGGCGTCGAACCCGGGCGGGCCGTCCCCGGAGGACGATTCAGGTCTTTCCCGGAGTCCCGGGCGGGTCCGGCTGCGGGTTGAAGCCGCGGATCACGCCCGGGTGCAGGAACTGCGTCGCACCGGTCGCGTCGTCGAACACCTGCAGCGTCGGGATCAGGTTGTTGGAGCAGGCGCGCCGCTCGCGCGGGTTCGCGAACTTCGCTGTGACGCCCGCGTGGACCTCCAGCCGCGCGTTCATCGGCGCGCCGGCGACGCGCGGGAACGGCAGGTCCAGGAACGCCGCCTCGCGTGCGCCCAGCACTTTCGTGTCCGGTCCGCCGAGCGACCCGCCGCGGCTGTCGAGGGAGCGCAGCTCGACCGTGCAGGGACGACTGTCCGGGTCGCCGATCGCGTTCAGCACGGAGAGGCGCGCGGTCTGTCCGGCGACGATCGCGATCATTCCGAAATCATGGACGAAATCGTTCTCGTCGCTGATCGCCGCGGCCGTCGGCGCATGGAAGACGAGTGCGCCGGTCAGGAGCAGTGCGGCGGCCTGTGCGGTCCTGCCGGGGATCGATCGGGTCATGGCGGTATCCTCGTTCCGGTTCCGGAATGCGGCACGACCTGCGCGCCGCACGTTCCCCCCGGCGATGATCGTGGCGGAAACGGTGCCGCGCCGTCGCCCCCCGGCCGGGGGGTGCCGGCTGGTGGAGGCGCGGCAGGCTGTCGACGGGTCCGGCCGGATCACGCTCCGGAACGACCGTTGGCAGGCGCCGGCTCCGGGCGTAGGCTGGGGGCGGCGGCGGCCGGCGGGACCGCCGCGCAGGGAGCGCGCCATGCCGATGAAGAACGCCGCCGCCACCGCGTACATCCGGGAGCTGTGCTCGCTGGGGCTTTCCGGCGAATTGCTGATCCCGGCGCTCCTCGAGGCGCTGCATCGCGTGATCCCGTCGGCGCGCAACCTGTTCGACTGGGTGAACGCCGAGGGCAGCATCCAGCGCTACTACTTCGAGGGCCCGATCGACCACGCGGTCGCGCGCCTGTACTTCGACGAGTTCTACAACCGCCGCGAGGCCGAGGCGATGCCCAAGTACGCCGAGGTCATCCGCGGGAGCACGTCGATCCGCAGCGCCGACGAACTGAACCACCCGCACTTCTTCGAATCGGCGCTCTACCACGAGATCTGGCAGCCGCAACGCCTCCATTACCGGCTGGAGGCGATCGTGCGCGCGGCCGACGGCAGGCCGCTGGGCTCGCTCGTGCTCTATCGCGAGAAGGGCGACCGGATCTTCGACCGGGACGACGAGCAGAAGCTCGCCACATTGCTGCCGTACGTCGCGCGCGGACTGTCCGGCGGCGGATCCCGGCCGGTCGATTACGCGGCCAGCGACCGGCGCGCCGCGCAGGTCAACCTCGACGCCGGCGGACGGATCGTCCACCTCTCGCGCAACGCGCACAAGGTGCTGCTGCTCGCGCACGGTGACATCTCACCGGCCTCGTCGGCGAACGCGCCGGCGTCGCAGGACTTCCCGACGCTCGCGCTCCTGCACCGGCAGGTTTGCCGGTCGGACGACACCCAGTCGGCCCCGTGCGCGCTGACGCTCACGAACGCCTGGGGCCGGTTCGATTTCCGCGCCGAACGCCTGGAGGCGATCGACGACGCCCAGCCGTGCCTGGTCGGCGTCACCATCCGCCACCTCGTGCCGCGCGACGTGCGCGACCTGGAAGCCATCGAGGCGCTCCCGCTGTCGATCGTCCAGAAGAAAGTGTGCGCGCTGCTGCTGCAGGGCCTGTCGCAGCCCGACGTCGCCGAGCGGCTGGGCGTGTCGCGCTCGACGGTCACCGACCACGTGCGCAAGATCTACGACAAGCTCGACGTCCACTCGGCCGACGAGCTGCGCATACGCTGCGCCGGGCGTGGCCGGGAGACCGGCGACGGCTAGAACCTGGGTTCTAGCCCTGGAGAGACAGCACGCGCACCGGAATCTCGCCGCGATGGTCGAATCCCATCCGCTCGTCGAGCCGTCGCGCGCCGTCGTTGTCGACCATCACGTGCAGGAACGGGCGCTCGCCGCGCGCGATCGACCGGCGCAGCAGCCGCTCGACCAGACGGCGCGCGAGGCCGCGTCCCTGGAAGTCCGGGTGCGTGCACACGCCGCTCACCTCGCGCAGCGCGCCCGCGTGCATCCGCTCGCCGGCCATGGCGATCAACCGCCCGGCGTCGTACACACCCCAGTACTCTCCCATCTCGACCGTGCGCTCGCCGAACGGGCCGGGGCGCGTGAGCTGGGCGAGCGCGAGCATCTCGCGAGCATCGCGCGCGTCGAGCCTGCGCGCATCGAGCGCATCGTCCTGCGGAGGCGCGGGACCGTCGAAAGTCATCTGGTGGGCGGCACTGTCGGCTTCGATCGTCCATCCCGACGGCGCCGGTCCGTTCCAGCCGCCGCAGTACAGATGCTCACCCGGATCGCAGCAGGTCGCGAGCGCGGCCAGGTCGGGACGCAGGGTGTCGGCGAAACCGACGAGCGGGGTGTAGCCGCGCGCGTAGCGGCGTACGTTCGGCGTCCCCTCGGACAGCCGCGCCTGATTCCCGGTGAGGCTGTGCCAGACGATGTTGGACAGGAGGTCGACGGACACGGTCACGGCTCCGCGGCTGGAGAGCGGCGATGGTACCGGATCGAGGGACCGACGCGATCCGTGGGCGTCGCGCGGTTCGCGCATCGCTCCTCGGCGCGCAGCCACCGAGCCACACGGCGGCGTCGCGCCGTATAATCCGCAGGCACGTCTGCCGACGCTTTGCGGCGTGGGCCTCCATCGCGTGCCTCGGTTTGTCCCGGGACATCGTGCTGGCATTCGTCGATTTCGCAGCGCGAACGAGCCAGAGCCGACCCGCGATCATTGTCGACGCAAGCCTGTGCCGCGTCGTGTAGACGCGCACCGAGGGCCAACATGCGATCCAGGCGATTCGAGCGACTGGCCGAACGGCCGGTGAACCGCGAGACCTTCATCCGGCCCTGGCCGGAGGTCGGGCTGTCGGCGATCGGCAGTCCCCACGACCCCAGGCCGGGCATCGCGATCCGCGACGGCGCGGTCGTCGAAATGGACGGGGTCGCGGCCGCGGACTTCGACCTGGTCGAGCGGTTCATCGCCCGGCACGCGATCGACGTAACGGTCGCCGAGCGCGCGATGTCGACGCCGTCGCAGGAGATCGCGCGGATGATCGTCGACATCAACGTGCCGCGGGCCGACGTGCTCGCGATCTTCGCCGGATGCACGCCGGCCAAGATCGTCGAGATCGTCGATGCGATGAACGTGCTCGAGATGATGATGGGGCTGGCGAAGATGCGCGGCCGGCGCACGCCCGCCAACCAGGCGCACGTGACCAACCGCAAGGAGCACCCGGTGCTGCTCGCCGCCGACGCGGCGGAGGCGGCGCTGCGCGGCTTCGCGGAGGTCGAGACGACCGCAGCGGTCGGACGCTACGCGCCGTTCAACGCGCTGGCGCTGCTCGTCGGCACGCAGGTCGGACGTCCCGGCGTCCTCACGCAGTGCGCGGTCGAGGAGGCGACCAACCTCAAGCTCGCGTTCAAGGGACTCACGAGCTACTCGGAGACGCTTTCGGTCTACGCGACGGAGCGCGCGTTCGTCGACGGCGACGACACGCCCTGGTCGAAGGCGTTCCTCGGCGCGGCGTACGCGAGCCGCGGGGTCAAGACGCGGTTCACCTCCGGCGCCGGCGCGCCGGCGCTGATGGGGCACGCCGAGGGCCGGTCGATGCTCTACCTCGAGGCGCGCAGCCTGCTGGTCACGCGCGCCGCCGGCAGCCAGGGCTCGCAGAACGGATCGATCAGTTGCATCGCGCTGCCCGAGTCGCTGCCCGACGGCGTGCGTGCCGTGCTGGCCGAGAACCTGATCGCGATGCTGCTCGGACTCGAGGTCGCGTCGGGCAACGACGCGCTCGCCTCGCATTCGGACATCCGCAAGGCCGCGAAGCTCATGCTGCAGTTCATCCCCGGTACCGACTTCATCACGTCGGGCTACGGCGCGATTCCGCGTCCCGACAACATGTTCGGCGGCGGCAACTTCGACGTCTCCGAGCTGGACGACTGGCACGTCCTGCAGCGCGACCTCAGGATCGACGGCGGGATCACACCGGTCGACGAGGCGCGCGTGCTCGCGGCGCGCGAGCGCGCGGCGCGCGCGATGCAGGCGGTGTTCGCGCGGCTGGGCTTCCCGCCGATCACCGAGGCCGAGATCCTGGCCGCGACCGGCGCGTACGGCTCCGAGGACATGCCCGACCGCGACCGCGTGGCCGACATCGACGCGGCGCAGTCGCTGCTCGCCGGGCCGATGACCGCGCTCGATGTCGTGCGTGCGCTCGACGCCGCCGGCTACGCCGACGTCGCGGCGAACGTGCTCTCGATGCAGCGGCAGCGCGTGATCGGTGATTACCTGCAGCCGTCGGCGATCTTCGATCGGGACTACCGGGTCTTGAGCGCGCTCACCGATCCCAACGACTACCGCGGTCCGGGCACCGGGTATCGCGTCGAAGGCGAACGCTGGGCGCAATTGCAGGACTTGCCGCAGGCCTGGGACCCGCGACACTACGGGGACCGGCTCGCGGCGTCGGGCGCCGCGGGCTGGCTGGTGGAAACCGGTCCGGCGCAGCGGGGATCCGGGCGGGAGGTCGTCGTGGCGATCGGTCCGGCGTTCGGCGAGGCCATCACCAGGACGATCGGCGGCCTCGATCACCGGGCGGTGCTCGACGCGATCGTGTCGGGCATCCGGTCCGAAGGCGTCGCGGCGCGGATCGTCCGCATACACCACACGTCGGACTGCGCCTTCATCGGTCACGCGGGCGCGAAGCTCTCCGGCTCGGGCGTGGCGATCGGCATCCAGTCGAAGGGCACGACGGTGATCCACCGCGAGGACCTCGTCCCGCTCGAGAACCTCGAGCTCTTCGCGATGGCGCCCAACCTCGACCTCGACGTCTACCGGCATATCGGCCGCAACGCCGCGCTGCACGCGCAGCGCAAGCCGGTGCCGCCGATCCCGGTGCGCAGCGACAACACCGCGCGGCTGCGCCTGATCGTGCAGACGACGCTGATGCACCTGCGCGAAACGCGCAGCGTGCGGCGCGACCGCCCGCCGGCGGAACTGCGTCCGGCCGCTGAACCCGCCGGGCACGCCGGGGGAGCCGCGGACCTCGCGCGCCCGGGTGTCGCGACGGCCGGATCGGTGGAGGAGCGATGAGCGCCGCGACCGTGCATGCCTGGACCGGTCGTCCGCTCGGCGACCTGACGATCGAAGCGTTGCGGGACGGCCGGAGCGGCGGCGACGATTTCCGCATCAGCCGCGAACAGCTCGACGTGCAGGCCGCGGCCGCCGAGGCGGCCGGACATCCGCAGCTCGCCGAGAACCTGCGGCGGGCCGGCGAACTCACGCGCGTCCCCAACGAGCGCGTGTTCGAGATCTACGCGATGCTGCGTCCCGGGCGCGCGACCTGGGCCGAACTCGATCGTCTCGCCGACGACCTCGCTTCCCAGGACATGCCGAGGGTCGCGGCATTCGTACGCGAGGCCGCCGACGCCTACCGCGCGCGAGGCATCGTGCGCCCATCGCCCTGATTCCGTCCGGCGAGCAGCGAGGGCGCACCGCCGCCGGCCGCTCCCGCGGCGCCGGCGGCGATGCCGGGCGACGTCCGCTACGGAGACGGGCGGCCGACGGCGGTGTAAAGCTCCTTCACCGGCACCACACGCCCGTGCAGCGGCAGGATGCGCTCGACGTCGAGC
>JADZDA010000008.1 GCA_020851255.1 Burkholderiales bacterium | reverse complement strand
GGTCGTGAAGTTGTTGCGCTTCCCCATCCGCACGTCGGTGAAGCGCTCGTAGTGCCCGAGGTCGAGGTCGGTTTCGGCTCCGTCCTCGGTGACGTAGACCTCGCCGTGCTGGAACGGCGACATCGTCCCCGGGTCGACGTTGATGTAGGGGTCGAGCTTGAGGTTGGTGACGCGGACGCCGCGCGAGGTCAGGATCGCGGCCAGCGACGCGGCGGCGATGCCCTTGCCCAGCGAGGAAACGACGCCGCCGGTGACGAAGACGTACTTGGGCATGGCGCACCCGGTCCCGGAAATTGCCTATTTTACCGGCGCGCGCGGCCACCGGTAGTGCGACAGCCTCGGCGCGAAGCGCTACAATCCCAATCCCGCCGCGATCCGCGCGCGCACCGCTTCCCGGGGCAGCAGCGCGAGCACCGCATCGAGCGACGGCGTCTGCGTCGTCCCGGCCACGATCATCCTGAGCGGCATCATCAGCTGCGGGGCCTTGAGACCGTGCTTGGCCGCCTCCGACTTGAGGCGGACCGCGATCGCCTCCCGGGTCCATGGGAGATCCGCGAACGCCTCGCCCAGCGCCACCAGGGCCGGGCGGTTGGCCGCGTTGACGTGCTCGGCGATCCGGTCCCGCGCAGGGTGCGGCGTCGCGTAGAAGTAGTGGGCGGCGTCGGCCATCTCGGTCAGCGTGTGGACCCGGTCGCGCAGGAGCACGGCGGTTTCGCCGGGGTCCGGCCCGGCGGCGACGTCGAGTCCGGCGCGCGCGAGATAGGGCCGCAGCCGCTCACCCAGTTCCGCCGCCGGCAGGCGCTTCATGTGCTCCTGGTTGAGCCAGTTGAGCTTGTCGGTGTTGAACCGCGACGGCGCCGGATTGATGGCGTCGAGCCCGAACCAGCCGACGAACTCGTCGGGCGAGAACACTTCGTCGTCGCCATGCGCCCAGCCCAGCCGCGCGAGGAAGTTGACCATCGCCTCGCGCAGGTACCCGGCGGCCTCGTACTCCATCACCGAGATCGCCCCGTGACGCTTGGAGAGCTTCTGCCCGTCCTCGCCCAGCACCGTGGGCACGTGCGCGAACACCGGCGGCACGCGACCCAGCGCCCGGTGGATGTTGATCTGCCGCGGCGTGTTGTTGACGTGGTCGTCGCCGCGGATCACGTGGGTGATCCCCATGTCGATGTCGTCGACGACGACGCAGAAGTTGTACGTCGGCGTGCCGTCGGACCGCGCGATCACCAGGTCGTCGAGCTCGGCGTTGGCGAAGCCGACCCGGCCCTTCACCTGGTCGTCCCACTCGACATGCCCGGTGTCGGGATTGCGGAACCGGATCACCGGCGGGACACCGGCGGGTGGAACGAGGCCGTGCCTGGCCGCGTGCTCGGGACGCCAGCGACCGTCGTACCGCGGCTTTTCCCCGGCCGCCATCTGCGCGGCGCGCAGCGCGTCCAGTTCCGCCGCCGGCATCCAGCAGCGGTACGCGAGGCCCCGCTCGACCATGTCGGCGATCACGGCGCGGTAGCGATCCATCCTCTGCATCTGATAGATCGGCCCTTCGTCGTAGTCGAGGCCCAGCCAGTCCATCGCGTCGAGGATCGCGCGGACCGCCTCGGGCGTCGACCGGGCGACGTCGGTGTCCTCGATGCGCAGTGCGAAGACACCGCCATGGCGCCGCGCATAGGCCCAGGAGAACAGCGCCGTGCGCGCGCCTCCGAGGTGCAGGAATCCGGTCGGGCTGGGCGCGAAACGCGTTCGGATCATCACGAATTGCCGTCCGGGCGCGCGCGGCGGTGCGATCCCGCGCGCGGTGCTGAGAGGAAAAAAGGCGACATTCTACGCGCGCCGTCCGCCGGACCGTCGGCGCGACCGGCGGTGGCCGCGGGCGCGAGGACCCGGGTGATTCTGCGGCCGCGTTTTTCCCGGGAGGAGCCGTGCGGACCAGGCCTCGCTCTATCGCTGTCGCCATTCGACGACATTTCGTATTCGCCGGCGAACCGCCGGGTCCGGGTCGGTCAAGGCGTTCATTTCTTCGTTGAAACCGGGAGTTGGCGCCTCCCAGGCCAACGAAATGCCCGACTTGCACCATTATGGCGCAGCCACAGGCACCAAACAGGTGCAAATCGTCGCCGTCATTCGGTCCCGACCGGTGGCATACGTTTACGCGGCGGCCCCCGTTGTGGTCTAATGACCGCTCCTGTCTGGGTTCGCGGGGCGTTTAGCTCAGTGGTAGAGCACTGCCTTCACACGGCAGGGGTCGCTGGTTCGAACCCAGCAATGCCCACCACATCGAACCAAGGGGTTGCGCGCAAAGCGTAACCCCTTTTTTTTTGCTTCGATCGGCGCCGGAGTCTTCCCGCGATGAAAACTGGAACACTGCGAGCCTTCGTCTTCGACGCGTACGGCACGCTCTTCGACGTCATGAGCGTCGAGGCGCGGGCCGAGGCGCTCGCGCCAGGCCAAGGCGCCGCGCTCGCCCGCGCGTGGCGCGCGAAACAGCTCGAAACCACGTGGCTCGCAAGCCTCATGGTCTCGCCCGGCTACCGGCGACCGGATTTCGCCGCGGTCACCGCGATGGCGCTCGACTACGCGGTCGCGTCGCTCGCGCTGCCGCTCGATGCCGCGGAGCAGGCGGCGTTGATCGCCGAATACCTGCGACTCGCGCCCTACGCGGACGCCTCGTCCGCGCTCGACGCACTCGCCCCGATGCCCCGGTGGATCCTGTCGAACGGCACGCGCTCGATGCTCGACCCGCTGGTCGCGGGATCCGCGCTGGCCGGCCGCGTCGACAGGATCGTTTCGGTCGACGAGGTTGACGTGTACAAGCCGTCCCCTCGTGTCTACGCCCTCGCGGCGGACCAGCTGGGCATCGCGCCTTCGGCGATCGGCTTCGTCTCGGCCAACGGTTGGGACGCCGCCGGCGCGAAGAGCTGCGGGCTGCGCGCGTTCTGGATCAATCGCTCGGGCGCCCCGGTCGAGCGACACGCTCCCGCGCCGGACTGGATCGTCGGATCGCTGGCCGAAGTCGCGGCGATCGCGGCGATGCACTGACCGCCGGCGTACCTACGCGGGTCGACCCCGGGTGGCGCGTGCCGGCGCGGGCCGGCATCCGGCGACCGCGGTCCGGATCGCGTCGATCGCCTGCGGCCGCGGAAAGCTCTTGCGATAGGCGAGCGCGACGCGACGCGTCGGCACAGGGCGCGCGAAGGGGACGGGAACGACGAGGCGGCTGTGGTACTTCGGCGTCAGCGCGTCGCGCGGAAGCACCGAGATGCCGAGCCCCGACGCCACCATGTTCCGGACCGTCTCGAGCGACTTCGTCCGCGTGGTGGGCACGCCGGCGCGATTGAGTTCCGGGCAGGCGTCCAGTACCTGGTCGCGGAAGCAGTGGCCGACGTTGAGCAGGATCGTGCGCTCGCCCGCGAGCTCGTCGGGCTGGACGGCCTTGCGCTTCGCCCAGCGGTGCTCGCTGGGAACGACGACCTGGAACGGCTCCTCGTAGAGGAACACGGTGTTCACGCCCGGCGGCGCGAACGGCAGGGCGACGATCGCCGCGTCGATCCGCCCGCCCATGAGCGCGCCTTCCAGCACCTCGGTCAGGTTCTCCTCGATCTCGAGCGGCATCTTCGGGGCCGCCGCGTGCAGAGCCGGGATCAGGTCGGGCAGCAGGTACGGCGCGATCGTGTAGATCACACCCAGCTTCAACGTGCCGACGAGCGGGTCCTTGCCGGCCCGGGCGATCTCGCGGATGCGCTCGACCTCCTCGAGCACCCGCTGGGCCTGCTCGAGTATCCGCCGGCCGAACGGGGTGACCGACACCTCGGACTTCCCGCGCTCGAACAGCGCGCCGCCGAGTTCCTCCTCGAGCTTCTGGATCGCGACCGACAGCGCCGGCTGGCTCACGTGGCACCTGGCGGCCGCGCGCCCGAAGCTCAGCTCCTGGCCGACGGCCACGACGTAGCGCAGTTCATTGAGCGTCATGATCGGCGGTCGCCGCGTTCGGCGAGCCACCGACCGAAAGCCTCTCCGGTCTCCGGGTGCTTCAGGCCGAAGTCGACGGTGGCCTCGAGGTAGCCCAGCTTGCTGCCGCAGTCGTAGCGCCGTCCCTCGAACGCGTAGGCGAGCACGCGCTCGTCGCCGATCAGCCGTGCGATGGCGTCGGTCAGCTGGATCTCGCCGCCGGCACCCGGAGGCATCGTCCGCAGGTGGTGCAAGATCCTCGGCGTCAACACGTAGCGGCCGACCACGCCCAGTCGCGATCGGGTCGTCCCGGGCTTCGGCTTCTCGACGATCCGCCGGATCGGCGCGCTGCGGCCGGCGAGCGAGTCGACCTCGACCATCCCGTAGCTGCCGGTGTCCTCGGGCCGGACCTCCATGACGCCGATGACCGAGACGTCCTCGCGCGCGGCGATGTCGGTCATCTGCCGCATGACCGGCGTTCCGGCGTCGATCAGGTCGTCGGCGAGCAGCACGGCGAACGGCTCGTCGCCGATCACCGGCTCGGCACACAGTACCGCGTGTCCCAGGCCCAGCGCCTCGGTCTGGCGGATGTAGATGCAGTTGACACCCGACGGGGTCGACGACTGGACGGTCTCGAGCAGTTCCGTCTTGTTGCGCAGCGCGAGTTCGGTCTCGAGTTCGTAGGCCTTGTCGAAGTGATCCTCGATCGCCCGCTTGTTGCGGCCGGTGATGAAGATCATGTCGGTGATGCCGGCGGCCGCGGCCTCCTCGACCGCGTACTGGATCAGCGGCTTGTCGACGATCGGCAGCATCTCCTTGGGACTCGCCTTGGTCACCGGCAGGAAGCGGCTCCCGAGCCCCGCCACCGGGAACACCGCCTTGGTGATCTTCCTCATCGCATTTCCTTTCCCGCGACCAGCGACTTGAGCCCGTCCTCGTCGATCACCGGCACGCCGAGCTCGCGCGCACGCGCGAGTTTGCCGCCGGCCTCCTCCCCCGCCACGACGTACGCGGTCTTCTTCGACACGCTGCCGGCGGCCTTCCCGCCCGCCGACTCGATCAGCGCCTTCGCCTCGTCGCGCGACAGCGTTGGCAGCGTACCGGTCACGACCAGCGTCAATCCCGCGAGCGGACCCGCCGCGACCGCCGCTCCCGAGTGCTCCGGCCAGCGCACACCCGCCTCGATCAGCTTCGCGACGACCGCCCGATTGTGCGGCTCGTCGAAGAACGACGCGATGCTGCTCGCGACCACCGGACCGACATCGGGCACCGCGGTGAGCGCCGCGGCGTCGGCGGCCATCAGCCTTTCGAGCGAACCGAAGTGCCGCGCGAGTTCCCGCGCGGTCGCTTCGCCGACCTGTCGGATGCCGAGCGCGTAGACGAAGCGTTCGAGCGTCGTGGACTTGCTCGCCGTGATCGCGTCGACCAGGTTCGCCGCGCTCCGGTCCGCCATACGATCGAGATCGGACAGCATGGCCGCGTCGAGCGTGTAGAGGTCGGCCGGGGTCCGCACGCGCCCGACGTCGACGAGCTGGTCGACGAGCTTCTCCCCCAGGCCTTCGATGTCCATCGCGCGGCGCCCGGCGAAATGCAGCAGCGACGCCTTGCGCTGCGCCGGGCAGACGAGCCCGCCGGTGCAGCGGGCGATCGCCTCGCCCTCGGGACGCTCGATCGCCGACCGGCACTCCGGACAGTGCGACGGCATGACGAACTCGCGGGCGCCGGCGGGCCGGCGCTCGGGCTGGACGCGGACGACCTCGGGGATCACGTCGCCGGCGCGCCGGACGACCACGGTGTCGCCGATCCGCACGTCCTTGCGGCGGACCTCGTCCTCGTTGTGCAGCGTCGCGTTGGTGACCGTGACCCCGCCGACGAACACGGGCGCGAGTCGCGCGACCGGCGTGATCGCCCCGGTGCGGCCGACCTGCACGTCGATTCCCTCGACGGTCGTCGTCGCCTCCTCGGCCGGGAACTTGTGCGCGATCGCGAAGCGGGGGGCACGCGAGACGTAGCCCAGCGCCCGCTGCTGCTCGAGATCGTCGACCTTGTAGACGACGCCATCGATGTCGAACGGCAGCGTCGCGCGGCGCTCGCCCAGCCTCCGGTAGTAGCCGAGCAGTCCGGCGACGCCTTCGACGGTCTCGCGCTCGCGGGCGACCGGAAAGCCCAGCTCGCGCAGGCGCTCGAGGACCTCGCTGTGGCGGCCGGACCGGTGCGCGTCCGGCCCGCCGGCGGCGCTCCCCGCCCGTGCCGCGGACTGCGCGTGCGGATCGGAGGCGTCGGCGGTCCCGTAGGCGCGAAACGTCAGGCGCCGCGATGCAGTGACGGCGGGATCGAGCTGACGCAGGCCGCCGGCGGCGGCGTTGCGCGGATTGACGAAGGTCTTCTCGCCGCGCTCGGCCTGCGTCCGGTTGAGGCGCTCGAAATCACGGCGCAGCATCAGCACCTCGCCGCGGACATCGAGCCGCGCCGGTGCGCCGGCCGGCAGCTCCAGCGGGATCGCCCGGATCGTGCGCAGGTTCGCCGTCACGTTCTCGCCGGTCGTGCCGTCGCCGCGCGTCGCGCCGACGGCGAAGCGGCCGTCCTCGTAGACGAGGCTCACCGCCAGGCCGTCGAACTTGGGTTCGCACGCGTACCGGACCGCCACCACGCCCAGCGCCTCGCGCACGCGCCGATCGAACGCCTCGACCTCGTCGTCGGTGAACGCGTTGGCGAGCGAGAGCATCGGCGCACGGTGCACGACCGGCTCGAAGGCGTCCGACGCGCTGCCTCCGATCCTCTGCGTCGGCGAGTCGGGCGACGCGAGATCCGGATGGTCCGCTTCCAGCGCGGCGAGCTCGCGCATCCAGCCGTCGTAGACCGAATCGTCGACCTCGGGCGCATCGAGAGCGTAGTAGGCATGATCGGCCTCGCGGATCGCCTCCCGCAGCGCCGCGACGCGGCGCGCCGGCGGCAGGTCGCCTGCGGCCCCGGGACTCGCCCTCGCCATCGGTCGGCGTCAGGCGGCGAAGAGCTTGTGCGCGCGCGGGCTGCCGGGCTCGATCTGCGCGTGCACCAGGAGCGCGGCGGCCCCGACGACCTGCTCGCGGATCGCGGCGAGCGCGACGTCGGTGAGCGGCCGGCGATTGTCGTCCACCAGATCGCCGCCCAGCGTGTGCGCCATCCGCTTCGCCGCGAGTTTCAACTGATCGAACGAGCGGGCGGGATCGGCGACACGGGGCACGTCGAGCACGAGCACGACGCCCGGCAGGTTGGACGACCGCAGCATCTCGTGCGAGAACGCCTCGCCGCCGGCGCCCTGCAGCGAGTACAGGACCGCGCCGGTGTCCTCGTGCACGCACTCGAAGCGTCCGGATGGCGCGAGCCGGAATCCCGAGGCCTCCGCCACGCCGCGCAGCTTGGTCCCGGGGATGCCGGTGCCGTCGGATTTCTGGATCGTGAGCCCGATCTGCATGTCGAGCTCGGCGCACAGGCGGTCGAGCTCCTCGGCGCGCGCCGCCTCCTCGTCGGCCGGCGCGGCCGACCAGGCAGCCGGCAGCAGCGGCGCGAGTTCCGAGACGACGCGGTGGAACGCCTCGACCTGCGCGCGGCTCGCGGCGCCGTTGCGATCGGCGAGCAGCAGGCAGGCGGCGATCTCGTCGAACTCGCCGGGCGTCTCGCCGGTGACCCGCTGCCAGTTCCCGCCGTTGCGCCGGCCGAACCAGCGCAGCGGCTTGCCCAGCCGGGCGTGCAGTCCGGCCGCGAGCGCGGCGGCCGAGACCGCCCTGGCCGGCTGCAGCGTGGCCACCGATTCGATCTCCGGATCCGGTTGCGGCTGGGTGCCGGACGGCGGCACCGCGCCGGCCATGGCGCTGCGTGGCGTGGGCGCGATCGACGGCGGGCCCTGGGCGTCGGGCAAGGTCTCGACCTCGTCCATCGGGATGTCGAACGGCCGGGAGTCGGGCGCGGTCGCAGCCTCGGAAACCGCGCTGTCCTCCGCCATCGGCGCCAGCGTCGGTTCCACGCGGCCCGCGTCGCCGGCGATTCGGCCGGTTCGCCCCGGCGCAGGCGCGCCGCGCGCGTCGGCCGGGCGCGCCCGTGCCCGGCGCAGTTGCCACCGGTTGTAGAGGAGCACGGCGACGACGAGCGCCACGCCCGCGACTATCAGGCCGATCTGGAGCGTGGAAAGACGCATGGGCGGTCGTCGACTCGGCGGCTCGTTCGATTATAGAACCTAACGCACGCACGCCTGCGCGCGGCCCGCCGCGAACGCCGGGAGCACCTCGGGTCGCCGCCCCGCCCGGCTCATGGAACGGTGGGGCGCTTCGCGACGTTCACGCCGCGTTGGCGGCGAGATCGATCGCCTCGGCGATGTCGACGGCGACCACGCGCGAGACCCCCGGCTCCTGCATCGTGATCCCGATCAGCTGGTTCGCCATCTCCATCGTGATCTTGTTGTGGGAGATGAACAGGAACTGGGTCTCCGACGACATCTCGCGCACGAGCTTGCAGAAGCGCTCGGTGTTCGGGTCGTCGAGCGGCGCGTCGACCTCGTCGAGCAGGCAGAACGGCGCCGGGTTGATCTGGAACAGGGCGAAGACCAGCGAGGTCGCCGTGAGCGCCTTCTCCCCGCCCGACAGCAGGTGGATCGAGGTGTTGCGCTTGCCCGGCGGCTGCGCGAAGACCTGGACGCCGGAATCGAGGATCTCCTCGCCGGTGAGCACGAGGCGCGCCTGCCCGCCGCCGAACAGTGCGGGGAACAGCTTGCCGAAGTTCGCGTTGACGACGTCGAAGGTCTGCTGGAGGAGTTCGCGCGACTCCCGGTCGATCTGCCGGATCGCGGCCTCGAGCGTCGCCATGGCCTCGGTGAGGTCGGCCGCCTGTCGATCCAGGTAATCCTTGCGCTCCCGCGCCTGGGCGAGCTCTTCGAGCGCCGCCAGGTTCACCGCCCCCAGTTCGGCGATCGCGGCGGTCAACCGCGTGATCTCCCCGGGCAGCGTCGACGCCCGGCCCCAGGCCCTCAGCGCCTCGGGCAGTCCGGCCAGGTCGGCCTGGGCCTCGGCGAGCTGTTCGGCGAACTGCGACTCCGCGAGGGAGGCGGCCTGTTCCTTGAGCTGCAACTCGCCGATCCGCACGCGCGCCGGATCGAGCGCCTGCTCGCGGGCGAGCCTCGTCTCCTCGTGGGACCGGAGCTTCGCCGAGAGCTCCTCGAGCCGGTCGCGGGCGGCGGCGAGCGCCGCCTCCGCCTCGCCGCGCGCGGCGAGCTGGCGCTGCAGCGCCTCCTCGACCGGCGACCAGTCGATGGCCTCGCGCTCTCCGGAAAGACGCTCCTGCAGTGCACGCTGCTGCGCCGTCTGCTGCGCGAGCGACTCGCGCCGCCGGTCGAGATCGGCGATGCGGTCGCGCGCGCTGCGCTCGGCGTAGGCGGCCTCCTGGGCCGCGCGCTCGGCGCCGCGGGAGCGCTCGCGGCCCCGTGCCAGCAGGACTTCCGCCTCGTTGCGGGCCGCACGCGCACGCTCGCGCTGCGCGAACTCGTCGTGCATCGCCGACTGCCGGTCCGCGATCTCGCGCACCAGGGCGTCGCGCTG
>JADZDA010000007.1 GCA_020851255.1 Burkholderiales bacterium | reverse complement strand
GCGCGTCGGAGTCCGCGGTGCGCGCCGGGACGTCCCCGCCGCGACGGTGGCGGGGCGCGCGCGGCCTACCGTCGACCACCGACCACAGGAGCGCGGCCAGCGACTCCCCCGACCGGTGCAGCGCGACGATCGCGCGCGCGTTGGCGAGCGTCGATTCGATCTTCCCGCGGTGACGGACGATCGCGGGGTTGGTCACGAGTCGGTCGACGCGTCCGGCGTCGAAGCGCGCCACGCGGACCGGATCGAACCCCGCGAACGCCTCGCGATACCCGTCGCGCTTGGCGAGGATGGTGCGCCATGCCAGTCCGGCTTGCGCGCCCTCGAGCGTGAGGAGTTCGAACAGCGGACTCTCGTCCGCGAGCGGGACGCCCCACTCGCGGTCGTGGTACTCGCGCTCCGGCAGGCTGCCGGTGCACCAGGGGCAGCGCGCGGGATCGGCGTGCGCGGTCGGCGGTGGCGGGTGCGAGGATGCGGGCGCGGGCATGTCCGGGAGTCGTTGCGGTCGCTCGCGATCATCGACGGTCGCGCCGCGCCGGGCAAGCGGTCGTCTTGAGCGCGCCCGGGTACGGCGGCACAATCTCCAGGTGATTCCCTGGCTCGGAGGCGGCGACCCGTTCCCGCCGATCGAACGCGCACTCGACGAACCCAACGGGTTGCTCGCGGCGGGGGGAGGGCTCGCGCCCGGACGGCTGCTCGACGCCTACCGGCGCGGCATCTACCCCTGGTACGCGCAGGGCCAGCCGGTGCTGTGGTGGAGCCCCGACCCGAGGATGGTGCTGCGCACGAGCGAGTTCCGGGTCAGCCGCTCGCTCGCCAAGCGGATCCGGCAGCGGCGCTACGAGATCCGGATCGACACCGCCTTCGCGCGGGTGGTCGACGGCTGCGCGGCGCCGCGCGACGGGAGCGGCGGCACCTGGATCACGCCGGCGATGCGCGACGCGTACGTCGAGCTCCACCGCCGCGGCGTCGCGCACAGCGTCGAGGCCTGGCGCGACGGGAGCCTGCGAGGGGGACTCTACGGACTGGCGATCGGCCGGGTGTTCTTCGGCGAGTCGATGTTCGCCGGGGAGACGGACGCCTCGAAGGTCGCGCTCGCGCACCTGATCGAGAAGCTCGAGGCGGACGGTGTGCCGCTGGTGGACTGCCAGCAGGACACCGCGCATCTCGCCAGTTTCGGCGCGCGGCCGGTCCCGCGGCGCGCGTTTGCGGCGCTGCTGGGCGAGTTGATACACTGCGACGCGCCTCCGGCCCCGTGGACCGCCGGTCCGTGGCAGGCCGTGCGGCACCCGGAGACGAGCACGCCCGCGTGAGCAAGCTCAACGACTTCCCGCTCGCGTCGCTGCAGTTCTACGCGACCGCCCCGTACCCGTGCAGCTACCTGCCGGACCGGCTCGCGCGCTCGCAGGTGGCGACCCCGTCGCATCTGATCGACACGCGGGTGTACGGAGAACTCGTGCGGCTCGGGTTCCGGCGCAGCGGCGCGTTCACCTACCGTCCCCACTGCGATCACTGCCGGGCCTGCGTGCCGGTGCGGGTGCCGGTCGCGCGCTGGCGGCCGAACCGGACGCAGCGTCGAGTGCTGCGCGACCACGCGGGGCTCGCGGTCACCCGTCGCGAACTCGCCTACGATCCCGAGCATTACGCCCTCTACCTGCGCTACCAGCGCCATCGCCATCCCGGCGGCGGCATGGACCAGGACAGCCGCGAGCAGTACCAGCACTTCCTGCTGCACAGCAACGTCGACACCGACCTGCTCGAGTTCCGCGACGCCGGCGTGCTCAGGATGGTGAGCCTGGTCGACCGCCTGCCCGACGGCCTGTCGTCGGTCTACACGTTCTTCGAACCCGCGCGCGCGCGCGCGAGCTACGGCACCTACAACATCCTCTGGCAGATCGAGCGCTGCCGCACGCTCGGGATCGCCCATCTCTACCTGGGCTACTGGATCGCGCAGAGCCCGAAGATGGCCTACAAGGCCAATTTCCGCCCGATCGAGGGACTGGTCGACGGCCGCTGGGTCGTCCTCTGATCGGTCGCGCGCCGGCGCGTGGCGCCGGAATGTCGGCACCGCCGCGCCGCGCCCTCCTGCCGGGGCCCCGGCCGGATCCGCCACCCGGGCACACGCCCTTGCGGGCGCCTGCGGTCCGACCCCCAGAGATTGGGGTCGGGACCGGCCGCGGAATCAATGACTTGACGACAATATGTAGTCTACAAACAGGCTTACACTTCGAATCGACGTACTCGATTCGTGGCGGAGGACGTTGATTTGGCGCAAGGCGGCCGGCCAAGAGTTTGCGCCGGTCAATCTTGTTTGCCACAATCAGTGCCGATCACGGTGCCACCGTGACATCCTCCCCCCACGGAGCCGCCTCATGAATGCGATCGCCGACGTCCGTTACATCCGTCAACCCCAGTTCGAGCAGGTCGAAACCCGCTTCGACCGCGAACTCGGGCTGTACTGGGCGCACATGAATCCGCGGCCGCGGCCGTTCTTCAATCCGCAGATCCTCTCCGAGCTGTCGGCGTACGTGGACACGATCGAGAACGGCGCGGGCACGATGACCAACGCGCAGGGCGAGAGCGGGCCGCTGCACTACGCGGTGATCGCATCGAAGGTGCCGGGCGTCTTCAACCTGGGCGGCGACCTGTCGATGTTCCGAGGGGCGATCCAGCGCCGGGAGCGCACCGCGCTCGTCCATTACGGACGCAGTTGCGTCGACACGCTGTACCGCTGGTGGCGCAACTGCGAGCTGCCGCTGACGACGATCTCGCTGGTGCAGGGCGAGGCGCTGGGCGGCGGATTCGAGTGCGCGCTGGCGTCGTCGGTGATCATCGCCGAGGAGGACGCACGGATGGGTTTCCCGGAGATCCTGTTCAATCTCTTCCCGGGGATGGGCGCCTACAGCTTCCTGTCGCGCAAGGTGGGGCGCCGCGTCACCGAGGAGCTGGTCACCAGCGGCAACGTGTTCACGGCGCGCCAGCTCTACGACATGGGCGTGGTCGACGTGATCACGCCGACCGGCACCGGCGAGGCGGCGGTCGAGTCCTACGTCCGCAAGCACGCGCGCGCGGCGAACGGCCGGCGCGGCATCGAGGCGATCGGCAAGGAGATGAATCCGCTCAAGCACGAGGAGCTCGTGCGCATCGTCGAGCTGTGGGCCGATGCGGCGCTGCGTCTTTCCGAGCGCGATCTCAAGATGATGGACCGGCTGGTCCGCGCGCAACAGCGTCAGGCGGCGCCCGGGATGCAGGCAGCGGCCTCGAACGTCGTGCCACTGGCGGTCGGCGCGGGCGACTGATCGCGACGCGGCGTACGCGTCAGAGCGCCGGCGTGGGGCCGGCGCTTTTTTTTCGCGTCGACCGCGGGCTAGCCGTCGTGCCCGGTCTGGCGGCGGCGCCGCTCGTCGAGATGCTCGTCGAGCGCGAGCAGCGCGCGGTTCGCGGCGCCGACGAGTTCCTCGGTCCACTGGGCGGCCTTGATCCGCAACGTCTCGGACGACGCCTTGTCGATCCGGGTGGCGATCTGGACGAGCTGCATCGCGCCGACCGACGCGGCCCCGCCCTTGAGCGCGTGCGCCGAGTCCTTCGCGGCTTCGTACCTGCGCGCGCCCAGGGCCTCGGAGATCTCGCGGACCAGCCGCTCGGTGTCGCCCTTGAACCCGCGCAGCAGCCGCTCGATGAACGTCGGATCGGAGGAGAGCCGGCCGAGGTCGGCGAGAACGGTCGGATCGAGGGGCGGCGTGTCGACGACCGTCAGGGCCGGACGCTCCTCGGTCGGCCGCGCCGGCGGCGGACGCACGGCGACATCGGCGTCGGCGAGATGCCGTTCGATCGCGTCGAGCAGCAGCGACGCGCGCAGCGGCTTGGGCATGAACTCGGCCGCGCCGGCACGCTCGCACTCGTCGATCGCCTCCGGGGTCACGTTCGCCGACAGTACCAGCACCGGGACCGGCCGGGGGGTGGTGAAGCGGTAGAGCTTGAGGGCCTCGAGCCCGGAGACCACCGGCATCGACAGGTCGAAGAGCGCGAGGTCGTAACCGCCGCGCTCGAGCGCGTCGAGCGCGGCCTCGCCGTTGTCGACGATGGTCACGATGTGACCGCCGCTCTCGAGGATCAGTTGCGCGACGCGCTGGTTGGTCGGGTTGTCCTCGGCGACGAGGATGCGCGCGCCGCGGATCTTGTGGACGTTGCTGCCCGGGCCGCCCGCGGCGGCCTGGGCGGCCGCGGACACGCGCGCACCGCCGAGTTCGAGCGTGAGGTCGATGCCCTGGGGTTCGGTCGGATCGAGCGGCAACTCGAACCAGAACAGGCTGCCCCGGCCCGGCTCGCTCTCGACGCCGATGCGTCCGCGCATCTGCATGACGAGGTGCCGGGCGATCGTCGTGCCCAGTCCGGTGCCGCCGTAGACGCGCGTGACCGAGTCGTCGGCCTGCGTGAACGGCTCGAAGATCGCCGCCTGCTTCTCGAACGGGATCCCGATGCCCGTGTCCTGGACGTCGACGCGCACCGTCGTCGGCGCGTCCGCGTGCGCCGTCGCGTGCACGCGCAGGTGGATCTCGCCCTTCTCGGTGAACTTGACCGCGTTCGCGAGCAGGTTGAGCATCACATGGCGGATGTGGTGCGGGTCGCCGACGAACCAGCGCGCGGCCGGCGCGTCGATCTCGGTGTGGATCGCGAGGCCCTTGTAGCGGGCCTGCGGCAGCATGACCTTCACGGTCGCCGTGACGAGCTTGCCGAGGTCGAACGGGCGGGTCTCGATCGCGACGCGGCCGGCCTCGATCTTCGCCATGTCGAGGACGTCCTCGATCTGGGCGAGCAGCAGGTGCGCGGACGTCGTCATCGTCTCGACGATTTCGCGCTGCGCCTCGTTCAGGTTGGTCTCGCGCAGCACGTCGGCCATCGCGATGACGCCGTTGAGCGGCGTTCGCATCTCGTGGCTCACGTTGGCGAGGAACCGGCCCTTCGCGGCGTTGGCCTCGTCGGCCCGCTTCTTCGACTCGGTGATGCGCTGCGACAGGACGCCGACGTAGAACGGGAGCACCGCGAGCGCCATCATGAATCCGAAGCCGACGACCAGGTGCTGCGACCAGAACGGCGACAGCCACAGCACGAGGCCGAAGCCGGCGATCGACAGCACCTGCGACGCGTGCAGGTACGACCGCCCGAAACGGAAGCCGTTGCCGAACGCGACGAAGAGGTACACGCCCAGGACGAACGCGCCGCCTTCGTCCATCTGGATCAGGCAGTAGGTCGTCGCGCCGTTGTCGGCGAGCATGCCGACCGACCGGCGCACGACCGCGGGGCCGGCGCTCGACACGACGGCCAGCATCAGCACGATGGACAGGGAGACGAACAGCGCGCCGACGGTGACGAACTCGAGGTCGTCGCGGTCGAAGGCGCCGTCCCGGTGGACGGTCCACAACACGTACAGGTAGACGACGCCGACGAGCAGGACCCGCAGGATCGCCTGCTCGAACTCGGGGCGCGATGCGCCGGCCAGCATGCTTCGCCAGCCGTCGGTGGTCATCCAGCGCCGTAGCATCGTCCTGTCGTCTTGCACGTTTTCCGTCCGTCAATCTGGCATGCTACGGCGCCGCCGTCGACCCCCATCCGGGGGATATCCGGGGCGAATCGTCCGCATGCCCCGCTCCGAACCGCTCACCGTCGTCGCCGCCGACGGCGTCCGCCTCGCCGCGACGCTCTGGCACCCCGATCCGGAAGCACCGGCCGGCCGCGCCGTGGCGATCAACGCGGGCGCCGGGATCCCGGCCCGGTACTACGAGCGCTTCGCCGCCTGGCTCGCCGATCGGGGCCAGCCGACGATCACCTACGACTACCGCGGCGTCGGGGGCTCCCGCCCGGCGTCGCTCAAAGGCTACGACGCCTGCGTCGAGGACTGGGGAAGCAAGGATTGTGCCGCTGTGCTGGACACGTTGTCCAGGCGGTTTCCCCGGGCCGAACTGGCGGTGGTCGGCCACAGCATCGGCGGATTCGTGACCGGCTTGATGGCCGGCGGCGAGCGCGTCGCGCGCCTCGCGCTCGTCGGGACGCACACCGGCTACTGGCGCGACTACGCTCCGCGGGCACGCCTGCCGATGTACGTCACCTGGCACGTCCTGATGCCCGCCGTCGCGCGGCTCGCCGGCTACTTCCCCGCGCGCCGGTTCGGCCTCCCGGAGGACCTGCCGCTGGGCGTTGCGCTCGACTGGGCCAGGCGCAGGCGCCCGGAGCCCTGGTGGTACCTGAAGCGCGCGGACGGTTCTCCGGACGCCGGGCGGATCGCCGAAGTCGTCGCGCGGTTCGACGCCTACCGGGCGGACGCCCTGATCGTGTCGCTCACCGACGACCCTTTCGCGACTGCCGCCGCCACCGCGCGGATCGCGGCGCTGTTCCGCCGCTGCCGCATCGTCGAGCGGCGCGTCGATCCCGCCGCGCTCGGGCTGCCGCCGGTCGGCCATTTCGGCTACTTCCGGTCGCGGATGCGCGAGGCGCTCTGGCCGATCGTCGGCGACTACCTCGCCGCGCCCTGACCCCTTCGGCGGCGCCGGTCAGTCGCCTTCGAGCGCGCGCCGGACGCCGGCGACGAACGTCGCCGCCCCGGCGCCGTTGTGCAGGCGGTGGTCGAACGTGCAGACCAGCCGCGCGAGGCCGTCGGCGCGCGGCGCGCCGAGGACCAGGATCGTGTTCGCCGGCGCGACCAGCACCGGGACCGCGTCGACGATGCCCTCGGCGCCCAGGTGCGAGACCAGGAGCTGGGTGTCCTCGCCGGCCTGGTCGCCGCTGCGCAGCGCTTCGCGCATGCGCCGGCGCGCCTCCCGAACGAAGCCCGAGATGTCGAGCGTGTCCGCGGCACGCACGACGGCGGTCACGAGCTCGTCGCCGGGTCGCGCGAGCGCGATGCCGACATTGATCGACGGCCAGGTCCGCATCCGCTCGTCGCCGGTCATCGTCGAGCGCATCCGCGGTAGCCGCGCCGCGACGCATGCGGCCGCGTGGGCGAGCGCCTGGACCGGCGAAGGTTTGGCCGCCGGGTCGGCCGCCGGGCGCCGGGCGAGCGCGGACCAACGCAGGTCGAGCGCGATCGTGCCCGGGATGACGAGCTCGGCGCTGCGCCGCAGCCGGTAGACCAGCCGCCGCTGATCGGCGGACACCGCTTCGTCGGCGCCGGCCGGGGCGGCGCCCGGCGTGGGTCGCGCGAGCCAGGCGTCGATGTCGGCCGGCAACAGCTTCGAGCCGGCCGCGGGTATGCGCGCGAGCATCGCGTCGTCGATGCCCAGCGTGCGCGCGTGCGCCCGGGTGCGGGGCGGCACCGGCACCGCCGCCGCCGGGGCCGGAGGGCTCGCTGCGGCGTCCGCCGGCCGCGCGAGTTGCGCGACGACCGCGCCGACGGCGACGACATCGCCCGGCGACACCGTCCAGCGCTCGATCACCGCGTCCGCCGGCGCCTCGAGTTCCACCGTGCTCTTGTCGGTCTCGACGACGTAGAGCGGCTCGCCGCGCTTCACCGCGTCGCCGGCGCGGCGCAGGATCTCGACGATGCGGACCTCGCGCAGGCCCTCGCCCAACTGCGGGACCGCGAGCTCGCTCACCGGAGCGTCTCCAGGATCGCTGCGGCGACGCGTTTCGCGTCCGGCAGGACCGCCGCCTCTAGCACCGGGTGGTAGGGAATGTGGACGTCGAGGCGCGCGACGAGCTGCGGCGCGGCGAGGAAGTGGGCGAAGCGCGACTCGCGGCCGACCATCTCGGCGACGATCGACTGTCCGAACGACCCGGTCCTCGCGTCCTCGTCGACGACGACCAGGCGGCCGGTCCGCGCCACCGACGCCTCGACGGCTTCGTAGTCGAACGGCACCAGCGACACCGGGTCGATGATCTCGACGCTCGCGCGACCGGCGAGCGCCCCCGCCGCCGCCTCGGCGACCTCGACCCCGTTGCCCCAGGCGACCACCGTGACGTCGTCGCCCGGGGCGACGACCCGCGCGCGGCCGAATCCGCGCGCCTCGCGCGCGATCGGCTGGCGCAGCCGCATCCGGTGCTTGGGAATCAGGATCAGCGTCGGGTCGTGCTCGTTCAACGCGGTCCACAGGATCGCGGCGAGGTCGCCGGGCGTCGAAGGGACGGCGACGCGCAGTCCCGGGATATGGGTCCACCAGCCCTCGTTGGACTGGCTGTGCCAGGTGCTGCCGGCCGGCAGGTAGGCGCCCGACGGCGCGTAGAGCACGAGCGGGCAGGTCCAGTCGCCGCGCGAGCGCCAGCGCAGCGTCGCGACCTGGTTGGCGAGCTGGTTCATCGCCGGCGCGGCGAAGACGATGAACTGCAGCTCGAAGATCGGCAGCGCGCCGGCGGCGGCGGCGCCCGCCGCCACGCCGACGATCGTCGCCTCGGCGAGCGGGGCGTTGCGCACCCGGCCCGGATGGCGCGTCGACAGGCCGCGCGTGAAGCCGAAGACGCCGCCCTTCGGGTCCTCGACGTCCTCGCCCAGGATCAGCGCGGCGGGCAGGCGGTCGAGCGCCTCGCGCAGCGTCCGGCCGAGCGCGGCGGCGACCGAGTTCTCGCGGTCGTCGAGCGCGAACGGCAGCGCGACGCCGGCGCGCGACGCCGGGCCGGTGAGTTCGACGAGCGCGGTCGCCGGATCCGGGTCGGATTCCGATTCGGCGGCCGCGAACGCCTCGTCGACCTCGCGGTCGACCTCCGAGCGCATCGCGGCGAGCGCCGCCGGCGCGAGCGCGCCTTCGGCGACCAGCCGGGCCGCGTAACGCTCGACCGGATCGCGCGCGCGCATCGCCGCGATCTCCTCGGCGCCGCGGTAGACGCGATGGTCGTCGCTGTTGGTGTGCGAAACGAGCCGGTCGAACTCGGCCCACAGCAGCGTGGGTCCGCCGCCGTCGCGCGCGCGGGAGACCGCGTCCCGCGCGGCGAGCGCGAGCGTGTCGACGTCGCGGCCGTCGACGCGCCGGGACCAGCGGTCCGCGTACAGGCCGAGGCGCATCGGGAGCTGGTCGCGCGTCGGCGTGCTGATGCCGTAGCCGTTGTCCTCGACGACGAACACGATCGGCAGCTCGTGTTCGACGGCGAACGCGAGCGCTTCGTGGAATTCGCCCTGGCGGACCGACGCGTCGCCGATGGTCGTGACGACGATCCGGCCGCGGCCGGCCCGGGCCAGCGTCCAGGCGGCACCGGCGGCCGGCAGGCATTGCGAGGCGGTCGGCGTGGCCGGCGGGTAGATTCCGAGCCGGCGGTAACTGCCGTGCACGGGCATCGCCCGGCCTCCGGTCGACGAGGACGCGCACGCGAGGTAGTCGCGCGCCATCTCGAGCGGCGTCACGCCCCGCGCCTGGAACAGCGCGCGGTCGCGGTAGTACGGGAACAGGAGGTCGCCCGGCTCGAGGACCGCGGCGATCGCGGCGAGCGGCTCGTGCCCCTGGCCGGGGATGTGGATCCATCCGCGGCCCTGGCGCAGCAGCCGCTCCTCGCGCAGGTCGCCGGCGCGGACCAGCAGCATCGTGCGCAGCAACGCCACGCGGTCGAGCCCGCGGCGCGCGCGTTCGTCGACGGGGGTCCGGGTGGCGGGCGTCAAGGCGCGGCCGGTGCGGCGTTGCGCGCGTCGCCGACCGCGTCGGGGTCGCTGTCGCGGATGACGAGCGTCAGCTGCGTGTCGACGACGAGTTCGTCGCCGACGCGCGCCTGTCCGGTGAGCCGGATCACGCCACGCAGCGCGCGCTTCAAGCGCACCTCGAGGTGCAGCGTCTCGCCGGCCCAGGCCGGACGCTCGAACCGGGTCTCGTCGATGCCGGCGAGGTAGGAATTCGACCCTCCCAGGGGCTTGAAGAGCCCCGAGTAGAAGCACAGGACACCGCCGGCCTGCGCGATCGCCTCGACGATCAGCGCGTGGGGCATCGCCTGGCGTTCCGTGCCCGCGTACGCGAAGTAGGGCTCGTCGACCGACACGTGCTTGCGGACCCGGACCCATTCGCCGGCGACGCCGTCCTCGACGTAGTCCACGAGGACGAACGGGTAGCGGTGCGGGAGGTGGCGCATCACCTCCTGGATGTCGGTCGGCGGGATGGCGGTCATGGCCGTCGTCGCGACCGACGGGTTGCGCGATGCGCGGCGCGTCGCCCCCCCTCGAGCGGTCGACGGGCATCTTACACCACGGTACCCGGGAAAGCCCCGCGCGTCGCGCGGGACGGGGCCGCGGACGCAGCCGCGGAAACGGAGGGCCGCCCGGCTATAATCACGGTTTCGATCCAATGTCCGGACCGCACGCGTCCGGCGTGCCCCGCGACCCATCGTCCCGCCATGAAGATCCTCGTACCGATCAAGCGCGTCGTCGATTACAACGTCAAGGTCCGGGTGAAGCCCGACGGCTCGGGCGTCGACACCGCGAACGTCAAGATGTCGATGAATCCGTTCGACGAGATCGCGGTCGAGGAGGCGGTGCGCCTGAGGGAGCGCGGCATCGCAACCGAGATCGTCGCGGTGTCCTGCGGCGCCCAGGCCTGCCAGGAGACGCTGCGCGCGGCGCTCGCGATCGGCGCCGACCGCGCGATCCTCGTGCAGAGCGACGTCGAACTGCAGCCGCTCGCGGTGGCGAAGCTCCTCGCGGCCGGCGTCGCCCGCGAGTCGCCCGGCCTCGTGATCCTGGG
>JADZDA010000006.1 GCA_020851255.1 Burkholderiales bacterium | reverse complement strand
GTCGTTCGCCCGCCACATGACGAACGCCTTGGGTTCCGGCGAGGCGAGGTTGAGGTAGTAGCCCTCGGCCTCGGTCCTGTGGAGCTCCAGCGAGAGCCCGGCGTAACGCCAGCGCTCGAGCGCGCCTTCCGCATCCACCGGTCGCGCAGCGCACGCATCGCCTCCACCCGGCGCCGGCGCGGATGGCGCGAGCCGCGCCGGCCGCCAGGACGAGTCCGCCCAGCGGCTCGCGAGCGGCACGCGCTCGACATCGACCTCGACCTGTATCCGCTCCGCTGGCATGGGCTTGGGGTGACTCGCCGGACGACGGAACGCCGACGACGCCGGTCGATCATACCGTAGCGCGGAGCCCGCCCGGTCCCGCCGAACGGCGCGAGCGATCCGCTCTGCTACCATCGACGGCGGACCCCTTCGTCGTGCCGCAGCAACCCATGTCCCGGACCATTCCGCTCGCCGACCACCGCACCTCGCGCGCCGCGGAGCGCTGGGAGACGCTGCTCGCCGGCGCGCCGGGCGTGACCGCCGGGGCTCCGCTGGCCGACACGCGCGGGCGCGCGCTCAAGGACCTGCGGATCTCGGTCACCGACCGCTGCAATGTCCGTTGCGTGTACTGCATGCCCAAGGACGTGTTCGGCCGGGACTATCCGTTCCTGCCGCAGTCCGCGCTGCTGTCCTTCGAGGAGATCGCGCGGATCGCGCGCGCGTTCGTGTCGCTGGGCGTGACCAAGATCCGCCTGACCGGCGGCGAGCCGCTGCTGCGCCGCCACCTCGAGCGCCTGATCGCGATGCTCGCCGCGTTGCGGGTCGACCTGACGCTGACCACCAACGGCGCGCTGCTCGCGAAGAAGGCGCGCGCGCTCGCCGAGGCGGGACTCGGGCGCGTCACCGTCAGCCTCGACGCGCTCGACGAACCGACGTTCCGCGCGATGGGCGACACCGACACGCCGGTCGAGCGCGTCCTCGAAGGCATCGACGCCGCGGTCGCGGCCGGGCTCGCGCCGGTCAAGATCAACGCGGTGGTCAAGCGGGGGCTGAACGAGCACGCGATCGTCGACCTCGCGCGCCGCTTCCGCGGCAGCGGGCACATCGTCCGCTACATCGAGTACATGGACGTCGGCGCGACCAACGGCTGGCGGATGGACGACGTCGTGCCCGCCGCCGAGATCCTCGCCCGGATCGACCGGGAGTTCCCGATCGAGCCGGTCGATCCGAACTACACCGGCGAAGTCGCCGAGCGCTGGCGTTACCGCGACGGGGCCGGCGAGGTCGGCGTGATCGCCTCGGTCACGCAGGCGTTCTGCCGCGACTGCACGCGGATGCGGCTCGCCACCGACGGACGGCTGTACACCTGCCTGTTCGCGACCGAAGGCCACGACCTGCGCTCGCTCTCGCGCGCCGGTGCCGACGACGCGACGCTCCTGCAGGCGATCGCCGCGATCTGGAGGGCGCGCGGCGACCGCTATTCGGAGATCCGCACGGCGGCGACCCCGCGCTCGTCGAAGATCGAGATGTCGTATATCGGGGGCTGACGCCAGGAGTCGGAAGACAGAAGACAGAGGACGGTTGCGCCGGTGTTTTCGATGGTCGCGCGTCAAGCGCGGTTGTTGCGTCCGGGAACGGCTCCCGCGTCCGGCGCTCCCTTGCGCCGCCCCTGAATACACCGGCGTAACCGTCCTCTGTCCTCCGAATTCCGGATCCTGATCACTGCCATGCCGGAAAGCCCGACCCGCCGAGCCTCGTCCACGGCACCCGGGCGCTATCGTCCCGTGCTGAGCGACGCCGCGCGCCCGTCGACCTACGAGGTCGAGGCGACCGACGAGCACGGGACGTCGCGGGCGGTCGCGATCGCCGGCGAGCACCCGCTGACGCTCTACGTCGACAAGGCCGAGATCCTGACGATCATGACGCTGGGCGCCGCGCCCGAGGCGCTCGCGATCGGCTACCTGCGCAACCAGCGCCTGGTCGAGCGCCTGGAGGACATCGTCTCGGTCCAGGTCGACTGGGAGACCAACGCGGTCGCGGTCGTCACGCGCGGCGGCCTCCCCGATCTCGCCGCGCGGACCGCGAAGCGCACGGCGACGACCGGTTGCGGCCAGGGCACGGTGTTCGGCGACCTGATGGAGGACCTGGACCGCGTCCGTCTGCCGGCCGGCGCGACGCTCACGCACGCGGCTCTCACCGCGCTGCTCGACCGGGTGCGGCTGCACGAGACGATCTACAAGCAGGCCGGCGCGGTCCACGGCTGCGCGCTCGCCGCGCAGGACGCGACGTCCGCCGACATCCTGATGTTCGTCGAGGACGTCGGCCGCCACAACGCCGTCGACGCGATCGCGGGCCGCATGTGGCTGGACGGGCTCGACGGCGCGGACAAGGTGTTCTACACGACCGGCCGGCTCACCTCGGAGATGGTGATCAAGTGCGCGCAGATGGGCATCCCGTTCCTGGTGTCGCGCTCGGGGCTCACGCAGATGGGCCACGACATCGCCCGCAAGGTCGGCATCACGATGATCGGCCGCGCGACCAACCGGCACTTCCTGCTCTTCACCGGCGCCGAGCGTTTCCTGCGCGAGGCGTAGCCTCCCGGCGGGCCGTCCCCGTCGACCCGGCTCGCGCTTGTTGTAGGATCGGCGTCGTGAGCGGCGGGCGCGGCCCGGGCCGCGTCGCCGCCTGCCGGAGATCGGACCAATGAGCGCTGGGAGCGGGGAAGGCAAAGGCGGCTGCCATTGCGGCGCGGTCCGCTACGTCGCGCGCTTTCCGTCGCGGTTCGTCGCGCATTGCCATTGCGAGAGCTGCCGGCGCACGCACGCCGCCGCGTTCGTGACCTGGGTCGGATTCCCGTCGGCCCAGGTCGAGGTGGTCGAGGGGCGCGACGCGCTCCAGGTCTACGTGTCTTCGCCGGGCACGAAGCGCACGTTCTGCGGCGAGTGCGGAACGCGGCTCTTCTACTCCTCGGACAAGTGGCCGGGCGAGACGCACGTCGCGCTCGCCACGTTCGACGACCCGGTGGACCGTCCGCCGCAGGGGCACGCGTTCTGGGACGAGCACGTTTCCTGGCTCCCGGAACTCGCGGCGCCGCCGGCATGAGCGGGCGATCCGGGCGATGATCGCGGCGCACGAGGTCACCGGAGTCGTGCTCGCCGGCGGCCTGGGCCGCCGCATGGGCCATGTCGACAAGGGCCTGCTCGACTTCCGGGGCCGCCCGATGGTCGCGCACGTGCTCGAACGGCTCGCGCCGCAGGTCGGCGCGGTGCTCGTCAACGCGAACCAGAACGCCGATCGCTACGCCGCGTTCGGCCATCCGCTCGCCCCCGATCGCGTCGGCGGGTTCGCCGGTCCGCTCGCCGGACTGCATGCGGGCCTGTGCACGGCGTCCACTCCCTATGTCGCCACCGTGCCCTGCGACTCGCCGTTCCTGCCGCGCGACCTGGTCGCGCGGCTGGCGGCGTCGCTCGAGGCGGCGAACGCCGACCTCGCGGTCGCGAGACCGTACGACCAGCCGCACCCGGTGTTCGCGCTGGTGCGCGCTTCGGTGCTCCCGCACCTCGAACGCTTCCTCGCCGGCGGCGGCCGCAAGATCGACGCGTGGTACGCGTCGCTCGCGGTCGCCGAGGCCGCGTTCGACGACGAGGCCGACGCCTTCCGCAACCTCAACCCGCGCGACGAACTCGCCGCCGCCGGCGGGCCGTGAGCGACGCCCGGCCGCCGGCCGGCGAGCGCACGCCGGCGTACGCCGGCGCCGCGGCACGGCGGCTGTCCGCTGCGCCGACGCTCGCTCAGGCGTCGGACGGCCGGGACAACAACGTCCTCGCGCTGCGCTACCTCGCGGCGGCCGGCGTGATCCTGTTCCATTGCTACGCGCTGACCGACCGCTGGATCGACGAACCGCTCTGGCGCGTCGCCCCGCCGCTCAACTTCGGCGCGCTCGGCGTCCAGGTGTTCTTCGTGCTCTCCGGCGTCCTGGTCGCGCGGAGCTGGATCGAGCGGCCGTCGCTCGCCGCGTACGCGGCCGCCCGCGCGCTGCGGATCTACCCGGCGCTCGTCGCCGCGACGATCCTGACCATCGCGCTGGCCGGCGCGGGCAGCGCGCTCCCCTGGCGCGAGTTCCTGGCGTCCGGGGCGACCTGGCGCTACCTGGCCGGGACCGCGACCGGCTACGACGCGCTCGCCGCCCTACCCGGCGCGTACGCCGCCAATCCGTATCCGCACGCGGTCAACGGGTCGCTGTGGACGCTGCCGGTCGAATTGCGGCTCTACGTGGCGGTCGCGATCGCCGGCGTCCTGGGCCTGCTCGTGCGCCCGCGCGCCTGGCTCGTCGCCTCCGCACTGCTGGTCGGCGCCGCGCTCGCGTGGCCCGACCGGGTGCCGCTCGACCCGCGCGGACCGGATACCCGTCTCGCCGCCCTGCTGTTCCTGCTGGGCTCGCTCGCGACGGTCTGGCGCGCGCGCGTCGTTCTGTCCGTGCCGGCGGCCGCGCTCCTCGTCGTCGCGGTCGCCGTCGATCCGGGCGGCGCGCTGCGCGAGGGACCGGCGTTCGCGGTCGCGCTCGCCTACGTCGTCCTGGTCGTCGGCTGGCATCCGGCGCTGCGCGTCCCCGCCGTCCACCGGGCGCCCGACGCGTCGTACGGGCTGTATGTCTACGCGTTCCCGATCCAGCAGACGATCGTGCGTCTGGACCGCGACATCGGGCCGCTCGCCCTGTTCGCCGCGACGCTCGCCGCGACACTCGCGCTCGCCGCGCTGTCGTGGACCCTGATCGAGGCGCCGGCGCTCCGGCTAAAATCCCGCTTCCCTCCCCGCGATGACGGGCGCCCATGACCGCGAAGACGCTCACCGAAGCTTCCTGCGCCGACGACTACGACCCGAACTCGATGCCGGTCGACCGCGCGCGCACGCTGATCCGGACCTATCTCGAGCCGGTACGCGCGATCGAGCGCGTCCCTATCCGCCAGGCGCTCGACCGCGTGCTCGCCGGCGACGTGGTCTCGCCGATCGACGTGCCCGGCCACGACAACTCGGCGATGGACGGATGGGCGGTGCGATTCGGCGATCTCGCTACGGGCGCAGCGACGACGCTCGCGCGGATCGGCGAGTCGTTCGCCGGCAGGCCCCATGAAGGCCGCGTCGGCGCCGGCGAGACGGTGCGGATCTTCACCGGCGGCGTGATGCCCGAAGGCGCCGACACCGTCGTCATGCAGGAGCGCGCGAGCGAATCGGGCGCGGGGGTGACCATCGAAGCGGGCGCGGTCTCGCGCGCCGGACAGAACCGGCGGTTCGCCGGCGAGGACCTCGAACGCGGCGCGGTCGTGTTCCGGCGCGGCCAGCTCCTGCGCCCGGCGGAGATCGGCATGCTCGCCTCGCTGGGCATCGGCGAGGTCGGCGTCTACCGCAGGTTGCGCGTCGCCTACTTCTCGACCGGCGACGAGCTCGTGGGGATCGGCCAGCCGCTCGCGAAGGGCGAGATCTACGACAGCAACCGCTACACCATCGGCGCGATGCTCGCGCGGATGCACTGCGACGCGATCGACCTGGGCGTCGTGCGCGACCAGCCCGACGCGCTCGAGCGCGCGTTCGCCGATGCCGCGGCGAACGCCGACGTGGTCATCACGTCCGGCGGCGTGTCGGTCGGCGAGGCCGACTACGTCAAGACGCTGCTCGACCGGCTGGGCGAGGTCGTGTTCTGGAAGATCGCGATGAAGCCGGGGCGCCCGCTCGCCTACGGCCGGATCGGCGGCGCCCACTTCTTCGGACTGCCCGGCAACCCGGTGAGCGTGATGGTGACGTTCTACCAGTTCGTGCGCGACGCGCTCGCGATCCTGCAGGGGCGCGACGGCGCCGAACCGGTCCCGACGTTCGCCGCCACGCTCGCCGCGCCGCTCAGGAAGGCGCCGGGACGCACCGAGTTCCAGCGCGGGATCCTCGCCCGCGGCGCCGACGGGCGCTGGACGGTGCGCACGACCGGCGACCAGGGTTCGGGCATCCTCTCGTCGATGTCGCAGGCGAACTGCTTCATCGTGCTTTCGACCGAGACCGGCAACCTCGACGCCGGCAGCGAGGTCCAGGTCCAGCCGCTCGAAGGCTTGATCTGATCGGCCGCGTCCGACAGGATACTCGCCGGGACCCGCAGACGCCCCGCCGCAACGACGATCCCGTCCAAGCGCTGCGCCCACGTGCCGGACAGCCCGGCAGGAGGCGACCATGGCCGCGGATCTGCCCGACACCCTCCATCGCCCGTCGATGCACGCCGACGACATCGTCGTCGCCGGCGTGCGCGCTGCTCGACCGCTTCCCTCCGCCGACGATCGTCGACGTCCGGCGGGCACCGGCCTTCGAGCGGGACCCGACCCTCGTCCCCGGTGCGATCCGCAGGCTGCCCGAGGCGTACGCCGCCCGGGCGGCCGATCCCGATCGCTGGCGGCCGGTCGTCGTCTATCGCGTACACGGGCACGAGGTGAGCGCCGGGGTGGCGCAGGCGTTGCGCGAGCACGGCCTCGACGCGCGGCGGCTCACCGGTGGCCTGGACGCCTGGCGCGCCGCGATCGTTCGGGCCGCCGACGACCAGGCGATGCTCGGCCTCGCCGTCTACGACGCGCTCTACGTCGCCTCCCGCGACGCCACGGGCGAGACGCAAGGCCGGAATCCGGACGCGCTGCGCCGGGCCGCCGCGAAGCTCGCGCGGTCGCGGTGATGGCGGCGGCCGCGATCGCGCTGTTCCGCTACCGGCTGGGCATCATCCCGCTCGTGGGCCCGGGCGCGGTCGCCGGGCTCGCGCGGGTGCTGGCCGGGTGACGCGCCGGGAACACGCCCGCACGCGTCAGTAGCCGTCGACGAGCCTCAGCCGCACGGCCGCCGCCTCCGGCGACGGCTTCTCCGGCGTCCCGCCGCAGGCGACCTTGAACGGCTTGTCCTCGCCGGGCGCGATCATCGTGCCGACGTACCAGCCGCACAGGTCGATCAGGCGCCCGCCCGCGTCGTGGAACGACGCCTCGATGCGCACCGACCGGACCGTGCCGCCGGAGTCGTTGCGCAATACGCCGAGCACGACGTTGTCGCCGTGGCGGCGCTCGACCCGGTGCGACGCGACCGTCAGCGAGGTCACCGGCGGCGGCGCGCCGGATTGCGCCGCCGTCGGGGCGGGCACCGTGCGCGCCGGCGCCGCCGGGGACGCGAGGTCGCGCAACTCGCCTCCCAGCGCGCCGAGTTCCCTCGCACCCCACGCGACCAGGACCGCGGACAGCGCGAAACCCGCGCCGAAGGCGGCGCCGCGGGCGGCGAGGCGCGCGTAGCCGGCGGCGCTCATCCGATCGTCCAGGTCTGTCCGCAGGCACGGCAGCGCACGTCCGCCGCGCGGCCGCTCGCGAACCCGGCATCGTCCTTCGCGCGCAGGAGTTCGAGTCTCGCGTAGACGCGACAGCCCGGACACGTCGCCTGCGCGGCGATGTGTTCGGCGAGCCCGAGCTGGTGCGAAAAGCGCCGCCAGGCGTAGAAGCACAACGCGCCGCCGCCGCCGCCGACGGCCATCAGCGCGATCTTTCCGTCCAGCGACTCGCGGTATTCGACGACCTCGAGCGCGACGCCCATCATCACGAGCGAGAGGAAGCCGGTGACGAGCCAGAGGTGGCTCTCGATCAGCTGCCGTTCGTACCAGCGGCGGAAGCCTCGCTCGCGGATCGCGTGATCGAAATCCATGTTCGGGACGAGTCTACGCGACCGGGAACCGCCGCACAAACGAGCGTGACGTTGCGCGGGCGGTCGCGAGCCGCTACGCTCGGACGCCGTGATCGAGCTCGTCCAAGTCGCCCGCCGCTGGCCCGGCCCGCCGCCGCGTCCGCTCTTCGATGGCGTTTCGCTCACGGTGGCGCGCGGCGAGCTGGTCGCGATCGTCGGCGAGTCCGGCTCGGGCAAATCGACGCTGCTCAACCTGATCGCGGGCCTCGACACGCCCGATCGCGGCCGCGTGCTGGTCGACGGCGCGGACCTTGCCCGGCTGGACGACGATGCGCGCACGCGCCTGCGCCGCGAGCGCCTGGGCTTCGTCTTCCAGGCGTTCCACGTGCTTCCCTACCTGACCGTCGGGCAGAACGTCGCGCTGCCGCTCGCCCTCGCCGGGATCGGCGACACCGGGACGCGTGTGCACGCCGCGCTCGCGGCCGTCGGTCTCGCCGACCGCGCGCATAGCCGCCCGCGCGAGCTCTCCGGCGGGGAACTGCAGCGGGTCGCGATCGCGCGCGCGCTGGTCCACGAGCCCGCGGTCGTGCTGGCCGACGAACCGACCGGCAATCTCGACCCGCGCACCGCGACGACCGTGCTCGCGCTCTTCGGCGACGTGACGCGGCGGCGCGGCGCGGCGACCGTCATGGCGACGCATTCACGCGCGGCGGCGCGGATCGCCGATCGCGTGCTCGCACTCACGCCCGACGGGCTCGTCCCCGCGGACGCGCAGTGAACGCAGCGCCGGTCCTGCGTGCGGTGAGCGGCGGAGCGCTCGGCGCCGACCGCGGGCGTCTCGCGCTCGCCGTCGCGGCGATCGCGCTGGGCGTCGCGCTGGGCTACGCCATCCACACCGTCAACCGCACGGCGGTCGCCGAATTCAGCACCGGCGTCGCGACGCTCGCCGGGCGAGCCGACCTGGTGATCCGAGGACCGGCGGACGGTTTCGACGAGGCGATCTACCCGCGGATCGCCCGCACCGCCGGTGTCGCCGTCGCCTCGCCGGTCGTCGAGGCGGACGCGCGCCTGCCCGGACGCACCGAGTCGCTGCGGCTGATCGGCGTCGACGCGTTCCGCGCGGCGGCGGTCACGCCCGCGCTCGTCGGCGAGTCGGACGCCGCGCTCGACCTCCTCGAACCCGACCGCGTGTTCCTCGCACCGGCCGCCGCGGCGTGGCTGGGGCTCGCCGACGGAGCGACGCTCGCGTTGCAGTCGGGCACCGGCATCGTGGAATTCGTCGTCGCCGGCCGCGTCGGCGCGCCGGCCGGCCGCCGGCTCGCCGTCGTCGACATCGCCGCCTTGCAGGACGCCTTCGGACGCCGCGGGCGGCTCACGCGCATCGACGTGCGCATCGCGCCGGGCGCGCCGCCGGCCGGGGTCCGCGCGGCGATCGCCGCCGCGCTGCCGCCCGGCGTCGTCGTCTCCGCGCCGGACGAGGAGGCGGACATCGCGGCCCGGATGACACGCGCCTACCGCGTCAACCTCGACGTGCTCGCGCTGGTGGCGCTGTTCACCGGGTCGTTGCTCGTGTTCACGACGCAGGCGCTCTCGGTCGCCCGGCGGCGCACGTCGTTCGCGCTGTTGCGCACGCTCGGACTCCCGCGGAACCGGCTCGCGGCGATCGTGGCGGCCGAAGGCGCGGCGATCGGTGCCGCGGGCGGCGTCGCCGGCGTCGCGATCGGCCACGCGCTCGCGCTGGCGCTCACGCGGATCGTCGGCGCGGATCTGGGCGCCGGGTTCTTCCGCGGCACGGCCCCGATGCCGGCGTTCTCGGCCGGATGGGCGCTCGCGTACGTCGGCGCGGGCACGGCCGCGGCGATCGCCGGCGCGTGGCTGCCGGCGCGCGAGGCCGCACGCGCCGCGCCGGCCGCCGCGCTGAAGGCCGGCGACGACGAGTCCGCCTACGCGCGACTCGCCCGGCCGTGGCCGGGGCTCGCCTGCCTGGCCGGCGCGCTCGGCCTGGTCGGACTCCCGCCGGTCGACGGACTGCCGCTGGCCGGCTACGCGGCCATCGCGCTGCTGCTGGTCGGCACGCTGCTCCTGCGACCGCGTCTCGCCCGCGGCGTGCTCGCGAGCGTGCCGCGTCCGCGCCGCGTCGTCGCCGCGCTCGCGCTCGACTCGCTGCGCGCGGCTCCGGCGCAGGCGGGCGTCAGTCTCGCGGCCATCGTCGCCGCGGTCGCGCTGGCGGTGTCGATGGCGATCATGGTCGCGTCGTTCCGGACTTCGCTCGCGGACTGGCTCGACCGCGTGCTGCCGGCCGACGTCTACCTGCGCGCGGGCGGCGCGTCGTCGACCGCCTGGATCGACGCCGAGGCGCGCGCCGCGCTGGCAGGCCTGCCCGGCGTCAGGCGCGCGACCTTCCTGCGTTCGGTGTCGATCGTGCCCGTCGCCGGCGACGCGCCGGTGACGCTGCTCGCCCGCGACCTCGATCCGGCGCGCGCCGGCGATGCGCTCGTGCTCGTCGACGAGGGACCCCTGCCGGCGGCCGGCGCAACGCCCGCGTGGATCAGCGAAGCCTGGGCCGATCGAACCGGGGCGAAGCCGGGCGACACGTTCGAGCTGCCGCTCGCGGGACGGCGCGCGCGATTCGGCGTTGCCGGCGTCTTCCGCGACTACGCGCGGCAGACCGGCGCGATCGTCGTCGAGCGGACCGACTACGGGCGGCTCACCGGCGACGACCGCGCGAGCGACGCCGCGCTGTGGCTCGCGCCGGGCGCGTCCGCCGCCGACGTGCGCGCGGCGATCGAGGCGCGCTTCGGCGACGGACGGCTCACCGTCGCGACCGCCGGCGAGGTGCGCGCCGTGTCGCTGGCGATCTTCGACCGCACGTTCGCCGTCACCTGGGTGCTCGAAGCCGCGGCCATCGGCATCGGCCTGGCCGGCCTCTCGGCGAGCTTCGGCGCGCTCTCGCTCGCGCGCCGCCGCGAGTTCGGCGTGCTGCGCCATCTGGGCATGACGCGCGGCGAGCTGGGCGCGATGCTCGCGTGGGAGGGCGCGCTCGTCGGCGGCGCCGGGCTTTCGATCGGCGCCGCGCTGGGCGGGCTGATCGCCGTGATCCTGGTCCACGTCGTCAACCGGCAGTCGTTCCGCTGGAGCATGGACCTGCACCTGCCCGCCGCGGAGCTCGCGGCCTTCGGCCTCGCGATGGTGGCGCTCGCGGCGCTGACCGCGCGGGCGAGCGCCCGCCGCGCGACCGCGACCGATGCGGTGGCGGCGGTGAAGGACGACTGGTGAACCCGCTGCGCCGCCGGCTGCTGATCGCCGCGCCGATGTCGCTGGTCGCGGCCCGCGCCCGCGCCCGCGTCGACTACCCACCGGTCGCCGCGCCGCTCGAACTCGCGTTCCCGCGCGATCACGGCAGCCATCCGGCGTTCCGCACCGAGTGGTGGTACGCGACCGGCTGGACGCGCGACGAGGACGGCGTCGAGCGCGGCGTGCAGGTGACCTTCTTCCGGAACCGCCCCGGCATCGCCGAGCGCTCGCAGAGCGCGTTCGCGCCGCGCGAACTGCTGTTCGCCCACGCCGCGGTCGCCGATCCGGCGGTCGGCCGCCTCGTCCACGACCAGCGGGCGGCGCGCGCCGGCTTCGGACTCGCGCAGGCGTCGACGGCGACCACCGACGTGCGGATCGACGACTGGACCTTCGCGCTCGACGGCGACACCTACGTCGCGCACGTCCCGGCGCGCGAGTTCACGCTGGCGCTGCGCTACCGCGCGACCCAGGCGGTGCTGCTGCAGGGTACCGGCGGCGTCTCGCGCAAGGGACCGCGGCCCGCGCAGACGAGCGCCTACTACAGCCGGCCGCACCTGGCGATCGAGGGCACGATCACCTCCGACGGCCGTCGACGGCGCGTGCGCGGCGTCGCCTGGCTCGACCACGAATGGTCGAGCGACTATCTCGCCGACCAGGCGTCCGGCTGGGACTGGATCGGCGTGCCGCTCGACGACGGGGGCGCGCTGATGGCCTACCGCATCCGCGACCCCGGCGGCGGCACCTACTGGGCGGGCGGCGCGATCCGCGACGCGGCGGGCACGACGCGCATCCTCGGGCCGGACGGTGTCGAGTTCCGCCCCGGGCGCCGCTGGCGCTCCCCGCGCACCGGCGTCGACTACCCGGTCGCCTTCGTCGTGCGGACCGGCGACCTCGAGGTCACCCTCGACCCGCTGATGGACGACCAGGAGCTCGACGCGCGCGCCAGCGTGGGCATCGTCTACTGGGAAGGGGCCGTCGTCGCGCGCGTCGCCGGGAGAGCCATCGGGCGCGGCTATCTCGAACTCGCCGGCTACGCGCGGCCGCTCAGGCTGTAAGGCCGGCGCGGCGGCGGCGACCCAGAAGGGGCACCGTCGATGGACGCCCCGGCGCGGCCGGCGGAACAACGGCCCGCGCCGATGGTCCATACTGCTCCGGCCAGGAGATCCCGATGAGACGACGCACGCTGATCACCTTCCTCGCCGCCGCCCTGCCCGCGGGCGCCGCGCTGCGCGCCGCGGGTCCGATCCCCTCGGGCGCCCTCACGCCGCAGGTCGAGGAGATGCGGCGCAACTGGCGCGCGCTGCTGGCGAAGAACGCCGACATCGCGACCGACCCGGCTCCGCTGACGCTGTCGAAGGACGAGTGGCGCAAGCGCCTCCCGCCCGCCGCCTACGCCGTCCTGCGCGAGGAGGGAACCGAACGCCCGCACACGAGCCCGTTGAACGGCGAGAAGCGCCGCGGCGTCTACGCCTGCGCCGGCTGCGCGTGGCCGCTGTTCAGCTCCGAGATGAAATTCGACAGCGGCACCGGCTGGCCGAGCTACTTCACGACCATCCCCGGGGCGTTCGCGACGACGACCGACTACAAGCTCCTCTATCCGCGCATCGAATACCACTGCGCGAAGTGCGGCGGGCACCACGGCCACGTGTTCGACGACGGCCCGAGGCCGACCGGCCAGCGCTGGTGCAACAACGGCGTGGCGCTGCGGTTCATCCCGGCGTGAGGCGGCGGCCCGCCGTCCTGCAGAGGCGCGGACCGCGATGAGGCGCGGGCGCGCCCCGGCACGGGCGATGCTCGCCGCGGGAACGCTCGCGTTCGCGCTCGCCGCCGGCGGCGATGCGATCGCGCCGCCGCCCGGGCCCGACCTGCAGCGACTGATCGATGCGACACCCTCCGGCGGCGTGCTCGTGCCCCCGCCGGGCACCTACGCCGGTCCGGTCACGATCGACCGGCCGATCACGGTCGACGGCGCCGGTCGCGTCGTCGTCGACGGCGGCGGACACGGCAGCGTCGTGACGATCCGGACCGGCGGCGCGACGCTCACGCGCCTGGCCGTCCGCGGTTCCGGAGAGTCGGTCGACCGGCTGGACGCCGGCGTGCGCATCGACGGGCACGACAACCGGGTCGAGGACGTCGACATCGACGACGCGCTGTTCGGCCTGGTCGTCCATCAGGGCGACCGCAACGCGGTCGCCGGCAACCGCGTCCGCGGCAAGGACCTGCCGGTCGGCGAGCGCGGCGACGGCCTGCGGCTGTGGATGGCGCGCGGCAACCGCATCGAGGGCAACACGTTCGAGCGCGTCCGCGACCTCACGTTCGCCAATTCGCCGGACAACCGGATCGCCGGCAACCGGCTGCGCGACGGCCGCTACGGCATGCACTTCGTCTTCTCGCCGCGCGCGCGCGTCGAGCGCAACGACCTCGCGCGCACCTCGACCGGCATCGTCGTCCTCTACTCGCCCGGCCTGGTCGTCCGCGGCAACCGGGTCGTCGACGCGCGGGAGGCCGGCGGCGGCGGGCTCGCGTTCAAGGAGAGCGGCGAGGCGCTGGTGGAGGACAACGAGATCGTCCACTGCTCGGTGGGCCTCTCCGCGAACGCGCCGCTGAACGAGGACCTGACGCTGACCGTCCGCGGCAACCGCTTCGCGCACAACACGGTCGGCCTGTGGTTCTACGGCGAGCAGGGCGGGCACCGGATCGTCGACAACCGCTTCCAGTGGAACCTGACGACGGTCGCGGTGAGCGGCACCGGTACCGCGAGCGCGAACGTCTGGCTCGGCAACCACTGGGACGACTACGCCGGGTTCGACCGCGACGGCGACGGCATCGGCGACCAACCGCACGAACTCTACGCCTGGGCCGACCGGATCTGGATGGAGTTCCCGCAGGCGAAATTCTTCGCGAACTCGCCGGCGCTCGAACTCGTCGACTTCCTCGAACGGCTCGCGCCGTTCGTCGCGCCCGCGCGCGTCCTGCGCGACCCGCGGCCGCGCATCGACGCGGGGACCTGACCCGCATCGCCGGAGTCGGCGCTCCGGACTCGTTCCCGTCAGGGCGCGGCGAGGGCCCGGTCGGCCAGCGCCTCGAGCTCGTCGCGCGCGATCGGGCCGAGCTTGCGCAGCAGCACGCGGCCGTCGCGCGCGACCGCCATCGTGTAGGGGACGACCGCGAGCTCGTTGCCCAGTGCCTCGAGGAGGCCCACGCCGCCGTCGGTCGCGACGAATCCGGGGTAGCGGATGTCGTAGACGTCCGCGAACTCGCGCGTGTTCGCGAGGTTGTCGTCGAGCGCGACGCCGACGACCGCGAGTCCCGCGCCCGCACGCCGCTCGTGCAGCGAGGCGAGCATCGGGAATTCCTCGCGGCAGGGCACGCACCACCGGGCCCAGAAGTTGACGATCATCGGCCGCCCGCGGTAGGCGGCGATCGGCGGGCCGCCGGCGTGCAGGCGCTCGAGCGGCGCCGTCCACAGCGCGTCGACCTGCGCCGCCAGCGGCGCGGCGAACACGACCAGGAGCGCGGCGAGCACCGCGCGCGCGCAGGTGCGACGGGCGGCGTTCATCGCGCCTCCCTCGCGACGCGAAAGCCGATGTCGTCGCTCGACCGCACGGTGAAATCCCGCCAGCGGTTCGCCGAGCGGACCTCCTTCGCCTCCGCGCTCCACGAGCCGCCGCGAATCACCTTCTTGTCGCAGTAGCCGCCGACGGTGTAGGCGCTGCCGTCGTCCGGATTCGCCCTGTAGTCGGCGTCCCAGCAGTCGGCGACCCATTGCCAGACGTTGCCGACCATGTCGTACAGTCCCCAGCCGTTGGGCGCGAACCGTCCGACCGGCGCGCTGCGCCGCGAATCCCACAGGCTGCCGCAGCCGCCGCAGTTCGCCGCGTCGCGCGACAGCGTGTCGCCCCAGGGATAGCGCGTATCGCGTCCGGCGCGCGTGGCGTACTCGAACTCCGCGTTGGTCGGCAGGCGGTAGCGTTCCCCGGTCTCTCGCGCTAACCATTGCGCGTAGGCGGTCGCGTCGGTCCAGTTCACGTTCACGACCGGCCGGCGGCCCCGTCCCCAGCCTTCGTCGTCGGGCTTCGCGCGACCGGTGCGTTCGCAATAGAGATCGTATTCTTCGAACGTGACCGGATAGCGGCCGATCGCGAAGGCCCGGCCGATGGTCACGGTCCGGACCGGCTGCTCGTCGGAGTCGCCGGCGGCATCGCCGCGCCGGAAGCTGCCCGGCTTGATCGGCAGCATCTCCGGGCCGCTGCCGCCGGACCGCAACCGGTCGCGGTTCACCGCCGCGCGCGGCGCGCCGGCCTCGAACGCCGGCGTCGTCGCGATCTCCTGGGCGCGCCCGGGAGCGGCGGGACGGCCGAGCACGAGCAATTGCCGCACCGGGATCGAGACCTCCTGCCCGGCATGGGTCACGAACGCGACCGACGCGTCGGCCAACGAGCCCGACACCGTGCGGCCGCCGTCCTGCATGACCAGGCGCACCTGGATGCCGTCGTCGAACGCCTCGAAGTCGGCCCGGCGCACGCCTGCCAGCGCGACCGTGGACGTCACCGCCGACGACCTGACCGTCACCTGCGCGTTCCCGGGGTCGGCGTAGATCGCGTCGCCGTTCTTCAGCGCGACGACCAGCGCCGGCAGCGGGCGCACGAGATCGTCCGGCCGCGGGGTCAGCGAGATCTCGGCGACCTCGTCGAGCGCGAGGTCGATCGGGGCGAACGCGGTCCGCGACACGCGCAGGTAGCCGCCCTCGAGCTTGCCGGTGACGCGTTCGCCGTGGATGGTCGTGAGCACGTCCCCGGCCGCCGATTTCGCCAGGAGGATCCGGGCGACCGCCTGCTTGGGGAAGACCAGGCTGCCGAACTCGGTGCGGAACCGGAACCCGGTCACGAGCACCTGTCCCAGATGGTCGTCGCCCCTGCGCGTCAGCACGTAGTCGGGCCCCTCGCGCGCGGCGACGCCGGGGGGCGCCGGTCGCGCGCGCTCCTGCGCGGGAACCGGCGGGACGATCGCGGCGAACGCCGCCGCTCCGATCAGGCCCGCGCGGACGATCCGGTGCGACGCCGGCTTCATGGCAGGTCTCCGCGGCTGAACGTCCGGTAACCGATCGCCGCCGCGGCCAGTCCCAGCAGCAGCGGGTAGACGACGCCGTAGATCCGGTAGCCCGCGGCGCCGAACGTGTCGAGGATCACCCAGGCGGAGGGCCCGAGGACGACGAGCTGGGGATCGAAGAGCGTGAGGGCGGCGGTCCGGAAGACCTGCAGCGGATTGGCGAGCGCGATCGCCACCGCGGTCTCGGGCCGGACCTGCCCCTTGATCATCACGCCCAGCAGGATCAGGTCGAGCAGCAGCAGCAGTACCAGCCAGACGAGGAATGCCGCGCCCTGCGCGACATCGGTGCTGCGCGCGACCGCCGAGATCAGCATGCCGATCGCGAGGAAGCACCAGGCCATCGCCGCCAGCAGCGCCGTGTAGTAGCCGAACATCCCCCACGGCACCGGGATGCCGCGCACGAGCGCCACGACGACCGCGGCGACCATCGCGAGCGCGACCGGCGCGAAGACCGCGACGTAGCGGCCGACGAGCTTGCCCCAGTACCACGCCGACAGCGACACCGGCAGCGACAGCACGTACTCGTAGACGCCGGCCTCGCGGTCGCCGGCGACGCTGCGCACCGTCGTGATCAGCACGAAGATCGGCAGGATCGCCATGCACAGCTGGATGTAGGTGACGAGCAGCCGCGACAGCCCGATGAAGCCCAGCACGCGCGACTCGGTCAGGCCGAACAGGAACAGGAGCGCGACGATGCCGCCGAACACCAGCGTGTAGACGGCGAACCAGCGCGCCCTCAGGGATTCGGCGAGGTCGAGCCTCGCCGCCAGCCACAGTTCGCTCATCGCCGTGCCTCCCTTTCGAGCACCGCCGCGCGCAGCGCGTCGAAGTCGACGGTGCCGGGCCGCGCCTCGGCGACCGCCGCATGGTCGTAGCCCATCGGCGACGAGCGCCCGGGCAGGTAGCGCGCGCTCCGCGCGTCGTGCCAGACGACGCGATCGGCGGCGCTGGCGACGTCGGCGACCCAGATCCGCGTCGACACGTCCGTGTCCTTGCCCAGGTGCTTCAGGTGGATCACCGCGCACCCGATGTCGTCGTACTTGTAGGCGTCGCGCACGCCGGCGACGCGGGCCTGCGCGGCGAAGCGGGGGTCGGAGATCAGCATCCGGCAGCGCTCGCAGGTGTCGCGGTCGTGGCGCACGCGCGCCGGCGCCGACCGGTCGTCGGCCTCCGCGCACGCCGCGGCGAGCGGAACGAACAGCGTGCCGGCCGCCCGCCGGAGGAACGCGCGGCGTCTCACCGGCCGTCCTCCTCGATCGACATCCGCGTGACGATGCCGACGTAGCGCGACAGCGTGCCCAGGAACCGCAGGCGGTCGGGGCCGGCGACCTCGCCCTCCCACTCGACGCCGCCGCCCAGGTCGCGGAACTTCCACGCGGCCAGCGCCTTCGCGAGCGCCGGATCGGCGCGCCTCGCGCTCACGCGGCAGGCGAGGACGCCGGCGAGCGAGACGTCGTCGGCGACGCGATCGTCCAGCGCGACGCGCCCCAGGTCGAGCTCGACGACCCGGTTGACCAGCGTCGCGACCTCGTTGATCCGGTGGCTCGAGATCAGCATCGTCGAGCGCTCCGCGCGCTCGGCCAGGAGCTCGAAGAAGGTCTTGCGCGCCTCCGGGTCGAGGTTCGCGGCCGGTTCGTCGAGGATCAGCACGTCGACGTCGCGTCCCAGGGCGACCGCGATCAGCACCTTCTGCTTCATCCCCCCCGACAGCCGGACGAAGGGCCGGTCCAGGATCGGAGTAACGTCGAGTCCGAGCCGGCCGGCGATCGCGTGGATCCGCGCCGGATCGGTGCCGCACAGGCTGGCCGCGAACGCGACGAGCTGGCCCACCGGCATGCGCAGCGGCGGCGGCAGCTGCGGCACGAACCCCACGCGCGCGAGCGTCGCGCGCCGGTCGGTGCGCGGCGAGCGGCCGTCGATCGCGACGCGCCCTTCGTGGTTGTACTCGCCCAGCAGGCAGCGGATCAGCGTCGTCTTGCCCGCGCCGTTCGATCCGATCAGCGCGACACGCTCGCCGGCGGCGAACGCGAGGTTCACGCCGTCGAGCACACGGTGGCGGCGGAACGACTTCGACAATCCTTCGATGCGGATCATGTCAGAGGAGCTTCGACAGGCCTTTGATCTCGAAGGCGAGCGCGCCGCTGGGACAGGCGTCGACGCACAGGCCGCAGCGGGTGCAGTCCGGCCCGATCGGCATCGTCGCGGCGGCCGCGCGGCCGCGGACCACCGGATCGAGGACGTGCGGCACCAGGCAGACTTTCTTGCAGTCGAGCTCGTGGACACAGCGGTCGAGCCGGTAGACGACCCGGACCGGCGAGAGCGTGCCCGCGACCCCGTAGGTGAGTCCGATCGGGCAGACGTAGCGGCACCAGGCGCGGCGCGAGTACGCGACCTCGAAAACCACGATCAGCAGCACCCACGCGAGCGCGAGCCCGGGCCCGTAGATCAGGGCCCGCGACAGGATCCCGGTCGGCGACAGCGTCTCGAACACCGTGTACCCGGTGACCCAGGCGAGCACGCCGAACACGAGCCAGAACACGGTGCGCAGGCCCCGGTGGAAATCGTGGTCGGAGACCAGATCCCGCCGGGCGAGCGCGAGGTGGAGCTTCTCCGCGAGCTCCGACACCAGGTGGTACGGACACACCCACGAGCAGAACGAGCGCCCGCCGAGCAGCAGCCACAGGACGAGCACGGTCGCCGTCCCGATCACCAGGTTCACGATGATGTGCTTGTGCGCCAGCATCACCTGCAGCGCCGAGTTGAGGTCGATCAGGTGGAAGCCGACGAAGCGCGAGGCGGTGAGCGCCCCTTCGAGGATCTGGATGTCGAGCCAGAACGAGACGACGAACAGCAGGTTCACCGCGACCAGCACGGCCCAGCGGCGGTTGCGCCAGCGGTGCGACGGGACATGCCCGGTCCGCGCCGCCGCGCGCGCGGACCGGAAGGCCGCCGGATCCTCGCGCCTGAGCGTGTGCAGGCGCACGGCTTCGTCGCGGAATTCCACCGCCTTCGCCGGATCGCGCCCGAGCATCGTGAGCACCCGGTCGGCGAGCGAGCCGCTCTTCACCATGTCGCGCGCTCCTCGACGACGATCGCGGACGGTTCGACCGGGCATACCATCTCGCAGACACCGCAGCCGACGCAGCTCTCGCCCACCTCCGGCCGCATGCGCGCGGCGCCGGCCGACGCCTCGGCGGGTACGAGCGCGATCGCGTCCTGGATCGGGCACTCGCGCACGCACAGGTCGCACAGGTCGAGGTCGTAGCGGCGCGACGAGACCGCGACCGGCTTCCAGCGGTCGACGTCCATGTAGCGGAGCTTCCCCCGGAACGCCGGACCGCGAGCGCTGCCCTGGTACGGCTTGCCCTGCACCGCGAGACAGGCGTCGGGGCGGACGAGCCGCGCGAGTCCCATCCGCTCGCGGAGCTCGAGCGTGGGCTCCGGGTCCTTCGCCTTGGCACGCAGGATCGGCGGTCGCGCGAGCCGCGCGCCATCCCGGGTCGGGAGGAAAACGGGCTTGCGGTAGACGAGCGCGCCGGTCGGACAGGCGAGGACGCACTGGACCGCGTCGCAGGAGAAGTCGCAGGCCTGCGCGCGCGCGTCGATGTACGGGACGCCGACGCCGTAGCCGTCGGGCAGGTCGGCCAGCACGATCGCCTCGACCGGACAGACCTGGACGCACTGCCCGCACTTGATGCACGAGGCGAGGAAGTCCGACTCGTCGAGCGCGCCCGGCGGGCGCAGGCGCCGATGGCCGGCGCGCGCGACCGGCACTCGCCCGGCGAGCGCGATCGCGACCAGTCCCGCGCCCAGCAGCGCCGATCGCAGGAACCGGCGCCGGGTCGTGGCGCGCCGCGCCTTCGACACCGGTCGGGGTGCGCGTTCATCCATGCGGGGGCGGCGCCGGCCGGCGCACGCGCGGCGTCCCGTCGCGCAGCAGCAGCCGGGGACTCGCGAACGGGGCGAGTCGCTCCAGGAAGTCGAGGAGCTCGAGCGCCGGCGCGTTGCGGAAGAACATCGCGTGCGGCACCTCCATCCACAGCCGGTCCGCGTACGCGTAGAGCTCGTGCGGCGTGTCGCCACGGCCGTCGCCGTCGCGGTCGAAACCCTGGTAATCGTCCCAGGTGTTGTCCGACCAGCGATTGCGCTCGGCCGCCGGCGCACCGCCGGCGTAGGCGACGTGCGTCACGTTGCCCTCGAACACGTTGTCGGTCAGCACGTTGCCGCCCAGCTCGCTCGTGAACAGCAGGCCGACGCCGTTGTAGGCGAAGCGGTTGCCGGTGAAGCGGATCGTCGTGTCGGGCTGGAACGGCGAGAGGTCGGACCCGACGCCGACCGCGCAGTAGACGAGCTCGTTGCCCTCGATGTCGGTGTCGCTCGTCTCCTTGAACCCGATGCCCATGCCGGCCGGCCCGTTGGCGTGCGAGATCACGTTGCGCCGCACGTGCGTGCGCTCGGTGTACATGAGGTAGACGCCGACGGTGTTGCCGACGAACCGGTTGCCCTCGACGCGGTTGTCGTCGGAGAACCTGAAGTGGAGCGAGTAGCGGCTCCCGCTGCCCAGGTTGCCGCGGCCGACGTTGCGCTTCGAGTACCAGGCGACGACGTCGCGCGACTCGGTGACCTCGTTGCCCTCGATCCGGTTGTCGTGGCTCGTCCACAGCCGCAGGCCGTCGCCGCGCAGGCCCAGCGGCAGCGCCTTGGACCGGATGCGGTTGCCGGTCACCGTGTTGCCGCTCGCCTGCTTCAGGTCGATGCCGAACAGGCAATCGTCGATCGAAAGGCGCTCGATCCGGTTGCGGTCGCCCCGGACGTTGAGGCAGGCGTCGTCGCTGTCGTGCGACTCGCCCGATCCGGTGAGCCGCAGCGCGACCAGCGTCGCGCCGTCGGTCCTGAGGTGGAACACCGTGCCCCTGCCGCCGGCGTCGACGACGACCGCGCCGCGGCCGTCGATGGTCATCGGGCGGGTCAGCACGACCGGGCCGGCGTATTTCCCCGGCGGCGGGACCAGCACGCCGCCGGTCGGCGTCGCGTCGACCAGCGCCTGCAGCGGCGTCAGTCCGTGGATCCGCGGGTCGCGCTGGTAGAGCGGGATCACCTCGACCGGACGATCGACCTCGACGCGCACGCCGCCGTGCTTCGCGGCGAGATCGCCCAGGTCGCGCTCGCGGCCCTGTCCGTCGTCGAGCGACGCGGCGGTCGCGCCCAGCGCGAGCGCGGCGGCGGTCGCGGCGATCCAGCGGGCGCGCATCCCGCGCCCCTCAGCCGGCGGCCGGCTCGCGCCACTGCTGGCGGCGGAGGAGCAGGGCGAGCGAGAGCGCCAGGAAGACGACGACGAGCAGCGCGTATCCCCAGGTCGGGTACGAGTAGGTCGAGAACTGGGCGACCTTGCCCTCGCCGAAGACCGTCGGCATGAACGGCTTGACGGTGAAGGCGCCCCAGGGATGGAGGTTGTGGCCGCAGAACCACAGCCAGGCCGCGTAGTCGACGAGGAAGTACACCGGCAGGAGCGCCGGCACCAGCGCGAGCAGCAGCGCCGAGCGCGGCAGCTTCCAGACGAGCAGCACCAGCACGATCATCGCGCCGATCAGGAAAGCCACCGCCGCCGCGGTCGCGGTGCGCAGCATCGACGCCCAGCCGGCGATCTTCTCCGGCTCCTTGAAGAACGCGCCGGCCTCGTTCATGTAATTGACGACGAAGCGGTCGTGGCCGCCCATCGCGTATAGCTCCACGAGCATCCACGCCGCCACCGCGACGAACCCCGCGAGCAGGACGCCGGTCCGACCGCGCGCCGACGGCACGGCGAAGGCCGCGATCAGCGTCGCGAAGAACCCGAAGAAGAACTTCGCCAGCGGTCGCTCGACCGGCGCACCGGTCTCGATCGGGAACATGCCGACGTAGTGGTTGATCGTGTTCATCTCGTGGACGCAGTCGAGGCCCTGCGCGCCCTTGTTGACGTCCTTGTCCTTGTCGAGGATCGGGTTGTAGCGCTCGGCCTTCTCCGAGAGGTCGTGCTGGAGGATTTCCTTCTGCAGCCGGCTGCCGCCGGGCGCGGCCTTGCACCCGTTGAACACCCCGTTCATGTGGAAGTGGATGCGGATGCCGTCGGGGAACGCGTCCTTCGGGTAGTTCGGCGCGGTCAGCGCCACCCACCAGATCGGCGCGAAGTACGCGGCGACCATCGCGACCAGCGCGACGGCCGACAGCAGCACGATGGTCGCGTCGCGCTTCACCGGCCGGTCACTTCTTCTTCGCCGGCGCCTTCGCGGGCGCCTTGCACATCGAACCCGGCATCGACAGCGACGCCTGGTACTCCGAGATGGCGACGAGCTGCCGCTCGCTGTACTTGCCGATCACCTTGACCATGTCCGGATTCGCGTTGCGGCGCTTGCCCTCGCGGATCTCGGTCATCTGCCGCAGCAGGTACTTGTAGTGCTGTCCGGCGATCACCGGGTAGAACTTCTTCGCGTCGCCCTCGCCGTTGGCGCCGTGGCAGGTCTGGCACTCCTTCTCGTAGAGCGCCTTGCCTTCGCCGAGCAGCTTCGCGTCGCCGCTGCCCTTGCCGTGGTCGGCGGGGATGCACAGCGTCTGGATGTACGCGGCGACGTCCGCGAGTTCCTGCGGGTCGGTCAACTGCTGGGCGAACGGGTACATCGTCGGGTTGTCGCGCAGGCCGGCGCGGATGTCGGCCATCTGCTTGATCAGCACCGATGCGTGCTGTCCGGCGAGCTGCGGGAACGTCCCGTCGGGCCGTCCGGCGCCGTTGGGCAGGTGGCAGGCGCCGCAGACCTCGTAGGCCTCCTCGCCGCGCTTCGCGTCGCCCTTCTTCTTCATCGCCTCGAGCTTCTCGCCCTCCTCGGCGTTCCACACGTAGCCCTTGCCCTCGATGCCCTCCTTCTTGGGGGCGGGCGGCGCGGCCAGCGCGAGCGCGGGCACGACGAGCGCGAGACAACCGAGCATCCACTTGTTCATGGCGAACTCCTCATTCGATCCTGAAGGCCGTACCGATCCTCGCGCGCGGTGGCCGGATCGGCATTGATGCCGCTCAAGGCAGCTTCGACAGGTACTCGGCGAGCGCCTTCATCTCGGCGTCGGTGACGAGATGCATGACGCCCTGCATCGCCTTCGCGTTCGCGTTGGCGCGCGCGCCGCTCTTGATGTCCTTCATCTGGCGCTCGGCGTACGCCGCGTTCTGGCCGGCCAGCTTCGGATAGTCCGGCTGCAGCGGCTTCTTCGCGTCCTTCCCGTGGCAGGCGACGCAGGTCTTCTCGAGGTAGAGCTTCTTCCCGTCGGGCGCCTGCGCCGGCGCGGCCGTCGCGGCCAGCGAAACGACGGCGGCCAGCGCGAGTTTCGGTAACGATGTCATCGACGTTTCCCTTTCATGGATGCGGTGATTGCGTCCCCGGACGAAAAGCGGGGGGCATGGACGCATGCCCCCCGCGCGGACGCCGGCGGTGTGCGACTACTTGCCGGCGACCTTCTTCGCGCCCGCCTGCTCGAGGTAGGTCTTGGCGCGCAGGCCCAGGTCGGCCGCCTTCACCTGGTACTGCCAGACCTGCTCGGCCCACAGGTTCGCCTGCTCCCAGTCCTTCGACTTCGCGGCGGTCTCGTGCTTCGCCTTCGCGTCGGGGATCTTCCCGAGCTGGTCGGTGGCGTCCTCGACCATCGCGACGACCGGCTGGAAGTCCTTGAAGTTGACGCTGGTGATGTAGCCGACGACCTGGTCGATCACCGCCTGCGTGTCGACGATCTTCTTCAGCGTCTTCCTGTAGTCGTCCTCGGTGTAGCTGCCCTTCGCGAGCGCGACCTTGGTCGGCTTCCATCCCTTCGGCTTGACGAGCAGGTAGCCCATCATCTCGAGGTGCAGCGCCGAGCAGAACTCGGTGCAGTAGTAGGGATAGACGCCTTCCTTGTCGGCCTTGAAGTTCACCGTGACCGTCTTGCCGGGCTCGATCGACGCGTGCACGTTGTAGGTCGAGACCGTGAAGCCGTGCGTCTCGTCCTGCGCGCGCTCGAGGTTCGACAGGTGGATCGTCACCTCGTCACCGACGTCGACCTCGATGGTCTCCGGCGTAATGTGCGAGCGGATCAGCGTTCCGAACACCTCGACCTTGTTGCCCTTCTTGACGATCTTCTCCTGTCCGGCCTTCACCGCCCCCGGGTGCGGCTTGTCGGTGCGGCTGTCGGTGCCGGCGCGGTAGCGCACGCCGGGCTTGAGCTTCGAGGCGGCGATCGCGACGGCGTAGTGCGGCTCGCCCAGCGGCAGCGGCATGTCGTAGAGGAGCTGCATCTTGTCGTTGCTGATGTCGATCAGCTGGTGGTTCTGCGGGTGCAGCGGCCCCACCGGCACGAAGCGGTCGATCGCCAGCTTGTTGAGCGCGACCAGGTACTTGCCGCCCGGCTTGGTCGAGTC
>JADZDA010000005.1 GCA_020851255.1 Burkholderiales bacterium | reverse complement strand
TGCGGATGAACCGGTCGAGCGTGGCGATGGCCGTCGGGATCTCGTTGGCGCGGTAGCTCGAGTACGCGCTCTCCAGCATCGCCTGCTGCGCGTAGCGGCCGTAGGGGAAGCGCGCCTCCAGCGTCTCGAAGAGCTTGACCGCCCGCGTATAATTGCCTTCGAGCATCGAATCGTGCGCGTTGCGGTACAGCCGCTCGGCCGACCAGCCGGTCGTCTCGTCCGCCTTCTCCGGCAGGAGACCGCAGCCGGCCGCGAGGAGCGCCACGGCGAGCGCGACCCAGAGGGAACGCAGGAAGGTCATCGGGCGAGTCGATCTGGCGTGCGGAGCGAGAAGTATAGCCCAGCCCCCGCGGCCGTCCCGGCCGGCGCGGCCGTCCTGACCGTGCCGGACGCCTGCGCCGGCCTGCGGCTCGACCTGGCGCTCGCGCGGCTCCTGCCCGATCACTCGCGCAGCCGGTTGAAGGGCTGGATCGACACCGGCCGGGTCCGGGTCGACGGCGCGCCGGGCGTGGCCAAGCGCAAGCTCGCCGGCGGCGAGCGCATCGCCGTCGAACCGGCCGACGAACCCGCGCTCGCGGCCGACGCCGCGCAGCCGATCGCGCTCGCCGTGGTCCACGAGGACGACGCGGTCGCCGTCGTCGACAAGCCGGCCGGCCTGGTGGTGCACCCCGGCGCCGGCCGGCGCGAAGGAACGCTGCTGAACGCGCTGCTCCACCGCTACCCCGAGGTCGCGCGCGTTCCCCGCGCCGGCATCGTCCATCGCCTCGACAAGGACACGAGCGGGCTGCTGGTCGTCGCGCGCACGCCGGCCGCGCACACCGACCTCGTCCGCCAGCTCGCGGCGCGCACGGTCCGGCGCGAGTACATCGCCCTCGCGCGCGGCGACCTCGCGAAGGCGGTCGACATCGACGCGCCGATCGGCCGCCATCCGGACCGGCGCACGTCGATGGCGGTCGTCGCCCGCGGCAAGCCGGCGCGCACGCACGTCGCGCCGATCGAACGCTACGGTGCCGCGACGCTGGTCCGCTGCCGGCTCGACACCGGACGCACGCACCAGATCCGCGTCCACCTCGCGGCGATCGGCCACCCGCTCGTCGGCGACCCGACCTACGGGGCCCGCGCGCGCGCCGCCGCGCTGCCCCCGTTCGCGCGGCAGGCGCTGCACGCCGAGCGCCTCGCGTTCGTGCATCCGGTCTCGCGCCGCGAGATCGCCGCCGTCACGCCGTGGCCGGAGGACTTCGCGCGGCTGGTGGCCGCGCTGCGCGCAGGTGCGCCCCGATGATCACGGGGACCTCCGGCGCCGCCGAGCGCTTGCGCGAACGGCTCGCCGCCGACGGCCTCGACTGGATCGTACCCGGCTGGGCGGCGCCCGAGGGTGTCGTCGCGCTGTCGACGACGCGCAATGGCGGCGTGTCGACCGGCGCGTGCGCGTCGATGGACCTGGGACCGGCGCGCGTGCGCGACGCCGCGGACCGCGCGGCGATCCTCGCCAACCGCGCGCTCTTCGCCGGCTACGCGCCCGCCGCCCCGGTGTACCTCGCGCAGGTCCACGGCACGCGGGTCGTCACGATCGGACCGGACGACCTCGCGGCCTGCGCGGCCGATCCGCCGGAGGCTGACGCCGCGGTCACCCGCGATCGCGGCGTCGTGCTCGCGGTGCGCACCGCCGACTGCCTGCCTGTGGTGTTCGCCGACCGCGACGCGACGGTCGTGGGCATCGCGCACGCCGGCTGGCGCGGGCTCGCGGCCGGCGTCCTCGAAGCCGCGCTCGCCGCGATGCACGTCGATGCGGCGCGCGTCGTCGCCTGGGTCGGGCCGGGCATCGGACCCGGCGCGTTCGAGGTCGGCCGCGATGTCGTCGATGCCTTCGTAACGCGTGCGAGCGAGGACGCCGACTGCTTCGCGCCGCGCGAGGACGGGAAGTGGATGGCGGACCTGCCGGTGCTCGCGCAGCGGCGGCTGCTGCGCGCCGGCGTGCGCGACGTCGCCGGCGGCGCCTGGTGCACGCACGCCGACGAGCGGCGGTTCCATTCGTGGCGGCGCGACCAGTCGGCCGGCCGGATGGCGACCGCGGTGTGGATCGAACCGTAGGGCGGAGCGGTGCCGGCGCGCACCGTTTCCGCGATCAGCGGGCCTCGATCGGTGCCGGCGCCGGCGGCAGCAGCTCGCCGCGCCCGTCGCGGCCCAGCCGCGCGTAGATCGCCGCGAGCGCCTGGTCGTCGTTCGGGTACAGGTGGTCGGCGCCGATCAGCCGATCGAGGCCGGTGCGACGCATCACGTCGAGGACCTGCTTCTTGAGCCCGGCGAACACGACGGTGACGCCGCCGGCGCGCAGCCGCTCGACCAGATGGCGCACGACCTCCTCGCCGGACGCGTCCATCTGGTTGATGCCCGCGCCCGAGACGAGCAGGAAGCGGACTTCGGGTTTGCCCGCGACCGCATCCAGCACCTGCTCCTCGAAGAACGCGGCGTTGGCGAAGTAGAGCGTGTCGTCGAAGCGCAGCACCAGGACGTCCCGGCTCACCGGCAGCGTCGGATGGACGTGCACGTCGCGCAGCGTGCCGTCGGGATGGCGGCCCAGGTTCGCGATCCGCGGCTTCATCGTGCGCAGCAGGTACAGCAGCACCGCCAGCGCGGCGCCGATCAGGATGCCGCGGTCGAGGTGCGGCGCGGCGAGCAGTGTCACGACGAACGTGATCGCCGCGACCATGCCGTCGGCGCGGCTCGCCTTCCACGTGTGCTTCAGCGCCGCCGGCGTCACGAGGCTCGTCACCGCGAGCAGGATGATCACGCCCAGCGTCGCCTTGGGCAGGTGGTAGAGCCAGGGCGTCAGCACGACCAGCGTCGCGACGACGAAGAGCCCGTTGAAGATCATCGCGAAGCCGGTCTTCGCGCCCGCCTGCAGGTTGATCGCCGAGCCGGTGAACGATCCGCAGGCGGGATAGGACTGGAAGAACGCGCCGCCCAGGTTGGCCACGCCCTGCCCGATCAGCTCCTGGTTCGGGTCGAGCCGCTGCCGGGTCTTGGCGGCCAGCGCCTTGGACATCGCGATCGCCTCCATGAATCCGACCAGCGCGATCACGATCGCGGCGGACAGCAGCGACAGGAACGCCTCCAGCGTGATCGTCGGGACCCGGAACGACGGGAGCCCGGCCGGGATCGTGCCGACGACGTCGCCGCCGCCGTTGAGCTGGATCTCTCCGCCGCCGATCTTCCGGATCTGCCACTCGCGGCCGTCGGTGCGCGCGCCCGCGGGCACCTGTCCGGCGACGTGGAATGTCGCGACCCCGCCGGCCGGCGCGTCCTCGCGCTCGAAGCGCACGCGCTGCAGCCGCTGCAGCCGCCCCTTGTTCTCGTCGGCCAGGTCGGCCGCGTCCAGCCGCCCCAGGTGGATCTCGTGGCGCAGCGCCGAGGCGGCGCGCGCGTCGCCGTTCTCGATGCGGCGCAGCTCCGCCGCGCGCGCGGACACGGAGGCCTCGAGGTCGGCGATGCGTTTCGCGTCCGCGATGTAGCCGGCCGCGAGCTCGCGCATCGCCGGGTCGGCGATCCGGTCAACCTGCACGCGGTCGTCGCGCGCGTAGCCCAGCACGACGCTCGCGACGATGGTGACGACGACCGCGATCAGCACGCTGAGCTTCGCGATCGCGCGGATGCGCTTCAGCCCGAGCATCAGCGCCAGCGCGAACGCGGACATCGCCAGCGTCGGCAGGTGCGTCTGCGGCAGGTACCCGGCCATCTGCCAGATGTCGCCGAGGAACGAGTTGCTGCGGCCCTTGGGGATGCCGAGCAGCATGTCGAGCTGCGACAGCGCGATGATGATCGCCGCGGCGTTCATGAACCCGAGGATCACCGGGTGCGAGACGAAGTTGACGATCGTGCCTAGCTTGAGCGCCCCCAGCGCGAACTGGACGGCGCCGACCATCAGCGTCAGCAGCAGCGCCAGCTCGACGTAATGGTCGGAGAACGGCGTGGCGAGCGGCGCGAGCGCGGCCGCGGTCATCAGCGAGATGATCGCGACCGGGCCGGGCGCGAGCTGGCGCGACGAGCCCCACAGCGCGCCCAGGATCGCCGGGACGAAGGCGACGTAGAGGCCGAAATGCACCGGCAGCCCCGAGAGCTGCGCGTAGGCCATCGCCTTGGGTACGAGCACCAGCGCGCCGGTGATGCCGGCGATCAGGTCGCCGCGCAACACCGCGGCGCTGACCGGGAACCAGGCTAGGAACGGGAAGTAGCGCCACCACCAGGGGCGCTCGGGCGACGGCTCGGACATCGGATTCGGCGGAGGATCGGGGCCCGGTCGCGGCGATCGCGAGACGATCGACCCCGGAGCAAACACGAGTATTCGCGAACGCCGCGGTCCCGGTCAACCCGCCGCGCCCGCGCCCGGCCGAACGGCCGGGGCGAGGGCCGGCCCGCCCCGCGCGGGTCCGCCTGCGCGGGTTCGCCTATAATGCAACCGGGTTTCATTATCCCCGACCCCGCCGCCGCCCCCGGGACGCCGATGCCCGTGCTCGCCTCGATCGTCGCCGCCGCGCTGGCGGGCGGCGTGCTCTCCGCCATCGCCGCGGCGTTCACGCTCGCGCTCACGGCCGCGTGGATACCGCGGCTGGTGAGCTTCGCCGTCGGGGCGCTGCTGGGCGCGGTGTTCCTCGAACTGCTCCCGCACGCGCTCGAGATCGGCGACACGCACCAGGTGATGATCGTGACGCTGGGAGGGCTCCTCGCCTTCTTCCTGCTGGAGAAGCTCGTGCTCTGGCGCCACAGCCACGGCCACGAGACCCACGACGACGCCGCCGACGAGACCGAGCACGACCACGCGATGCACGCGCGCGCCGGTGGCCACGGCCACGGTCAGGGCCACGGTCACGACCACGGCCGCACCGGCCTCATGATCCTGATCGGCAACGGCGTCCACAACTTCTGCGACGGCATCGTCATCGCCGCGGCGTTCCTCGCCGACGCGGCGCTCGGGCTCGCCGCGACGCTCGCGATCGTCGCGCACGCGGGGCCGCAGCAGAGCGGCGAGTTCGCGGTGCTCGTCCACTCGGGATACACGCGCGGCCGCGCGTTCGCCTACAACGTCGCTTCCGGTCTCGCGACGCTGGCCGGCGCGCTCGCCGCCTACGCCGCCCTGGCGGACATGCAGCAGGCGCTGCCCACGGTGCTCGCGATCGCCGCCGCGAGCCTGCTCTACGTCGCGGTGGCCGACCTGATTCCGAGCCTGCACCGGCGGCCCGAGCCGATCGAGACCGCGAAACAGTCAGCGCTGATCGCGGCCGGGATCGGCGTGATCGCGGTCGTCCACGCCTTCCTCGGCCACTGACCCGGGGTCGGTGCGCGCCGCGTCGCGCGCGCGAATCTCGCGCAACCGGACGAGCTTGACCCAGGCGTAGAAGGCGACCGGCGCGACGCCGGCGAGCGCGAAGAACGAAGCACCGGCGAGCACGCCGCCGAAAGTCAGCGACATCGTCCCGACGACGAACAGCCAGGCCATGACGACGATGTGCATCGGGTGCGCGCGGGAAGGCCGGCGCGACGGACGCCGGCCGTCGTTGTGACGGCGACGCGCGCACGATACCATCGGGCCACCCGCAGCCGCGCCCCGCCATCCGATCGGCGCGGCCGTTGCGACCCGCAGCCGCCTCCCGCCCCGATGGACGACGCCCGCGACGCCCCGCCGCCGCCGATCCCGCCCGCGCCGGTCTGGGCGGATCTCGCCGCCGAGTGGACGAAGCTCGCGCAGGAGTGGTCCGGCTGGTGGACGCGCGCGGTGGTGGCGCACCCGCCGGCCGGCGCCGCGCGCGCGGCGCCGCCGATCGAGCCGATCGTCGACCCGTCGGTCGCGGCGGCGATCACCGAGCGCTACGCGCAGAAGTTCCAGTCGCTCTGGCAGACGATCGCCACCGCGGCCGGACGTCCGCCGTCGGTGATCGAGCCGCCGGCCGGCGACCGCCGCTTCGAGGCGCCGGCCTGGCGCGAGCTGCCGTGGTTCGCCTGGCTCAAGCAGTCCTACCTGCTCCACGGCGAGTACCTGCGCGAACTGTCGGCCCACGCGCGGCTCGCGCCGGAGGACGCGCGGCGGCTCGCGTTCATGACGCGCCAGATGGTCGACGCGCTCGCGCCGACCAATTTCCTCGCGACCAATCCCGAGGCGCTCCAGCGCGCGATCACCACCGAGGGCGCGAGCCTCGTGCACGGGATGGCGAACCTGGTCGCCGACGCCGGGCGCGGGCGGATCTCGCTGTCCGACGGCGACGCGTTCGTCGTCGGCCGCGATCTCGCGGTCACGAAGGGAGACGTCGTCTTCGCGAACGACCTGATCGAGGTGCTCCAGTACGCGCCGACGACGCCGAATGTGCACCGCCGCCCGCTCGTCGTCGTGCCGCCCTGCATCAACAAGTACTACATCCTCGACCTCAGACCGTCGAACTCGTTCGCCCGCCACGCGGTCGACCAGGGACACACGGTCTTCATGATCTCGTGGCGGAACATCCCGCCCGAGCTGGGCAAGCTGGGCTGGGACGACTACCTCGACGACGGCGTGATCGCGGCGATCGGCGTCGCCCGCGAGATCACCGGCGCGCGGTCGGTGAACGCGCTGGGCTTCTGCGTGGGCGGGACGCTGCTCGCGAGCGCGCTGGCGGTGCTCGCCGCGCGGCGCGAGCGCGTCGTCGAGAGCGCGACGTTCCTGACGACGATGCTCGATTTCACCGACCCCGGCGAGATCGGCGTGTACATCTCGCGCGAGTTCCTCGACGCGCGCGAGCCCGCGCTCCTCGCCGGCCAGCGGATGCACGGCTCGGAACTCGCCGGCGCGTTCTCGAGCCTCCGGGCGAACGACCTCGTCTGGAACTACGTCGTGCGCAACTACCTCAAGGGCGAGACGCCCCCGGCGTTCGACCTGCTGCACTGGAACGGCGACTCGGCGAACCTGCCCGGGCCGATGTACGCGTACTACCTGCGCGAGCTCTACCTCGGCAACCGGCTGAAGGACCCCGGCGCGCTGACCATGGGCGGCGTGCCGGTCGACCTCGGGCGCGTGACCGTGCCGGTCTACGTGTACGCGTCGCGCGACGACCACATCGTCCCCTGGAAATCCGCGTGGCGCACGACCGGGCTGGTCGGATCGCCGGACGTGACCTTCCTCCTCGGCGCGTCGGGCCACATCGCCGGGGTCGTCAACCCGCCGCAGCCGCCGCGCCGCTGCCACTGGGTCAACGACCTCACGCCCGACGACCCCGACGACTGGCTCGCCCGCGCCGTCGAGACACCGGGAAGCTGGTGGCCGCACTGGTGGCGCTGGCTCGAACCGCACGGCGGTCCGCGCGTGCGCGCACCGGCCCGCGCCGGCTCCCGCGCGCACCCTGCGCTCGGCCCGGCGCCCGGCCGGTTTGTCGTCGAGCCGACGATCTAGTCCCTTCGTCGCCATCGCACGCGCGGAGCGACACCGGCACCCGGTTGACGGCCGTCAATCCGGCGCGCGCGCCATCGCGCGCCGGGCGGGTGCTGCGATACCATTGCCATCCGAAAGCCGCGGCGGGCGACCGCGGCCGGCGGCATCGCATCGCGCGCGTGACCGTGAGAGGGGATCTCGCCACGCACGCACCGCAGGACACCCATCAGGAGGAGAACGTCATGTCATTGAGAACCCCGCGCGTCGCGCTCGTCACCGGCGGCATGGGCGGCCTGGGCGAGGCCATCTGCATCAAGCTGGCCGCCCTGGGCTACAAAGTCGTCACCACGTACTCCCCGGGCAACACCAAGGCCGCCGAGTGGCTGGATACGATGAACAAGCAGGGCTACGGATTCCGCGCGTATCCGTGCGACGTCGCCGACTGGGACTCCTCGGCGAACTGCGTCGCCAAGGTCACCGCGGAGGTCGGCGCGATCGACGTGCTGGTCAACAACGCCGGCATCACGCGCGACATGACCTTCAAGAAGATGGACAAGGCGGCGTGGGAGGCGGTCATGAAGACCAACCTCGACTCCTGCTTCAACATGACCAAGCAGGTCTGCGACGGCATGGTCGACCGCAACTGGGGCCGGATCATCAACATCTCGTCGGTGAACGGCCAGAAGGGCGCGTTCGGCCAGGTCAACTACTCGGCGGCCAAGGCCGGCATGCACGGTTTCTCGAAGGCGCTCGCGCTCGAGGTCGCGCGCAAGGGCGTCACCGTCAACACGATCTCGCCCGGGTACATCGGCACCAAGATGGTGATGGCGATCCCCAAGGACGTCCTCGACAGCAAGATCATCCCGCAGATCCCGATGGGCCGGCTGGGCAAGCCCGAGGAGGTCGCGGGACTGGTCGCCTATCTCTCCTCCGAGGAGGCGGCGTTCGTCACCGGCGCGAACATCGCGATCAACGGCGGGCAGCACATGTTCTGACGGCGCGTTCTCGCGAACCGACGACGGCGGCCCGAGTGCCGCCGTTTTTCATGGGCGTACCGCGCGGACCCACCGCCGCGCCGCGCGCTCCGCGCCCCAACGCCCGCCACCCGGCCATCGCGCCGGATCGCACAAAAAAAAACGCCCCGCGCGTGGCGGGGCGTCAGGACCGTATCACTCTAGGAGGAGGAGAGACGATACGTGCGCGCCGGATCGCATGGACCCTCACGCGCGAAGACATTGTGCGACAACTCCGGTAGAGGAAAAAACCTAAACAGCGGGCGAAAATTCGCCCTGTTCGTCCGCGGCGGGGGGCCTCTCCCGGCGCGACCGGCACGGGCAGGCGGCGCGGGCGGCCGGCGCCCCGCGCGCAAAGAAAACGCCCCGCCGGTTGCCCGGCGGGGCGCGGATGCACGGGTGCGGTCAGGAGGAGGGAACCGGACCCGGGAGGAGCATCACGATCCCGATGTCGGGTCGCGACCGTTCCGGTTCAAGCCCTCGCTTCCGACCCCGCGGAGCCGGACACCTCTGGGGTGCGCCCGACCGCCGCGTGGCGGAACCGAACCTTACGCGGCCTTGCGGCCCTTGCCCGCGACCTTGGTCGCGTTGGCGGCGGCGGCGCGCACGCTCGCGTCGGCCAGGTTCACGACCTGCTTGGTCGCCTTCTGGAACTGGTCGAACGCCGCGGTCGAGGCCGCGAACGTCGACTTGAGCGCGTTGACCGCGACGTCCGAGCCCGCCGGGGCCGACTTGGTGGCCTTGTCGACGATCGTGGCGACGCCCTTGGTGTAGTTCGCCCAGGCTTCTTCGGCGATCGACGAGTAGCCGGCCTGCGCTTCCGAGGCCAGGTCGTAGAGCGTGCGCGAGTACGACATCGCGGTCTGGACGCCGGTCTCGGCGAACTTCGCGCGCAGCGCGAACAGCTCCTGCACGTCCTTCACCGCGGCGGCGGCCTGCGCGCCTTCCACGCCCTGCGCGAACGCGGCCTTGGTCGCGTTGAGGTTCAGCTTGAAGAGCTTCTCCGCGTTCTCGATCGACATCGCGGCCAGACGCGTGGCGTTGGCGACGTTGACCTTGTTCAGCTCGGCGAACTGCTCGGTGGCGTTGTACATGTTCGGTCCTCTCGTTGGGTTCGGGGCACTTCGGGGTCGGATTCGTGCCGCGCACGGCTGACCGCTGGAACCCCGGATCGGGGCTGCCGGCAACCGCTTTGCTGCATCGCACAAACCCAGTATAGGGACGCAAACCCACCAAGTCAAGGACTTTCTTGTGCAACGCACAAGCGGCCGGCGGCGGCCGCGAAACAAAGAGCAAACGACCGATAAATCAGCGGGTTATAATGGCGCCTTGCCCCTGTGGGAGTCCACGATGAGCACCCCGGCCCGCCTGATCAAGAAATACCCGAATCGCCGGCTCTACGACACGGCGAACAGCGGCTACATCACGCTCGCCGACGTCAAACAGATGGTGCTCGACCAGATCGACTTCCAGGTGCTCGACGCCAAGAGCGGCGAGGACCTGACCCGGGCGATCCTGCTGCAGATCATCCTGGAGGAGGAATCCGGCGGCCTGCCGATGTTCAGCCCCGAGATGCTCACGCAGATGATCCGCTTCTACGGCACGGCCCAGCAGACGATGATGGGCCAGTACATGGAGCAGAACGTCAAGGCGTTCCTCGCGATCCAGAAGAAGCTCCAGGACCAGGCGAAGCAGGTCTACGGCGACAAGATGGTGCTGACGCCGGACCTCTGGAAGCAGTTCATGCAGATGCAGGCGCCGGCGATGCAGGGAATGCTCGGCAATTACCTGGAACAGAGCGCCAAGCTCTTCATGGACATGCAGCAGCGGATGCAGGACCAGACCCGAGGCATGTTCGCGGCGTTCCCGTTTCCCGGTTTCGCGCCGCCGCAAACCGGTGCGGACGACGACCGGAAGCGCTGAGAAGCGCTCGCGCGCCGCAGCACCGCCGCTTGTGCGGTGCGTATGCTGCAACGCATCGCCCGCGCCTGTGCGCCAGCCGCCCGTCGCGGTGCGAGTGACCGCCGCTCCGGGACGACGAACGTGAGTCCGCGCAGGACCTCATCGGCGGCGCCGACCGTCGGCTTCGTCTCGCTCGGCTGCCCCAAGGCGCTGACCGATTCCGAGCAGATCCTCACGCAGCTCAAGGCGGAGGGGTACGCGATCGCGCCGACCTACGAAGGCGCGGAGCTGGTCGTCGTCAACACCTGCGGGTTCATCGACAGCGCGGTGGCGGAATCGCTCTCGGCGATCGGCGAGGCGCTGGCCGAGAACGGCCGTGTGATCGTCACCGGATGCCTGGGCGCGAAGGACGGCGGCGACTTCGTGCGCGAGGCGCACCCGAAGGTGCTCGCGGTCACCGGGCCGCACGCGACCGCCGAGGTGCTGGGCGCCGTGCACGCGCACCTGCCCCGGCCGCACGACCCGTTCGTCGACCTCGTGCCGCCGCAGGGCGTCAAGCTCACGCCGCGCCACTACGCCTATCTCAAGATCAGCGAAGGCTGCAACCACCGCTGCACGTTCTGCA
>JADZDA010000004.1 GCA_020851255.1 Burkholderiales bacterium | reverse complement strand
TCACGCAGCAGCTGCGGATGGCGGCCGGCGAACGCGTCGATGCGACGTTCGACGTCTCGGATTTCGAGGGCGGAGTCCTCGCCGCGGCGGCCGTCACGACCGGGGACGCGTTCGCCGGCGACGACATCGCGTACGCGGTCGTGCCGTCGCATCGCACGCGACGCGTGCAGCTCGTCACGCGCGGCCATCCCGCGCTCGCCGACGCGCTCGCGGCGTTGCCGGGCGTGCGGCTCGAGATCGTCGATCCGGCGAAGTACCGCCACGGCGCGGCGGCCGACGCGTACGTGTTCGACGGATTCGCGCCACCGGAAGCGCCGGACGCCGGTGCGCTGCTGTTCCGGCCGCCGGCCGCCGGCTGGCTGCCCCCGGCCGATCGCGGCATGGGCAGAGTCGTGATCGACGCGTGGGATCGCGCAGATCCGATCGCGTCCGGCATCGCGTGGGACACGCTGGACGTGCGCCGCGCATCGGTCTGGGAGCGGGTGCCCGGCGGCGTCCAGGCCGTCGTCCGCGCCGGCGCATCTGCTGTCGTCGTGGCCGGCCGCGCGACGGCGCCCTGGATCGCCGTGGCGTTCGGCGCGTCCGACAGCGATCTGCCGCTGCGGCCCGCATTCACGGTCTTCCTCGGGCAGGCGCTTGCGCACCTGGCCGGGTCGGACGACGCGTCGACGGAGCCGCTCGGCACCGTCCGCGTCGCGCTCGCGGAGGCCGAGGTGATCGACGGTGCCGGCCGCCGCGTCGAGCACCGGAGCGTGCCCGGTGCGACGCTCTTCGAGGCCGTCCGTCCGGACATCTATACCGCGCGGACGGCCGATGCGCGCGTGCGGATCGCGGCCGCCGTGCTCGATCCGTCGCGGGCCGAGATCAACCGCAGCGCGTTCGCCGAGGACCTGCGTCCGGCGGAAGCGGCATCCGCGCCGCCCCTCGAACGTCCCGTCGTGATCGCGCTCGCGTGCCTCGCCCTGCTGCTCGTCGACTGGGCGGCGTTCACGCGCCGCCTCACGCGCTGAGGCGGCCCGATGACGTTCGCGCATCCGCAGGCGCTCTGGTGGCTGGCGACGCTGCCCGCCGTCTGGCTGCTCGCGTTCTCCGCGCGCCGCGATCACCTGCCGCGTCGCCTCGTCGTCGCGACGGTGTTGCGGTCGATCGTCGTGGTGTTGCTGCTGTTCGCCGCCGCGCAGCCCCGCGTGTCCGGGCGCGGCGACGGCGTCTCCGTCGTGTACGCGCTCGACGTGTCGCGCAGCGTCTCGCCGGAATTCCTGAATCGTTCGCTCGACTGGATCCGCACGATCGACGCGCGCCATCGGCCGGCGGAAGCGCGCGTCCTCGTCTTCGCGGACCGGCCGCAGCGCGTCGCGTCGGTCGACGACGTGGCATCGGTCGCGGTGTCGTCGAGCGAGCGCGCCGATGTCCTGTCGCAGGGCGCGACCGACATCGAGCAGGCATTGCGTGCCGCGACCGCCGGATTCGGGGCGGGGCACGAGCGCCGCCTCGTGCTCGTCACCGACGGGGTCCAGACGCGGGGCGATCTGTGGCGGATGCTGCCGAGGCTCCAGGCGGAGAAGGTGCGTGTCTTCACCGTGCCCGCGGCGCCGGCCGTCGAGCGCGATGCATGGGTCGACGCGATCGTCGTGCCGCCGGGCGTGCGCCGGCACGAACCCGTCACCGTGCAGGTGAAGGTCCACGCGCTCGGCGCGATGTCCGCACGCATCCGGCTGGCGAGCGGCACACGACGGCTCGGTGCGGCGAACGTGACGCTCCGGCCGGGCGCGAACGACATCGCCTTCGAGACGGCGTTGACCGGGGTCGGCGAGACCACGCTGACCGCCACGGTCCGCGCGGACGGCGATCGCTTCGAAGGCAACGACGCGCTCGCCGCGAGCATCGACGTCGGTCCGCCGCCGCGCGTCCTCCACGTCGAGGGCGTCCCCGAGAGTGCGCACCATCTCGCCGACGCGCTGCGTGCGCACCACATCGACGTGACGGTCGCGGCTCCCGATGCGCTCGCGTCAGGCGCGTCGCCGCTCGCCGGATTCGACGCCGTGATCCTCAGCGACGTCTTCGTGCAGAGCCTCGATGCGCGGGCCGCGGCGGCGATCGAGCGGTTCGTCCGCGACACGGGCGGCGGGCTGATCTTCGCGGCGGGCGAGAGCACGTACGGTCAGGAAGGCTTCGCGGGCAGCGCGCTCGAACGCCTTCTGCCCGTGCGCTTCGAGGGCAAGCGCAAGCGGCGCGATCTCGATCTCGTGCTGCTCATCGACCGCTCGCACAGCATGCGCGGCCGCAAGCTCGAACTCGCGAAGACGGCGGCGCTGTCGACGCTCGACCTGCTCGAGGATCGCCACCGGCTCGCGGTCGTCGCGTTCGACGCGAAGCCGCACGAGGTCGTGCCGCTCGCGCCGGTCGGCAACAAGCGGCGCGCGGAGGACCTCATCGCGAGCATGACGGCGCGCGGCCAGACGAGCATCCATCCGGCGTTCGTCGAGGCGCAGCGGATCCTCGCGACATCGACCGCGACGACGAAGCACATCATCCTGCTGTCCGACGGCGTGACGGCGCAGCCCCCGATCGGGGGCGAGATTCCGGATGCGCAGGCGCTCCACGCGCTGATCCAGAAGGGCCGCGAGGACGCCATGCGGCGCGACGGCATCGCGGTGCCGCGCACCGACGTGGCGGACCCGCTTCCCGAGCCCGGCGCGATCGAGGCGCTCGTCGCGGCGCTCGCCGAAGCGAAGATCAGCGTGTCGACCGTCGCGATCGGCGACAAGCCGAATCTCGGGCTGATGGGCGACATCGCCGCGATCGGACGCGGCCGCGGCTACGTCGCGCGGAACGACGCCGAGATCCCCGGGCTCTTCGTGACCGAGACGCGGCGCCTGCTCGGCGAGTCGATCGTCGAGGCATCCTTCCGGCCGGTCGCGGTGCATCGCGCGCCCGCACTCGCCGGGCTCGACTTCGCGAACGGACCGCCGTTGCGCGGGCTCGTCGTCGCGCGACCGAAGACGTTCGCGGATGTCCTGCTGCGCGCGCCGAAGGATCTCCCGCTGCTCGTCACGACGCATTACGGGCTCGGGAAGTCGACCGCGTTCCTGTCCGACGTGAAGAACCGGTGGTCGGCCGACTGGATCGGCTGGGACGGCTACGGCCGCTTCTGGGCGCAGGTCGTGCGCGACGCGATGCGGCGGCGGGACGACGGCGATCTCGCGCTGCACGTCGTTCGCACCGGTGGGGACGCCGCCATCGAACTCCTCGCGCGCGACGCCGATCACGGCTTCCGCAACGGCCTGTCGCCGGTGGCGCGGGTCACGGCGCCCGACGGACGCGCGTCCACGATCGTGCTGCGCCCCGTCGCGCCGGGCCGGTACGCGGCGCACCTGCCGATCGAGGCGGGACACGCGCAACCGTATCGATTCGAACTGCTCGCCGGCGGCGGCCTGACCGGCGCGGACGTGCGGACTGCCGGCCGTGCCGCGCTCGCGTACGCGTGGTCCGACGAATTCCGCGCCGTTCCGCCGGATCTCGCGACGCTGCGCTCGCTGGCCACGCTGACCGGCGGCGGATTCGCGCCGACGGCAGCAGACATCTTCGCGCTGCACGGCGATGCCGAACGGACGCCGCGGCCGCTGTGGCCGTGGTTCGTCGCGGCCGCGCTCGGCGTGTTCCTGCTCGACATCCTGTGGCGCCGCGCGCCGTCGATGCCCGGCGGCGTCGGCGTGCCCGCGCGACGTCGTCCTCCAGTTCAGCCAGCCAACACCCGGGAGAAGACCATGAACGATTCCAGCCGGCCGGATGCGTCCGCCGCACGCCAACCCCATCGGAGGTCCGCATGAGCGCCAGCCCCGCCGTCGAACCCGCCGTCGCCATGACCCGCGAGGAGAGGCTCGTGGTCGTCGCGTCGTCGCTCGGCACCGCGTTCGAGTGGTACGACTTCTTCCTCGTGGGCGCGCTCGCGAGCGAGATCAGCCGGCACATCTTCTCCGGCGTGAACCCGGCGGCCGCGTTCATCTTCACGCTGCTCAGCTTCGCGGCGGGCTTCGCGGTGCGTCCGCTCGGCGCGCTCGTGTTCGGACGCCTCGGCGATCTCGTCGGCCGCAAGCACACGGTCCTCGTGACGATCGTGCTGATGGGCGCCGCGACGTTCGTGATCGGCCTGCTGCCCGGCTACGCGTCGATCGGCATCGCGGC
>JADZDA010000003.1 GCA_020851255.1 Burkholderiales bacterium | reverse complement strand
CGCGCCCGCGCCGCCTCGACGATCTTGCCGCAGATGATCTTCGCGTCGGCCGGGTACTCGAGCAGGAATTCGGCGAGTTTCGCGCCGACGATCTCCTGGACGATCGGCTGGACCTCGGAGGAGACGAGCTTGTCCTTGGTCTGGCTCGAGAACTTGGGCTCGGGCACCTTGATCGACAGGACGCAGGTCAGTCCCTCGCGCATGTCGTCGCCGGAGGTCTCGACCTTCGCCTTCTTCGCGACCTCTTCCTTCTCGATGTAGCTGTTGAGCGTCCGCGTCATCGCCTGGCGCAGCCCGGTCAGGTGCGTGCCGCCGTCGCGCTGCGGGATGTTGTTGGTGAAGCACTGGACGTTCTCGGCGTAGCTGTCGTTCCACTGCATCGCGACCTCGACGGTCGTGCCGTCCTTCTCGCCGACCGCGTGGAACACGCGAGGATGCAGGACGCTCTTCGCCCGGTTCATGTACTCGACGAAGCCCTTGATGCCGCCCGAGTGCGCGAAGTTCTCGCTCTTGCCGTCGCGCTGGTCGGTGAGCTCGATCTTCACGCCGTTGTTGAGGAACGACAGCTCGCGGATGCGCTTGGCGAGGATCTCGTAGTGGTACTCGATACGACCGAACGTCTCGATCGACGCCATGAAGTGGACTTCGGTGCCGCGGCGATCGGTGTTGCCGGCGATGGCGAGCGGCGCGACCGGCTCGCCGCGGCGGAACTCCATCTGGTGGATCTTCCCGTTGCGGAAGACCCGGAGCTTGAGCCAGTCCGACAGCGCGTTGACCACCGACACGCCGACGCCGTGCAGGCCGCCGGACACCTTGTAACTGTTGTTGTCGAACTTGCCGCCGGCGTGCAGTTCCGTCATCACGATCTCGGCGGCCGATCGCCGCAGATCGTCGTCGTCCTTGACGTCGGTGGGAATCCCCCGGCCGTTGTCGATCACCGATATCGAGTTGTCCGCGTGGATCACCACGCGGATCTCGTCGCAGAATCCGGCCAGCGCCTCGTCGATGGCGTTGTCCAGGACCTCGAAGACCATGTGGTGCAGTCCGGTGCCGTCGGACGTGTCGCCGATGTACATCCCGGGGCGCTTGCGGACCGCGTCGAGGCCCTTGAGGACCTTGATGCTGGACGAGTCGTAGTCGGCCGCGGCGGGCTGCGGTTTGGGCATTGCGGCGGTCATGCGTTCAGTCTTCCTTCAAGCGGTGCATGCGCGACGGGGATGACCGTCGCGTCCGGATTCGCGAGCGAGCGTCCGGCGGGGGATCCGGTGGAGCGGGTGTCCGAACCGGCTCGGACTGCCGTGCGCGGCGACGAAGCCGATGCGGATGCCGCGTCGACCCTGGCGCCCCGGATCGGCGTCGGCATCGACCGCTCAGATGCGCATCGGCATCACGACGTACTTGTAGTCGTCGCGGCCGGGCATCGTGACCAGCGCGCTCGAATTCGCGTCGCCGAACGCGATCGCGATCTCGCTGCACTCGAGGTTCTGCAACACCCCGAGCAGGTAGTTGATGTTGAAGCCTATGTCGAGCGATTCGCCCTTGTAGGCGACCTCAAGTTCCTCCTCGGCTTCCTCCTGGTCGCTGTTCGTGCAGATGATCCGCAGCGTTTCGCTGGCGAGGACGAGCCGGACGCCGCGAAACTTCTCGTTGGAGAGGATGGCCGCGCGCTGCATCGCCGACAGCAGCACGTCGCGGTCGATCGTGATGACCTTGGTGTGGCCGAGCGGGATCACCCGGTTGTAGTCGGGGAACTTGCCGTCGACGACCTTGGAGACCAGCTCGATGCCGGAGAAGCGGAAGCGCACCTGGTTCGCGAGGATGTCGACCGAAACCGGGTCTTCGCTGTCGGTGAGGAGCTTGCCCAGCTCGAGCACGGTCTTGCGGGGCAGGATCACTTCCTGGCGGGTGTAGTCGCCTTCCACCGCGAGGCTCGCCCAGGAGAGCCGGTGACCGTCGGTCGCCACCGCCTGCAGCGAACCGCGATCGACGACGAGCAGCAGGCCGTTGAGGTAGTAGCGGATGTCCTGCTGGGCCATCGCGAACTCGACCAGGCGGAACAGGCCCCGGAGGTCCTTCTGCGGGAGCGAGAGCGACTGGAGCTTCTCCTGGCCCAGGCTGATGCGCGGATAGTCGCCGGCGGCGAGCGTCTGGAGGTTGAAACGCGAACGTCCGGCACGCACGGTCATCTTGCTGCCGGATACGTCGACGTTGAGCGTCGCGTCGTCGGGCAGGGCCCGCAGCAGGTCCTGCAGCTTTCGCGCGGAAACCGTGGTCGCCGGTCCCGCCTTGACCGCACCTTCGGCCGAGGCGCTGATCTGCATCTCGAGGTCGGTCGCCGTGAGCTCGAGATTGCCGTCCTTCGGTTCGATGAGGACGTTGGCGAGGATCGGCAGCGTGTGTCGTCGTTCGACGATCCCCGAAACCGCCTGCAACGGTCTGAGCAGCGTGTCGCGTGCGAGTTGTTTTAGCTGCATTGTTTCAAGACCGATAACAGTTAATGAAGGACGACCGCGACGGGGAGAACCGGGAATTCCGGACGGGAATCAGCGAGTTGTCCTCGATCGGTCCCTGGGGATCATCGGCGGGCGGCCTGTGGACGATTTGGGGAGGATCGGCACGCGCCCGGAAAACCGGTCCTTAACCCACAAATTATAGACGAATTCCCCCTTCGATTCCAGCCGCCGGCCGCGGGAAAACGGACCGGCCGCGGCCGGTCAGCTCCGCAGGACCTGGAGCAGGACAGTGACGTCGTGGGTGAGGTCCGGGTGGCTCTCGCGCAGCTTCGCGATCTGCCCGCAAGCGTGCAGCACGGTCGTGTGGTCGCGGCCGCCGAAGTTGCTGCCGATCTCGGGCAGCGACATCTGGGTCAGTTCCTTGGCGAGCGCCATCGCGACCTGCCGGGGGCGGGCGATCGCCCTCGTGCGCTTCTTGGAGTGCATCTCGGACGGCCGCAACTTGTAGTAGTCGGCAACCGTCTTCTGGATGTTCTCGATCGAGATCTGCCGGTTCTGGACGGCGAGGAGGTCCTGGAGCGCTTCCTTGGTCACCGGGAGGGTGAGTTCCTGGCGATGGAAGGTCGAGTAGGCGATCACGCGCTTGAGCGCGCCCTCGAGTTCGCGCACGTTGCTGCGGATGTGCTTGGCGATGAAGAAGGCGACCTGCTCGTCCAGGCGGACGCCCGACTGGAGCGCCTTGGAGAGGAGGATGGCCACGCGCATCTCCAGCTCGGGCGGCTCGAGCGAGACGGTGAGGCCCCAGCCGAACCGCGAGATGAGCCGCTCCTCGATGCCGGCGATCTCCTTCGGGTAGGTGTCGCAGGTGATCACGACCTGCTTGTGGCCTTCGATCAGCGTGTTGAAGAGGTAGAAGAACTCCTCCTGCGTCCGGTTCTTGCCGCTGAAGAACTGGATGTCGTCGATCAACAGCAGGTCGAGCGAGCGGTAGTAGCGCTTGAAATCGTCGAATGCCTTGTGCTGGTAGGCGCGGACGACGTCGGAAACGTAGGTCTCGGCGTGGATGTAGCGGATCTTGGCCGTCGGGTCGCGCCTCAGGATGTCGTGACCGATCGCCTGGACCAGGTGGGTCTTGCCCAGGCCGACCCCGCCGTGGACGAACAGCGGGTTGTAGGAGGTGGGGTGCTCGGCGACCTGCAGGCCCGCGGCCCTGGCGAGCTGGTTGGCCTTCCCGGTCACGAAGCTGTCGAACGTGAACGTGCCGTTCAGGCCGCAGGCGTCGGCGCGCCGCCCTCCCGAGGCCAGGCGTGGCGTTTCGGCGGGGGAGGGTGGCGCGGGTGGCGTGATCGTGGCGGCGGCGGCCGGGCCTGCGCCCGGGGCAGCAGGCGAATCCTCGGACGGCATCATCACGAGGTCCGTCGACGACTCCAGCGCCGCGGCTTCCGCGACCGCGTACGAGATCGGCACGGGGCCGCCGGCGGCCTCCCGGGCGAGGTTCGCGATGCGACCGCCGAACCGGTCCTTGACCCACTGCAGGACGAACCGGTTGGGCGCCCGCAGCGTGAGCCCGCCCGCGGCGGACTCGACCGCGAGCGGGCGGATCCAGGTCGCGAACTGCTGGGGTGTCAGCTCGCGCTCGAACGCGACCAGGCAGGCGGTCCAGGCGGCAGGCGTCGGCGAGGCGGCGGACATCGGGTCCGGGGTCTCTCTTCGAGGGGAAAGCGGGGGGCGGGCACAAAAGACTCGGGCGCCGGAGCGGCGGAGTTGCCCTCCGCCCGGGCGCCCGTATCGGAGGAAATTCTAGCCGGCCGGGTCGAAGTTATCCACAGCGACGAATCGGCCGCGGCTCCCGGCCCGACGGCCGCGAGGATGGGCCGTCCCCGCCGTGATAGTGATTGCTCGCGTCGGGCTCCGAGCGCGTCGGGCCGGCCGGCCGGACGTCTCGCGCCTTGACAGAACTCGGGCAAAAGTGTTCTAATACAAAGCTTTTTCCGACCAACTCCGACGTCGACGCCAGCGATGAAGCGCACCTTTCAACCCTCGAAGATCCGCCGCGCGCGGACCCATGGCTTCCGGGCCCGCATGAAGACGGTCGGAGGCCGCAAGGTGCTCTCGGCGCGTCGTGCGAAGGGTCGCGTCCGGCTCACGCCCTGACCGAGTCCGGAGCGCCCGGCCGTCGCGTACTGCAGAGCGAGCGGCGATACCGCCTTGCCGGCGTCGGCGTTTTCGATTCGCTGTTTCGGGCCGGTCGCCGTCACCAGGGCCGATGGGTCGAACTGGTCTACGCGCCGGCCGCGAGTCCTCCGGGACGCGCCGGACTCGCCGTCTCCCGCAAGGTTCTGCCGCGAGCGGTCGATCGCAACCGCTTCAAGCGCAAGCTGCGGGAGGCGTTCCGGACCGCGCGACCGGGGATCGAGACCTACGACGTGATCGTCCGGCTCAAGCGCGCGCCGACGCCTCGGGCGATCGACGATTCGGCCGGCGAGGCCGGCAGCCTGCTCCTGGAACTCGCCCGCGGAGGATGGAGATGAAGCAAGTGCTCACATCAGCCATTCGCGGCTACCAGTTGGCGATTCGCCCGATGCTTGGCGCCAATTGCCGTTTTTTCCCGAGCTGTTCGGATTACGCCCGCGAGGCGATCGAACGCCACGGCGCGGCGAAGGGCGCTTATCTCGCCGCCCGGCGCATCGGCCGCTGTCACCCCTTCCATCCGGGCGGCTACGACCCGGTTCCCTGAGTCTCGACTGATTCCCCGCCCGGCCGATTTCCATCGGCCGTCGGGCAGATGCGCCCTCCGCGATGGACACGCAACGTCTGATCCTCTTCGTCATCTTCTCGTTCTCCGCCCTCATGCTCTGGGAGGCGTGGCAGCGGGAGACCCGTCCCCCGGTGCCGGTGCCGGCCGCGACCACGCCGGCGAAGCCGTCGGACGTCCCCACCTCGACCGCGGTCGCGCCGCCCGGACCCGCGGCGGTGCCCGGCGCGCCGGCCGGCAGCCCCGGCGGCGTGCCTCCCGGCGCGGCGCCGGCGGGCGTCCCGACCGCGCAGCCGGTCGCGATCAAGACCGACCTCTACACCGCCCAGATCGACCCGGTCGGCGGAGCGATCGTGCAGATCGCGCTGGCGCAGCACCGCGATGCGTTCGACAAGGCGAAGCCCTATCTCGCGTTGCAGCGCAATGCCGAGCGCACCTTCGTCGCCCAGGCGGGAATCCTCGGCGAAGGCATGCCCAACCACCGGACCGTCTACGAGATCCTGCCGGGCCCGCGCGAACTCGCCGCCGGCGCCGACAAGCTCGAAGTGAAACTCGCCGCGACCGCGGCGAACGGCGACAAGGTCGTCCAGACCCTCACGTTCCGGCGCGGCAGCTATCTCATCGACGCCGCGTTCGACGTGACCAACGCGACGCCGGCGCCGATCGCGCCGTTCGCGTATTTCCAGCTCACGCGGGACACCAAGCAGGCGGTGCCGCAGAACTCGATGGCGCCGGCCGCCTACGTCGGCCCGGTCGTCTACAACGCGACCGACAACTTCAAGAAGGTCGAGCCCGGCGAGATCGACAAGCTCGCCGCCGACCCGAACCGCAAGCTGCCCTACGCGCGGAGCGCCGACAACGGCTGGGTCGGCATGCTCGAGCACTATTTCGTCGCCGCGTGGCTGCCGTCCGACGAGAAGAAGATCACGCGCGAGTTCTACACGCGCAAGCTCGAAGGCGGGCTCTACGCGGCCGGCGTGATCGTGCCGCTCGGCACCGTCGCGGCAGGCGCGACCGGACAGGTGTCGGTGCCGCTGTACGTCGGCCCGCAGGACCAGGACCTGCTCGCCAAGGTCGCCAAGGGGCTCGACCTCTCGGTCGACTACGGCATCTTCACGGTGATCGCCGCGCCGCTCTTCTGGCTGCTCAAGTGGCTGCACGGGCTGATCGGCAACTGGGGCTGGGCGATCGTGGTCATGACGATCATGATCAAGGGCGCGTTCTATCCGCTCAACGCCGCCGCCGCGCGGTCGATGGGCAAGATGAAGCTCGTCGGGCCCAAGCTGAAGTCGTTGCAGGAGCAGTACGCGAACGACAAGCAGCAGCTCCAGATCAAGATGATGGAGCTCTACAAGCAGGAGAAGATCAACCCGCTGGGCGGCTGCCTGCCGATCGTCGTCCAGATCCCGGTGTTCATCGCGCTCTACTGGGTCCTGCTCTCCGCGGTCGAGCTGCGCCACGCGCCGTGGCTCGGCTGGATCCAGGACCTCTCCGCGCCCGATCCCTGGTACATCCTGCCGGTCGTCTACGCGATCACCGCGTGGCTGCAGGTGAAGCTCTCGCCGACGCCGATCACCGATCCGGTCCAGGCGAAGATCTTCCAGATCATGCCGATCGCCTTCTCGGTGCTGTTCATCTTCTTCCCGTCCGGGCTCGTGCTCTACTGGCTGGTGAACAACGTCCTCCAGATCGGGCAGCAGTGGCAGGTCAACCGGATGCTCGAGAAGGAGCAGGCGCTGGCGGCCGCGAAGCGGCGCTGAAGGCGCGCCGGCCGCGGTAAGCTTCGGCGGTGAGCCGCGCGAGCCCGCCACCCGACACGATCGCCGCGCTCGCGACGCCGCCGGGGCGGGGCGGCGTGGGCATCGTCCGCGTTTCCGGGTTCGACCTCGCAGCGATCGTCGACGGCATCGTCGGCCGACCGCTGCCCGCGCGCACGGCGACGCTCGCGACCTTCCGCGACGCGCGCGGCGGCCCGATCGACGTCGGGCTCGCGCTCCTCTTCCCCGCGACCGCGTCCTACACCGGCGAGACCGTGCTCGAACTGCACGGGCACGGCAGCCCCGCCGCGCTGGAGCGGCTGCTCGCGCGCTGCCTCGAACTGGGCGCGCGGCTCGCGCAGCCGGGCGAGTTCACGCGCCGCGCGTTCGAGAACGGCCGCATCGACCTGGCGCAGGCCGAGAGCGTCGCCGACCTGATCGAAGCCACGACCGCGACGGCGGCGCGCGCGGCGGCGCGCAGCCTCGCCGGCGAGTTCTCGCGCGAAGTGCGCGCGATCGTCGCATCGGTCACCGAGTTGCGGACGTTCGTCGAGGCCGCGCTCGACTTTCCCGACGAGGACCTCGAATTCGTACGCGCGTCCGACGCGCGCGGGCGCCTCGCCGATGTGCGTGCGCGGCTCGACGCACTGACGGCGCGCGCGGCCACCGGCGCGCGGCTCGCGCGCGGACTTTGTCTCGTGCTGGTCGGCCGGCCGAACGTCGGCAAGTCGAGCCTGATGAACCGGCTCGCGCGCGACGACGTCGCGATCGTGACGCCGATCCCGGGAACCACGCGGGACGCGGTCGTGCGCCCGGTCGAGATCGGCGGATTCCCACTCACCGTCGTCGACACCGCCGGTCTGCGCGCTACCGACGACCCGGTCGAGCGGCTGGGCATCGAACGGACGCAAAGGGCGGTCGCCGGCGCCGACGCCGCGATCGTGCTGGTCGACGCGCGGGAGTCGGGCGACGGGCTCGCCGACGAGGACCGCGCGGTGCTCGCGCAACTGCCCGCCGCGCTGCCGCGGATCGTCGTCCACAACAAGGCCGATCTGACCGCGCACGCCGCGGCCGGGGCGAGCACGCGCATCGGCGACACCGCGCACCTGTGGCTCTCGGCGCTGACCGGCGAGGGCGTCGACGCGCTGGAGCGCGAGATCCTCGCGATCGCCGGCGTCGCGGCGGCGGGCGAGGACGCGTTCATCGCGCGCGCGCGCCACCTGGAGGCGCTGCGCACGGCGGCGGGGCACCTGGACGCGGCATCGCGGCACCTCGCGCTGGAAGCGCCGCCGCTCGAACTCTACGCCGAGGAATTGCGTGAGGCGCAGGTCGCGCTGGGCGCGATCACCGGGGAGTTCACCGCGGACGATCTGCTGGGGGAGATCTTCTCGAGGTT
>JADZDA010000002.1 GCA_020851255.1 Burkholderiales bacterium | reverse complement strand
TACTACGTCGTCGCGCACTTCCACTACGTGATGGTCGCCGGCAGCCTGTTCGCGTTCTTCGGCGGCGTCTACTACTGGCTGCCCAAGTGGACCGGCCCGATGTACGCCGAGTCGATCGGCCAGCTGCACTTCTGGCGGTCGCGCGTGTTCTTCAACGTCGCGTTCTTCCCGCAGCACTTCCTGGGGCTGGCCGGCATGCCGCGCCGCGTGCCCGACTACGCGACGCAGTTCGCCGACTGGAACATGGTCTCGTCGATCGGCGCGTTCGGGTTCGGGCTGTCGCAGCTCGTGTTCCTCTACGCGGTGGTGAAGTGCATCCGCGGCGGCGGCGCGAAGGCGCCGGCGAAGCCCTGGGACGGCGGGACCACGCTCGAGTGGACGCTGCCGTCGCCGGCGCCGTACCACACGTTCGAGACGCCTCCGGTCGTCAAGTGACCGGCGCGGCCACGACGAACGAGACGATGAGCGCGGCGATGGGCCCGACGAACGACCGTCCGGACGACGCGAAGGCGCGCGCGCGCGCGTCGGCGGTGCGCACGGCGCTCGTCCTCGCGTCGATCGCGCTGGTGTTCTTCGTCGGCGTCATCGCCTCGCGCTGGTTCGGCGACCAGAGCACCGGCATGACCGTCGTCGGCGCCGCGGTGTTCCTGTTCCTGCTGCTCGGCATCGGGCGGCACCTGAAGCGATGAGCGCCGACGCGACCGCCGCCGTCCGGGCCGAGAACCGCGGGCTGTTCGTCCGGCTCGCGCTGATCGCGGCGGCGATGTTCGCGTTCGGCTACGGGCTCGTGCCGTTCTACGAGACGATCTGCAGGGTCACCGGCCTGCGCGACATCGACCGGCCGGCCGAGGTCCGCAACACGCAGGTGGACGTCTCGCGCAAGGTCCGCATCGAGCTCGACGCGAACACGCGCGGGCTGCCGTGGACGTTCCGTCCGCTCGAGACCGTCGTCGACGTCAATCCCGGCGCGGTCAATCACGTCGCCTACGAGATCGTGAACACGACCGACAGGCCGGTGACCGGGCAGGCGATCCCGAGCTACGCGCCGCGCGACGCCGCCGCGCATTTCCGCAAGCTCGACTGTTTCTGTTTCACCACGCAGACGCTCGCTCCCGGCGAGCGGCGCGTGATGCCGGTGGTCTTCGTGCTCGATCCCGAGCTGCCGGCGGACATCCCGACGATCTCGCTCTCGTACACGTTCTTCGTCGTCGAGGGCGGGGCGCCGTCGGCCGATCGCAGGGAAGCGGGCGTCGCGCGCGGCTCGTGAGCGGCGCGGACCGGGACGACACCGGGGCATGACCGGGGCGGCAACGAGGCGACACCCAGGGAACACCGAGGGGAAGGGGAGCACAACGATGGGAACGACGACGAGCGGCGGCCAGCCCGCCTACTTCATCCCGCAGCCGTCGCACTGGCCGATCACCGGGTCGGTCGCGCTGCTCCTGATGGGCATGGGCGCGGCCTTCTGGGTCAACGGCATGGCCGCTGGCCCCTGGATGGTCGCCGCCGGCGGCGCCGTGCTGGTGTTCATGCTGTTCGGCTGGTTCGGCACGGTCATCGGCGAGTCGCAGTCGCGGCTGTACAGCCGGCGCGTCGACCTCTCGTTCCGCTGGAGCATGAGCTGGTTCATCTTCAGCGAGGTCATGTTCTTCGCGGCGTTCTTCGGTGCGCTCTTCTACATCCGCAACCTGTCGGTGCCGGACCTGGGCGCCGGATCGCTGACCGGCAACCTGCTCTGGCCGGACTTCCGCGCGGCCTGGCCGACCGACGGGCCCTACATCGACCAGAAGTTCTCGCCGATGGGGGCGATCGGCATCCCGCTGCTCAACACGATCCTGCTGCTCTCGTCGGGCGGGACGCTCACGATCGCCCCTCACGCACTGAAGGCGGGCAGCCGCGGCTCGCTCGCGTTCTGGCTGTTCTGCACGGTCGCGCTGGGCCTCACCTTCCTAGGGTTCCAGGCCTACGAGTACATGCACGCCTACCGGGACCTGAACCTCAAGCTCACGACCGGCGTCTACGGCTCGACGTTCTTCATGCTGACCGGCTTCCACGGCGCGCACGTCACCGTCGGCGCGATCATGCTGATCGTGATGCTGGGCCGCGTGCTCAAGGGCCACTTCGACGCGCAGCACCACTTCGCGTTCGAGGCGTCCGCGTGGTACTGGCACTTCGTCGACGTCGTGTGGCTGCTGCTGTTCGTGCTCGTCTACTGGCTGTAGGCCGGACGCGCGGGTCCACGAGGGCCGCCCGGGGGAGGTCCCCCGCGCGGCCTTCTGCTTTGCGGCGGACGGGGCGGGCTCAGCGCAGCCCGGCCGGAGCGATCCAGCCCAGGCGGTAGGATACGAGCAGGAAGGCGACGAGCGCGATCGACAGCCCCACGCGGATGGCGAGCGCGGTGACGACGCGGTTGCCGCTGCCGCGGTCGCGATGGAGGAACACGAGCGCCGTGAACAGCGCGACGACGACGGCCACGAGTCCGAGGATGACGACCAGTTTCACGAGGGATCCGGCGGTGCGGGCGTGCGCGCGACACCGGCCAGTCTAATGCAAGCGGCGGCCCCCCGGACACCGACGCCGGCCGCGACGCGGATCGCGATCGCGCTGGTCGCGCTCGCCGCGATCGCGCTCTTCGTCTCGGCCGGTCAGTGGCAGCGCGCGCGGCTGCTGGACAAGGAGGCGCAGGGCGTCGCGCTCGCCGAGGCGGCCGGTCGCGCGCCGGTCGCGCTCCCCCGCGTCGACGACTGGTCCGCCTGGCGCTTCCGACCGGTGACGCTCGATGGCGAGTGGCTCGGCCGCCACCAGTTGCTCGTCGACAACCGCGTGCACGCCGGCCGCGCCGGCTTCCAGGTCGTCACGCCGTTCGCGCTCGACGACGGCCGTCGCGTCCTCGTCGACCGGGGATGGATCGCCGCCGGGGCCGGCGCGAAACGCGTGCCCGATGTCGATGCGCCGCAGGGACGCTCGACGCTCGCCGGCCGCGTCGCCGTCCCGACTTCGCGCTATCTCGAGCTCTCGACCGCGGAACCGCAGGGCGCGGTGTGGCAGAACCTCGATCCGGCGCGGATCGCGACCGCGACCGGACTCGCGC
>JADZDA010000001.1 GCA_020851255.1 Burkholderiales bacterium | reverse complement strand
GCCGCGTCGCGGTCGCGGGCTTCGACGACATCGAGATCGCGCGGCTGGTCACGCCGGCGCTGACCACGATCCGCGTGCCGCGCCTGCGCATCGGCCAGGTCGCGGCGGACATGATGCTCGCGCGCCTCGCCGGCGGCGCGCCGCGCATGCGCATCGTCGACACCGGCTTCGAGCTGATCGTCCGCGACAGCGCGTGAAACCCGAGGGAGGGCGCGATGGACCAGGCCTTGATCGTGACCGGCGCGAGCCGCGGCATCGGCGCCGCGACCGCGCGTCTCGCCGCCGCTTCCGGCTGGCGGGTCTGCGTCAACTACAACACCCATGCGGCCGAGGCGGACGCGGTGGTCGCCGCCGTGCGCGCGGCCGGCGGCACCGCGATCGCGGTCCAGGCCGACATGGGCGACGAGGCGCAGATCGTGGCGATGTTCGCCCGCGTCGACCGCGAGCTCGGCCCGCTCGGCGGGCTCGTCAACAACGCCGGCCATCTCGGCGGCGAGCACTGGATCGAGGATTTCGACGCCGCGCGGATGCGCCGGCTGTGGGACGTCAACGTCGTCGCGTATTTCCTCTGCGCGCGCGAGGCGGTGCGGCGCATGTCGACCGCGCGCGGCGGCGGTGGCGGCGCGATCGTGAACGTGAGCTCGATGTCGGCGGACAACGGCGGCATCGGGCCGCGGGTGCACTACGCGACGACCAACGGCGCGCGCAACACCTTCACCTACGGCCTCGCCAAGCAGGTCGGGCCGCTCGGCATCCGCGTCGCCGGCGTGATGCCCGGCGTCATCGACACGCATTTCAACGACGACTTCGACAACGCCGGCCGCAACGCCCGTCTCGGCCCGCAGATTCCCCTCGGTCGCGTAGGCGTCGGCGAGGACGTCGCGCGGGCGATCGTCTGGCTGCTGTCCCGCGACGCCGGCTATGTCAGCGGCGCCATGATCCGGGTCAATGGCGGGTTCTTCTGATGGCCGCCGCGGAGATCGCCGTCGCGCGTCCCTGCATCCTCGGCGAGTCGCCGGTCTGGGACGCCGCAAGCGCGACGCTGTGGTGGGTCGACATCCGCGCCCCGGAGATCCTCGCCTGGTCGCCGGCGAGCGGCGGCGTGCGCAGCTGGCGGATGCCGGCGCTGGTCGGCTCGATCGTGCCGCGCCGCGCCGGCGGGCTGCTGGTCGGGCTGCAGTCCGGCTTCCACATGTTCGAGCCCGACACGGGGGCGCTCGCATTCGTCGCGGCGCCCGAGACGGAGCTGCCGAAGAACCGGCCCAACGACGCGCGCTGCGATCGCGCGGGACGCTACTGGTGCGGCACGATGGAGGATTACGGCGAGAGCGCACGCGGCACGCTCTACCGCATGGACGCGGATCGCCGGCTCGAGGCGATCGACGGCCCGTTCTTCGTCCCGAACAGCATCTGCTTCACGCCGGACGGACGGCGCATGGTCTTCACCGACACGCGCCGCGGCGACATCCTCGTCTTCGACTACGACGAGGCGACCGGCACGCGCTCGTCGCCGCGCGTGCTGCTCGCCGCCGACGCGGCACCCGGCCGGCCCGACGGCTCGACCGTCGACGCCGAGGGCTGCGTTTGGAACGCACGCTACGGCGGCGGCTGCGTGGTGAGGATCACGCCGCATGGGCGCGTCGACCGGATCGTCGAGCTACCGGTCTCGCAGCCGACCTCTTGCGCCTTCGGCGGCCCGCGTCTCGACGAGCTCTACGTCACGACGGCCGCGCAACGTCTCACGAACGAGCAACGCGCGCGCCAGCCCGCGGCCGGCGCGATCCTCGCACTCCGCTCCGGAGTCACCGGCGTTCCCGACACGCCGTTTGCCGGCTGACGCGCGGCGCCTGCGCGCCGGAGACTCGATCAGACGATCGGCCGACGCGAGCCGGACCTGATCGAGTCGTAGGCGCGCATCACGAGGGTGAGGGCGCGCATGCCGTCGGCCAGGCCGACCGGCGGCGGCTCGCCGCGCACGAGCGCGCGCGCGAAGGCGATCGCGTTCTGATGATGGAAACGGCCCAGCTTGAAGCGCGGCACGATGGGCGGGGTCGTCCAGACCTTCTCGGCCTGACTGCGGCGGTACACGCGCAGGAAGCCGCCGCTCGTGATGTCGCGTGACGCGAGGTCGACGCCGGCGACGAGCGCCGTTCCCTCGGCACCGTAGATCTCGATCGACGAGTCCGCGGCGCTGAACGAGAAGCTCGAGACGATCTCGGCCAGCATGCCGTCGGCGTAGTCGAAGACCGCGATCGCCTGGTCCTCGACCGCGAGCCCGAGCGCGGCGCTCGAGGACGCGATCACGCCGGCCGGCATGCCGAAGAACCAGCACAGCAGGTCCGCCGCGTGCACGCCTTCGTCCAGCAACGCCCCGCCACCGGACAGCGCGGGGTTCACGTACCAGCGCTGCCTGAACTCCGGATCGAGCCCGTAGAAGTGGCCGTGCCTGATGCGGACGAGATTGATGCGGCCGAGCTCGCCGGCGGTCACCAGGCGCCTGAGCTCGTGCGAGATCGGATCGAAGCGCTTCGGGAAGCTCTGCATGAACACGATGCCGGCGGACTCGACCGCCGCCGCGATGCGCGCGGCACCCGCGAGATCGTTCGACAGCGGTTTCTCGCAAAGCACCGCGCGCCCCGCCCGCGCCGCGCGCTCGATCAGCGGGGCGTGCGCGACGGTCTCGCTGCAGATCGCGACGGCATCGCAGGCCGCGAGCGCCGCATCGAGATCCGCGAAAAACATCGTCTCGAAGCGGCCGGCGGCCTCGCGACCGCGCGCCGCATCGTCGTCCCAGATGCCGGCGAGCTCGACGCCGGATTCCTCGCGGAACGCCTCGGCCCAGAAATTCGCGTGGTAGTGCGCGAAGCTGAGGATCGCGATCCGGATCATGCGGCCTCCACGGACACGTGCTGCCCGCCCCGGCCGTGGGAGCGCGCGATCGCCTCGGCGATCGCCATGCCGGCAAGGGCGTCGCGGGCGGTGGCCTCGGGCGGCGCGTCGCCGACGATCGCGTCGATCCAGCGCTGGTGCTGGC